>JBJFFE010000078.1:0-4753 GCA_051891435.1 Clostridia bacterium | reverse complement strand
ATATGACTTAGCAGGAAATGTTTATGAATGGACAATGGAAGCCTATTCTTCTACTTACCGTGTTGGTCGTGGAGGTTTTTGCAACGTCGGCGGCGGCGGCGGCCGCTATCCGGCTTCTGGCCGTAGCGGCAACGCTCCTACCGGTTGCAACGACGGGCTCGGTTTTCGCCCAGCACTGTATATTTCGTAGGTCTGAGTGCTGATAGCGAAGCAGTACCTAAAGCCTAGCCACTAGTGGCAGGGTAGAAAGTTTGAACTTAATATGAAGTTCGCGAGTTTTACACGCGAAGAGGGGCAAAATTTTTTAATGTCGTTTTGCTAAGAGCAAAACGGTAATAAAAAAATTTTGTCCCCTAGCGGGAGCGCTATTTCTATTTTTTAGGGGATAGCGTTATTTTTATAAAAAATAGTAAAAAACTGGAAAAAATTAAATGAATATATTAAAATAAATTAAATAAATATATTAAAATAAATGAAATTTAAATCATAAAATTATCAAATCTGGTAATTTATTTCCCATAATAAAAATTAATAAAATAGAAGGTGAAATCCATAGAGAACAATGAAAGAAAATATAAAAGACATTCAATAAGAATAAAAGGATATGATTATTCAAAAGAGGGATTATATTTTATTACAGTATGTACACAAAATAGAAAAGAAATATTATCAAGTGTAGGGGCGGGCCCTGTGTCCGCCCAGAAAATAGATCTAACATATATGGGAGAAATAATACAGTATGTGTATATAAATTTAGAAAAAGAATTTAGGAATATTAAATTACATAATTATATAATAATGCCAAACCATATACATGGAATAATAGAAATAAAAAGGGCGGACACAGGGCCCGCCCCTACAATAGGAGATATAATTTGTTCATTTAAAACAAGAACAACAGGATATATAATAAAAGAAATTAAAAAGGGAAAAATAGAAGCATTTGAGAAAAGATTATGGCAAAGAAATTATTATGAACATGTTATAAAAAATGAAAAGGAATATTGGCAAATTTATGAATATATAGAAAATAATCCATTAAATTGGAATAAGGATGAATATTATTTAACATAAGAAAAAAATAAAAGAATTAAAATATAAAATAGCCCAAGGAGAAATAACAAGTAAAGAAGCAAAAAAATATTTAGCAGGACACATGGGCTATATAAAAATAGCAGATACATATAATTTAGAAAGGAAATTGTTTTAAACAATAAATTGTAATTTATAAAACATAGGGATAGGTTGAAAAGCCAATTCTTCTACTAACCGTGTTAATCGAGGTGGTAATTACAACAACAACGGCTCTAACAATCCAGCTTCTAACCGCAACAACAACAATCCGTACAATTGCAACAACAACATCGGTTTTCGCCCAGCACTCTAATACAAATTTCAGATTATGTATTTTAAGGAATACATACAGTAAAGGTATTAGTATTAAAGAAACCTATTCCTTCCTAAAGAGATTTTAGGTAAACAGGTATCAATAAAATGTGTATTAGTAGAAAAACGAATATACGCATTTTACGAAATAAAAGAGGTAAAACAATGAACGAAATATTTATAATAGGAAAAGTAGTAAGTAAAATAGAATATAAATTTATAATAAATAGCAAAAAATATTTTGCAAAAGTGGAATTTATAATAGAATTAAATAAGCAAGAATTTAAAGTAAAAGGTTATAACAATGTAGCAGATTTTTGTTATAGAAAATTAAAGAAAAATAACAAAGTATTTGTAAATGGAGAAATAGAAAATAATATGATAATAAAGGTAAAAAATATAAAAATTATGTAATTTGTTTTATTACATTAAATAGTAACAATTTCCGTAAGAAAATCTCTTTTTTTCCTTGCAAAAATTAGTGTAATCATATATAATTACGAGGTAAAATACACAAAATGAAAAGAGGAAAAAAATGGACAAGAAAGAAGAAACTATTATACAAAAAAACATTGAAAAAGAAATGCAAGATGCATATATTGATTATGCAATGAGCGTTATTGTTGCACGTGCTCTTCCAGATGTAAGAGATGGTATGAAACCTGTGCATAGAAGAATTTTATATACAATGCATGAAGATGGAATTACTCCAGACAAGCCATACAGAAAATGTGCTACAACAGTTGGAGACGTTTTGGGAAGATACCATCCACATGGAGATGCTTCTGTTTATGATGCTTTAGTTAGAATGGCACAAACTTTTTCATTAAGATATCCAATGGTAGATGGACATGGAAACTTTGGTTCTATAGATGGAGATCCACCTGCTGCATATCGTTATACTGAAGCAAGGATGTCTAAAATATCTCAATTAATGCTTGCAGATATCGAAAAAAATACTGTAGACTTTATGCCAAACTTTGATGATAGATTACAAGAGCCAACTGTATTACCTGCAAAAATACCAGCATTACTTTTAAATGGATCATCTGGTATTGCTGTTGGTATGGCAACAAATATTCCACCACACAACTTAACAGAACTTATAGATGGAATTGTAAAAATAATAGATGAAGATGAAGTAACAGATGAACAATTAATGCAAATTATAAAAGGACCAGACTTCCCTACAGGAGCAACAATTTTAGGAAGAGATGAAATTAAAAAAGCTTATACAACAGGTAGAGGAAAAATAACATTAAGAGGAGAAGCTGAAATAGAAGAAATGTCTGGTGGTAAAAGAAGAATAGTTGTTTCTTCATTACCATACCAAGTAAATAAAGCAAAATTAATAGAACATATTGCAGAACTTGTAAAAGAAAAAAGAATAGAAGGAATTTCTGCAATTAGAGACGAATCTGATAGAGAACATGATGTAAGAATTGTTATAGAATTAAAAAGAGATGCAAATCCACAAGTTGTATTAAATTTACTATATAAAAACACACAAATTCAAGATACTTTTGGAATAATAATGCTTGCTTTAGTTGATGGAGAACCAAGAATATTAACACTAAGAGAATGCTTAGACCATTATATAGAACATAGAAGAGTAGTAATTTTAAGAAGAACTAAATTTGAACTTGATAAAGCAGAAGCAAGAGCTCATATTTTAGAAGGATTAAGAATTGCTATAGATAATATTGATGAGGTTATTCGTATAATTAGAACATCTTATGATGATGCAAAAGAAAAATTAATGGAAAGATTTGGACTTTCTGAAATTCAAGCACAAGCAATATTAGATATGAGGCTAAGAACATTACAAGGTTTACAAAGAGAAAAAATAGAAGAAGAATATAATGAATTAATGAAATTAATTGCTTATTACAGAGAAATTTTATCAAGTGAAACCTTAGTATATAAAATAATAAAAGATGAACTTTTAGAAATAAAAGAAAAATATGGTGATGAAAGAAAAACTAAAATAGTTGCAGCTGAAGGTGAATTTGAAGTAGAAGACTTAATAAAAGAAGAACAAACAGTAATTGCTTTAACACATTTTGGCTATATTAAAAGAATGCCAATAGATACATATAAGAGCCAAAAACGTGGAGGAAAAGGAATTACAGGAATTGCAACAAGAGAAGAAGATTTTGTTAAAGAAATATTTACAGCTTCTACACATGATACAATTTTATTCTTTAGTAATAAAGGAAAAATGTATAAATTAAGAGGATATGAAATACCAGAAGCAGGAAGAACAGCAAAAGGAACTGCAATAGTTAACTTATTAAGGCTAGATGCTGACGAAAAAATATCTACAATAATACCAATACAAAATTTTGCAGAAGGAAAATATCTATTATTTGCAACTAGAAATGGTATGATTAAAAAAACTGCTTTAACTGAGTACATTTCAGGAAAGAAAACAGGATTGTTATCAATTACATTAAAAGACGATGATGAATTGATCGATGTAAGATTAACTGATGGACAAGATAATGTTGTTTTAGTTACAAGAAAAGGTATTGCAATTACATTTACAGAAAAAGATGTAAGACCAATTGGTAGAGTTTCTCAAGGTGTTATTGGTATAAAACTTGACAAAGAAGACTATGTAATCGGAATGGAACCGATAATAGAAGGTAGCAAAAAAACACTTCTTGCAATAACAGAAAATGGATTCGGAAAAAGGACAGAACTTGACGAATACAGAGTACAATCAAGAGCTGGAAGAGGGGTTATAACATATAAAGTAACTCCAAAAACAGGAGAAATAGTAGGAATTAAAATAGTAGATGATACTGATGATGTAATGCTTATAACAGATACAGGAACAATAATTAGAATAAATGCATCAGAAATAAGTGTACTTGGAAGATCAACACAAGGTGTTACACTTATGAGAACAAATGAAGGTAAAGTTGTAAGTATAGAAAAGATTTCTGAAAAAGAGGAAGAGTAATATGGAAAATCAAGATATAGCTTTTGATGAGGGAAGAGAAAACAGGCGAATTTTTCTGAAAGAAATAAAATTATCATTAGAACAAGAATATAATGCACCACAAAAACCTGATTTGGTAGAACAAGTTGATAAGAAAATAATAAAAGCAAAATTAGAAAAATCCATATCTAGTTTTAAAGAAAAAAGTGGAATGACTTTTGAGGAAATAGTACAGTATCTTTTAGATAGAATAAATGAGGATAGAAGAATTAATCCTAATTCTAAAGAAGAGTACGATGTATTAGAAGAAGTATTATATGATATGACTGAAACAGAAAAAGATATTGATTTATGTTAATGTTCAATAAATGCTTTTAGTCAGCCTACCTTTTGTATGATTTTCTAAAAAATTAAATTCTC
>JBJFFE010000077.1:0-4857 GCA_051891435.1 Clostridia bacterium | reverse complement strand
TCCAAGAAAATGTAACTCACTTCGTTCATACATTTTCTAAGGCGGTCACCCCGGATTCGCTCTAAAAATAAAATATATAAGCACCTGCGTTTGGCTAGTAATCAATATAATTCTAGCTAAGTCGGTTCTATTTTTGCATTTTTAATATTATAATAATTAATTTCATTTTTGTCCAATATTACTTTTTCTGTGCTTGTAATTATTACTTGATTTTCTTTTATATTTTCAATAAAACCTTTTATTCTTTTTCTATCTAATTCAGACATAAAGTCATCTAATAAAATAATTGGATATTCTTCTATTTCTTCATATATGGTTTCTGCTTCTGCAAGTTTTAATGAAATTATACTTGATCTTTGTTGTCCTTGCGAGCCATAAATAGAAATATTTTCATTATTTATAAATATTTCAAAATCATCTCTATGTATTCCAATGCTTGTATATCCTTTTTGAATATCTATATTTCTTTTATTTTTTAATTCTTGTAAATATTTATTTTCATCTATTATATTACTTTTATATTTTATTTCAATATGTTCTTTATTTTGAGTTGTAATTAAATGAATATTTTTTATTTTATTATTTATTTTTTCTAAAAATTCTTTTCTATAAATAAATATTTTTGTACCTAAATCTACTAATTGTTCATCCCAAATATCTAACATTTCATAAGATTTATTTTCATATTTTATTTGTTTTAAATAATTATTTCTTTGTTCTAAAGTTTTATTATATTTATTTAAAATATGTACATACATAGGTCTTAACTGACTTATCATTATATTTAAAAATCTTCTTCTTTTACTAGGATCATTTTTTAAAATATTAATATCTTGTGGTGTAAATAATACTACATAAATTTTTCCTAAAATATCACTTACTTTTTTTACTTTTATATCATTTATAAAAAAATCTTTTTTTTGATTTAATTCTAACTTAATTTTACCTTCTCTATCTTTTTTATAATATTCAATTTCCACATTTGAATAATCTTTATTAATATTTATTAATTCTTTATCCTGATTTGTTCTAAATGATTTTCCTAAACCACATATAAAAATTGCTTCTAAAATATTAGTTTTTCCTTGAGCATTATCTCCATAAATATTATTTATATTTTTATTAAAAATAATTTCTTGTTTTTCATAATTTCTAAAATTCTCTAGTTTAATTTTTTTTATATACATTTTTTATCCTTATTAATCTTCTTTTATTCTTATTGGTAAAATCATATAAACATATTCTTGAGCAGTTTCTTCAACAGGTTTAATAATACAAGGTGAAATATTGCTTCCAAACTCAATAAATATTTCTTCATCTTCAATTACTTTTAATGCATCTAAGAAATATTTTGGGTTAACCCCAATTTCTAAAGGTTTTCCTTCTGTTTCAATATATATTTCTTCTTTAGCATCTCCTGTTTGATTTGTACAAGATAAAATAACTTTACCTATTTCTATTTTTATTTTAACTGGATATTTTTTTTCTTTTTCAACATAAGATGATGATATTAAGCTTACCCTTTCTAAGCAGTTTTGTAAAATATTTTTATTTATTCTTATTTTTGTTTCCCATGTTGAAGGAATTACATTTTGATAATTTAAAAATTCTCCCTCTAGTAATCTTGTAACAATTTTACAATTTTCCATTTCAAAAACAGCTTGATTTTTAGCAATCCCAATTTTTATTGTATCAAATGAATCTGTTATTATTTTGTTAACTTCATTTAAAGTTTTTCCTGGAATTACTGCTTTAAAATTATTTGTTTTTTCTGTTAAAAATGTGCTTACCCATCCCATTCTTGAACCATCGATTGCAACAACATTTATTTTATTATTAATAGTTTCGAATAAACAACCTGTAAATATTGGTCTATTTTCTTCTATACTTACAGCAAAAATTGTTTTTTTAATCATATCTTTTAAAGTTCTTTGTTCTGTTACAACAGAATGTTCCACATCAATTTTAGGAAGTTCTGGATATTCTTCTGGATTCATTGTTGATAATTTATATAAAGAACCTTCACATTCAATAACTAATAATTTATTTTCATTAACTGAAATTTTAATTTCAGTATCTGGTAACTTTCTAATAATTTCACTAAACATTACGGCATTAACTACAGTGTTTCCTTCTTCTATAACATCACAATCCACAATATATTCAATACCTAATTCTAAGTCGTATGTAGTCATTTTTACTTTATTTTCATTTGTTTGTATAAATATACCTTCTAATATAGGCATAGTTGTTCTTGTAGGAACACCTCTTACAACAGAGTTTATACATTTTAATAATTTTTCTTTTTCACATATAATTTTCATTTTTTTGGCTCCTTTTTTATTATATAAAATATATTATAGTAATAGTATTAGTAGGTGCTGTTAATTTAGTGGAAAACTCCTCTAAGTGTTTATTTCCCTAATTAACAGCCTGTGGAAAAAAGTGTGGATAACTGTGGATAATTATTAACAGTATTATTTATTTTATGTGTAAAACAAGTAATTCACAATTAAATCACAGTTTTTTAACAGGTGGCTATGGATAACCTTTGTCTTATTTCCGTAAGTAAGAAAAGAAAATTTTTTAACAAATTTATGTTTTACAAACTAAGATTTTAAAAAATATTAACTTGTCCTTATTTTACAATTATTTGTTATTTAAAATTATTTTTTTCACACTTTCCACAATTAATTTTGTATTTTGATTCTGTTTTATTTCTGTTTCTATTTTTTTAAATGCATGCATTACAGTTGTATGATCTCTTTTTCCAAAATAATCACCTATTTTTGGAAAAGATTCATTAGTCAAAATTCTACAAAGATACATACCTATTTGCCTTGGATATGTTATATCATTAGATCTTTGTGCACTTTTCAAATCTTTTTCTGTTATATTAAAATATTTACATACACAATCTTGTATATATTCAATTGAAATTACAGAATCTTTTTGTCTTATCATATCATTTATAGCTTTTTCTGCCATTTCATGTGTTATTGGATTATGTGTTAATGAAGCTTGAGCAACTAATTTATTAAAAACACCTTCTAATTCTCTAATATTAGAATCTATTTTTGCAGCTATATTTTGCAAAATATCATCATCAATAATTACATGTTTTTCATCAGTTTTTTTTCTAAGAATTGCAAGACGAGTTTCATAATCTGCCATAGAAACATCAGCTATTATTCCCCATTCAAAACGAGATTTTAATCTATCTTCTAAAAGTGGTATATCTCTAGGAGGTCTATCACTTGAAAGAACAATTTGTTTTCCATTTTCTCTTAAAGTATTAAAAGTATGGAAAAATTCTTCTTGTAAACGTTCTTTTCCAGCAATAAATTGAATATCGTCTATTAATAAAACATCAATATTTCTATATTTCTGTCTAAACTTTTCCATAGTATTATCTTTTAAATCATTTATAAATTCATTTGTAAAAGTTTCTGACGTAACATATAATATTTTCATTGATGGATTTTTTCTTAAAATTTCATTACCAATTGAATGCATAAGGTGAGTTTTACCAAGTCCTACTCCCCCATATAAAAATAATGGATTATAAGCTGTGGCAGGAGATTCTGCAACTGCTAAAGCAGCAGCATGTGCAAAACGGTTATTATCTCCAACAACAAATGTATCAAAAGAATAATCCTTATTTAAGAAAGTATTTGAATAATTAACTGTATTACTAATATTTTTTGAATTAAAATTTTGTAAAATTTCTTCTTTTGTTTGGAGATCATCTTTTAAAACTATTTCAACATTACAATTTTTTTGTAATATTATATTAAAAGCATTTGTTATTAAATCTTTGAAACGATTTTCAACAGCGTCTTTCTTAAAAGAATCTCTGGCAACCAAAACGATATTATTATCAAAAATAGAACTAATATCTAATGGTAAAATCCAAGTTTTAAAAGATAATTCGGACATTTCTTCTCTAATTAACTCTTTTGCTTCAGCGAATAAATCATTTATAGTGCTATCCATTAAAAAACCTCCAAATATCTAATTGTTTAGAGATAAAACTTGTAAATTTAAAGCTTTATATCCATATTATCGTTCATATAATATCAAAAATAAAAAAATTAATCAACATAATTTAAAAAAAAAATATTTTAATTAAAAATTTTGTAAAAATCTTGACTTTTAGCATGGTTTTAATATATAATTCTTGTACTTATGATTTTAAATGGGAGGAATAAAAATGAAAAGAACATATCAACCAAAAAACAGACAAGAAAAAAAAGAACATGGTTTTATGAAAAGAATGAAAACTAGAGCAGGAAGAAATGTTTTAAAAGCAAGAAGAGAAAAAGGAAGAAAAAAATTAACAGCATAAAATTTCTATAAAAGAGTGATAAATTTGAAAAATACAGAAACATTGAAAAAAAATTACGAAATAAAAAAAGTAATTAAATATGGAAAATTTTATGGTGGACATTATTTAAGCTTTTTTATACTACCAAATAAAGAAAATAAAAATTATATTTGTGTGGTGGTTACTAAGAAAACTGGAAATAGTGTTGTTCGAAATAGGATAAAGAGAAAATTAAGAGAAAATTATCGCTTATTAGAAGACAATATTTCATTAGGTTATAGTATAGTTGTAATGTGGAAAAAAAATATAGAAAGCGAAAAAGCAACTTTTTTAAATATAAAAAATGATTTTGAATTTGTTTTTAAAAAAGCAAATATTTTAAAATGAAAATCAAAAATTTATTAATAAATATTAGGAAATAAGCAGCCCAACGCAGGAGTTTCATTTTTCTTTTTTTAGGAGAATCTGAGTAGGAATTACTTAGAGGAGCCTGAAAAAAGAAAAATCAAACTCCGACGAGATTGGGCGGA
>JBJFFE010000076.1:0-25138 GCA_051891435.1 Clostridia bacterium | reverse complement strand
ATTACGGGTCGCCGAGGACGGCGACCCCTACAACATTCGCCATAAACATTTACCTTACAAATTACAATTTATCTTACCACTTACTTGACTTTAATCCAAAATATTTGTATATTAAAACAAAGGAGAAAAGCATGAAAGATTATATAACAATAATAGGTGGAGGATTAGCAGGATGTGAAGCTGCTTACCAAATAGCTAAAAGAGGAATAAAAGTAAAATTATATGAAATGAAACCACAAAAATTTTCACCAGCACATTCAAATGAAAACCTAGCAGAAATAGTATGCAGTAATTCATTTAAGTCAAATTTGCTTACAAATGCGTGTGGACTTTTAAAAGAAGAATTAAGAATGCTAGATTCACTTCTTATAAAATGTGCAGATGAAACTGCAGTCCCAGCAGGACAAGCTTTAGCAGTAGATAGAGAAGAGTTTTCAAAAAAAGTGACAAACGAAATAAAAAATATTCCTTTAATAGAAATTTACAATGAAGAAGTAATAAATATTGAAGAAATATCAAAAAAAGGAATAGTAATTGTTGCAACTGGACCATTAACTTCAGAAAAATTATCTGAAAATATATTAAAAATAACGGGAGAAGATAAATTATATTTCTATGATGCAGCAGCACCAATAATAAGTAAAGAAAGTATAGATTTTTCTATAGCCTTTTATGGAGATAGATACTCTCAGGAAAAGAAAAAAGAAGAAACAATAGAAGAATGGAGAAAAAGACTAGAAAATGAGGAACAAAGCTATATAAATCTTCCTATTAATAAAGAAGAATATGAGGCATTTTACAATGAATTAATAAATGCAGAAGTAGTAACACTTCATGAATTTGAAAAAAGAGAAATATTTGAAGGATGTATGCCAGTAGAAGTAATGGCAAAAAGAGGAATAGATACTTTAAGATATGGCCCATTAAAACCAGTAGGCTTTGATGACCCAAGAACTGCGAAAAGACCATATGCTATAGTCCAATTAAGGCAAGATAATGAAAGTGCAACAATGTACAATATGGTAGGCTTCCAAACAAACCTAAAATTTGGAGAACAAAAAAGAGTATTTTCGATGATTCCAGGACTTCAAAATGCAGAATTTATAAAATACGGAGTAATGCATAGAAACACATATATAAACTCACCAGAATTATTAGATGAAACGTATAATTTAAAACAAAATCCAAATATATATTTTGCAGGCCAAATAACAGGAGTAGAGGGATATGTAGAATCAATAGCCTCAGGCATGGTAGCAGGATTAAATGCAGCATTAAAATTTAGGAATAAATCTGTAGGGGCAGGGTTCCACCCCTGCCCGGAAAATGAAAAAAATTTTCAGGAAAAACTACCAAAATGCATATTCCCAAAACAAACTGTAATAGGTGCTCTTGCAAATTACATATCAACACCCAACAAAAATTTTCAACCAATGAACGCAAACTTCGGAATACTACCAGAACTAGAAGAAAAAATAAAAGACAAAAAATTAAGATATGAAAAAATGGCAAAAAGAAGCATAAAAAATATTACAACAATATTACAAAAATATTAAATTTTTATGAATTTTAACACAGATTTACATAAAACTATTGAAAATTTTGTCAGAAAGTGGTAAAATAATAATTAAGTATGGTGTATTCATACATATAGGAGGTAATGTTATGGATGAAAAAGAAAAAAAAGATACATTAGAATTATTTGACAAAATACTAGACTTAAAATTTGAGTCAGAAGAATTAATAGAAAAAGCAAATGAATTAATTGAGCGATGTGAAATCGCAACAGAGAAAGTAGAGGAGGAGTAGTATGAGTTTAGAAGAATTAAACAATGAATATTTAAGACTTTCAGCTGCAACTGAAAAATATAAAAAAAATTTGGAAAAACATGAGAAAGATTTAGAAACAGCAGAAAAAGATAAAGAAACAGCAGAAAATAATTTAAAATCAGCAAAAACAAATTCAGATAAGAAAAAATATCAAACAGAAGTAAATAAAGCAGTAACAGAAATAAGTGATATAAAAATTCAAATTGAAATTGCAAAAAAACAACAGGAAAAAACACAAGGAGAAATTGAAAAAATAATTAATTTAGTAAAAGAAATGCCTGAAGTTAAAGAACAATGTAATAGAGCAATAGATGTAAGGACAGAAAGACAAATCGCAAAATTTGAAAAACAGAAAAAAGAACAAGAAGAGAAAAAAGCAAATCTAGAACAATTAAAAAATATGATTGCAAAACATCCACAAGCTACAATGATTGTTAACAATATTGAAAATAAATCACTTGAAATTAGCAAAAAAGATAGTGAAATAAAAGATATTGATAATAAAATAAGTAATCTAGATCCGGCAGATCCAAATTATGCGACAGATAAAGCAAAATTAGACGCAGATAAAGCAAAATTAGAAGGAGAACGTAAAACATTAGTTGGTGAGAGACAAACAGAAAGAAATAATTTAAAAAAATTATTTAATAATCAAAAATTAAATGGAGAAATAGATAACTTGACAACTAGATCAGCTTTAGATAAAAGCATAAGCAACTGTGACAGATTAATAAAAAGAAGTGAAAATAAAATACATGATTATACATATGCTAAAAATTCATTATATAATGCTAATCCAACACCAACAGCACCAACAGCACCAGCTACCCCATCAAGATGGGAAACTTTTAAAGGATTATTTGGAAAAAGACAAGCAGGAGATCCTAGCAGATGGGAATCTTTCAAAAGCTTATTTGCCAAAAAAGCTGCATTACCAGCACCAACAACACCGACAACTCCAGCGCCAACAACAGTCAAATCTTTTAAAGATGAAATTAAAGTAGATGGTGATATAATGAAAAACGAAGTTGTTCAGGCAATATATAAAGAAGCTCTTGATAAAAAGGTTGAAGAAGGAAAAAAAGAAAGATAAAATATAAATAAAAAAACCCATTTTTATGGGTTTTTTTTGCATAACCATTGACAAACACGAAAAAATAGTGTAAAGTATATTAGCATTACATTTTTAATTAATGTAGTTTTAGGGCAAAGGATAGTAGTATGGATAAAAAAGTAGAGTTAAGTATGTTAATCGAAATTTATGGAAAACTTTTAACTGAAAAACAGTTAGAGATTTTAGACAACTACTATAATATGGATTTATCTCTTTCAGAAATTGCTGAAAATAGTGAGATAACAAGGCAAGCAGTTAGAGATATAATAAAGAAAGGAGAGAAAAAACTTTTCGAGTTTGAAGAAAAGCTACAAATTATGAAAAAGATGCTTAAACAAGAAAAGCAAATTTCTAACATTTTATCAGAACTTACGCAAATAGAAGCAAAATTTACAGACGAACAAATAGCTGAAATTCTTGAGCATATAAGAAAAGAATTAAACTGTTTAGTGTAAATAAAATATTTTGGTAATGTTTTAATACTATTATTTGTATGAATATATAATGTTTTAGAGTGAATGCTGTGGGGACCGACAAATTATAGGCTGTACAAAAAAACGAAATTTATTGAAGTTTTTTTGTTACTTCAGCCTATTATGCAGTTGGGGATGAACGATAAAACATTATATATTCATACAAAAATAAACATTTTACTGAAAAATTATTAATAGGAGGAAAGATTTATGGCATTTGAAGGATTATCTTCTAGATTACAAGGTATAACTAGAAAACTTAGTGGTAAAGCAAGAATTACTGAAAGTGACTTAAAAGAAGTTCTAAGAGAAGTAAAACTAGCATTACTAGAAGCTGATGTTAACTATAAAATAGTAAAAGACTTTATAGCTGATGTTAATGAAAAAGCTTTAGGTCAAGATGTTTTAAAATCTTTAACTCCAGGACAACAAGTTGTAAAAATAGTAAAAGATGAAATGGAAGAATTGCTAGGTGGAGTAACTTCAAAAATTAATTTTACTCCAAACCCACCAACAATAATAATGTTAGTCCGGACTTCAAGGTTCAGGAAAAACAACAACAGCTGGAAAGTTAGCAAACCTTTTAAGAAAACAGGGCAAAAAACCATTACTTGTTGCATGTGACGTATATAGACCAGCAGCGATAAAACAATTACAGGTAGTTGGTGCCCAGCTTAATATTCCAGTATTTGCAAATGAAAATTCAAAAGATGTTGTTCGAATTAGCAAACAAGCAATAAATGAAGCAATGTCAAAATTAAATGATGTAATAATACTAGATACTGCAGGAAGACTTCATATAGATGAAGAATTAATGCAAGAATTAAAAAATATAAAATCAAATGTAAAACCACATGAAATTTTACTTGTTGTAGACTCAATGACAGGTCAAGATGCAGTAAATGTAGCAAGCCATTTTAATGATAACCTAGGAATAGATGGAGTAATACTTACAAAATTAGATGGTGATACCCGTGGTGGTGCAGCACTTTCTGTAAAAAAAGTAACAGGAAAACCAATAAAATTTGCGGCGACAGGTGAAAAACTAAGCGACATAGAAGAATTCCATCCAGATAGAATGACATCGAGAATTCTTGGAATGGGAGATATGTTATCTGTAATAGAAAAAGCAGAAGAAGCATTTGATGCAGAAGAAGCTTTAAAATTAGAAAAAAAATTAAAAAAACAAGAATTTGATTTGGATGACTATTTAACAC
The DNA here is from genome assembly GCA_051891435.1 of Clostridia bacterium. GTDB lineage: Bacteria > Bacillota > Clostridia > TANB77 > CAG-508 > UMGS1933. The sequence goes on along the minus strand of JBJFFE010000076.1, from coordinate 20,504 downwards.
AATTAAGACAAATGAAAAAAATGGGTTCATTCTCATCACTAATGAAAATGATACCAGGAATGAACAAATTTGGAGACATAAAAGTAGATGACAAAGAATTTGTAAAAATAGAAGCAATAATATGTTCCATGACAAAAGAAGAAAAGAAAAACACAAGACTATTAAATGCAAGTAGACGTCAAAGAATAGCAAAAGGAAGTGGAACAAAAGTACAAGACATAAATAAATTTATAAGCTCATATGAAATGACACAAAAACTAATGAAAAAAATGCAAAACAATAAAGGCGGAATGAAAAACATGCTAAAAGGAATAGACGAAAAAACACTAAAAGGAATGAGATTTTAATTAGTTATTAAATTTAAAAAAATATAAAGACAAAAAAGAAAAAGAGGTGAAACACATGGTAAAAATAAGATTACAAAGAGTAGGAAAGAAAAAAGCTCCATTCTATCACGTAGTAGTTGCAGATTCTAAATCACCAAGAGATGGAAAAATAATAGAGCAAATTGGAACATACGATCCAATGTCTGATCCATCAGTATTAAACTTAGACAATGAAAAAGTAGAAAAATGGATAAAAAATGGTGCAAAACCAACAGAAACAGTAAAACGTTTAATAGAAAAAAATAATTAGTGGAGGACATTTAGATGAAAGAAGCATTAACAACAATTATTAACAGCTTAGTAACAGATACAAGTGCAGTTTCTATAAATGAAATAGAAGGTGAAAAATCTGTTATATTTGAAGTAAAAGTTGCAGAAAGCGATATGGGAAAAGTTATTGGAAGAGAAGGAAGAATAGCACAAGCAATAAGAACAATAATGAAAGCCCTAGCTGCAAAAGAAAACAAAAAAATAACTATAGAATTTATTGGTTAAGGTTAAATTATGGATAAATATTTTGAAATAGGTCAAATTGTAAACACAAATGGATTAAAAGGAATGTTAAAAGTAAAACCATTTACAGATGATATCAAAGAGTTTGAAGAATTTGGAACCATATATATTCAAAAAAAAACAGAGTTAATAGAGTTTAAAATTGAGGCTGTTAAGTATGCTAAACAAATGGTATTACTTAAACTTGAAGGTATAGACGATATTAATGAAGCAGAAAAATATAGAAATTTATATTTAAAGGTAGATAGAAGTAAAATGCCTAAATTACCAGAAGATTCTTATTATATTGTGGACTTAATAGATTGCAAAGTTGTAACAATAGAAGGAGAAAATTTAGGTAAAGTAGATGATGTTTTTTCTACTGGAAGTAATGATGTATATGTTGTAAAAAACGAATTAGGCAAACAAATATTATTACCTGCAATTGGTGAAGTTATAAAAAATGTAGATATTCCTAACAAAAAAATTACAGTAAAGTTAATGGAAGGTTTAGTATAAATGAAAATAAATATTCTTACACTTTTTCCAGAAATGTTTGGGGCTTTAAACCAAAGTATAATTGGCAGAGCTTGTGAAAAACAAATAATAGATATAAATATAGTTAATATCAGAGATTTTTCAAAAGACAAACATAAAAAAGTTGATGATACACCATATGGTGGTGGAGCAGGAATGGTTATTAAACCAGATGTTGTATATGATGCATTTAAAAGTTTAGATACTAAAAATGCAAAGACAATTTACCTATCTCCACAAGGAAAAACTTTAAATCAGGAGAAAGTGAAAGCTTTAAGTAAAGAAGAAAATTTAATCTTATTATGTGGACATTATGAAGGAATAGACCAAAGAGTATTGGACGAAATTGTAGATGAAGAAATATCTATAGGAGACTATGTATTAACAGGAGGAGAATTACCAGCAATGGTTTTAGTAGATTCTGTTAGTAGATATGTAGAAGGAGTATTAAGTAAGGAATCTACAAAAGAAGAATCATTCTCAAATGGACTTTTAGAATATCCACAATATACAAGACCAGAAATATTTTTAAGTAAACAAATACCAGAAGTATTACTCTCTCGGAAATCATAAAGAAATCGAAGAGTGGAGAAAACAAAAATCTATAGAAATAACAAAACAAAAAAGACCAGATTTGCTTCTATAAATTAGAAGTGAGAGGTTAGAAGATAGAAAAAGGAAGGAGGATATCATAGATGGATATCATTAAATCAATTGAACATGAACAAATGAAAAATAAAATTCCAGAATTAAAAGTTGGAAATACAGTAAAAGTTCATGTAAGAGTTAAAGAAGGAAACAGAGAAAGAATCCAAGTTTTCGAAGGAACAATAATAAAAGTACAAGGAGGAGGAGTTAATCAAACATTTACAGTAAGAAGAATTTCTTATGGCGTTGGTGTTGAAAAAACATTTTTAGTTCATTCTCCAACAGTAGAAAAAGTAGAAGTAACTAGAGTTGGTAAAGCAAGAAGAGCAAAATTATTCTATTTAAGAGAAAAACTTGGAAAATCTGCTAAGACAAAAGAAAAAGTAGGAGCAAGAATTGAAACTAAAGAAGTAGTTTTAAAAGAAGAAATGACAGAAGAATCAGCAGAAGTTCCTGAAGAAACACCAGCAGTTGAAACAGAAAATCCAGTAGTAGAAGAAGTGACAGACACAGCAACAGAAGAAGCTGCTGAAGAAGTAAAAGAATAATTTGCGTAATATGTTGCAAATGGTGTAGGGGTCGCACTCCTGGGCGACCCGTAGACATTAAACGTTTATTATTTCCGGGTCGCTGTGGACAGCGACCCCTACATTATTTGTAATAAAAAAACAAATCACACATATAATTAACCATGATTATAATAAAAAAGAAAAACATAAAAACAATAGCATATATAATAATTATAGCAGGCATATTGTCTGCTTTATTTTTGCTTTTGGACAGGAATAAAGAAGAAAAATCAACAACTACATCTGCAAATGCCACTGAAGAGGAATATGAAATCCTAGTTGATGTTGAGGAATCAGTGCTATATCTTTTTCAAAATAAACAGGTAATAAAAACGTATTCATGTTCAGGAGGAAAATGGTCAACACCATCTCCGATAGGAGAATGGACTATTGTACAAAAAGCAACATGGGGAGAAGGGTTCCGGACGGAAGATGGATGGGCTTAAATGTTCCGTGGGGCAAATTTGGAATACATGGAACATTAGACCCATATTCAGTTGGGTGGGCAAGCTCTCATGGTTGTATAAGAATGAATAATGATGATGTAGCAGAGTTATATAAAATAGTTCCAATAGGAACAAAAGTTATAATTAGAAATGGACCATATGGGGACTTTGGAACCGGATTTAGAGATTTAAAGTCAGGAATGTATGGCTCGGACGTATTGCAAATTCAAAAAAAATTAAAAGAATTAGGCTATTTTAATGGCTATATAAATGGAAAATTCGGAGCAGACACAGAAACAGCAGTCCAAAAATATTGCAAAGAAAATGGGCTATATGTGAGAAAAACAATAGATGTGGAATTACAAAAACATATGGGGTTTTACCTAATGGAGTGATTTTTTGATAGACAAATTGTAATTTAGAGGTTAGATATTAGAAGTTAGAAGTTAGAGAAAAGCAAGCCTTCGTAAGCCTTCGCTCTATATTTTCTAATTTCTAATCTCTAACTTCTAACATCTAAACTACAATTTTTTCAGAAAAATTACTTTTCAATAAAAAAATGGTATGTTATAATAAATAACATAAGGAGTGATTTTATGAGAAATAAAAAATTATTATTTATACTAATACCAGTAATAATAATTGTATTAGTTTTAATTGGAGGATTTGCTTATTTAACATTAAATAGCACCCCAGAAAAAATATTTACAAAATCTATTAGTAAAGTATTTGGAGCTTTAAAAGATGAAGAAGAAACGACAACTCTTAAGGGTAAAATGACTTTATCAGCCAATATAGAGTCAGAAGAAGAGAAGATTCAAGCAATTAATGATGTACTAGAAACATCCAGCATAACTTTAGATATGGCTGTTGATACAAAAAATATGATAGTAAATGAAAACTTTAATGTTATATACGATGAAAATAGCCTTTTAAATGCTTACATTCTTTTACAAGACCAAAAAGGATATGCATACCTACCAGACTGGCTAGATAAATATTTAGAAATACCAGTAGAAACAGAAGATTCTGTACAAGACTTAAAACTAGATCCAAATAAAATGCTAGAAGCATTAGAAAATGAATTAATAAATGTAATTTCAAAACAAGAGTTTACACAAAGTAAAAATGGAAGTACAAAGATATCAACTTTGGATTTAAGCCAAGAACAATTTATTGCATTATGCAAAGAATTTTTAGGAAATTTAAAACAAAACGAAATATTTAATAATGCACTTGGAGAGTACAAAGAAGATGTAATTAGCGGAATAGATGAAATGCTTGCAGAACTTGAAGATGAAACATATGATGAAGAATCTAGAGCTATAATTTCAATATATACAAAAGGTTTATTAAATAAATTAGTTGGATTTTCTGCTGATTTTAAAGATGGAGAAGATACAGTAGTAGGAATGTTTCTAACTATTGGAGAAGTAAAATCTGAATTTGCAATGTATGAAGAATATAATGGAGAAAGAACGGAACAATTAAAAGTAACAGTTGAAGATAAAAAAGAAAACAAAAACAAAGTAACAGGAACCATTACAGTAACTTCAGATGAAGAAGAATTTGTTGTAGTATATAGTTACGAAAATAAAGATAATCAAACAGCATTTGAAGCAACAACAGAAATTGAAGGTGTTCAACTAATAATGAAAGGAAATTCTATAAAAGACGGAAATAATTACAAAGGTAAACTAGTAATTTCAATGGCACAAGAAGAATATGGAACAATAAATATAAACTGTGATTATGATTTCACATACGGTGTAGAAATTCAAAAAACAGATGTACAAGATGCTGTATTAATTGATGAACTAAGTGAAGAAGATCAAGAAAAATTTATGACTAATTTACAAAACTCAAAATTATATGAGCTTATAGAGCAAAGTTCATTACTAAATAATATTAAAAATGTAGGAAACCTAAATAGCGATGAGCCAATAATTAAATATAATGGTAAAACAGTAACATATAATGTTCCAACAACATTTATAGCTTCAAATTATAATACCGAAGATTATAAAATGTATACAGATGAAAATTATAATTCAATATATGTTTTTGTAGAAAATACTGATATGGATACATATTTGGACAATTTAGATGAAGAATTTATACTGACATCTAATCTTTACCAAAATCAGGAAATTAGCGAATCTTCAGATTATGATGTAAATGGTAGAACATATAAATTTAGGACAATAACATATAATGACGATTATTCAGCATATGTAAATTTATATTTTGTATGTAAACTAGAAGATAACTATAGCTATATTGTAAAAGTTGAATCAGAAAATGGAGCTATATCTTTAGATGATATTAATATGTTCTTGGATATAAATGTATAATAAAAATTAAAAAATTTCACCAAAACCTTGACAAGCCCTAGGGATGTATGGTATTATTATAAAGCATATTTTCACGTTTTGTCAAAATGTGCAAATAATATATAGATGGTGATTAAAATAGAAAACAGCAAAATTTTAATAAATTAAAATTAATAAAAGTGTAGGGGATATAAGAAAATTATATCTAATTTAGATAAAAATCTAACTACACTTTTTTGCTTTTGTTATTTATAATTTAAAGGGAGAGGAATTAAATTTAATCTAAGATTATTAAAAACGAAACCGCTTAGGGCAGTACGGCTTTGCGAGTAAATAAAACATTTTATTTTTAAGAGGGACTTCCTTTAAAAAAAGAATATATCCTGCTCAAAAAAATAAAGGGAGTTGATTTATTTTGTTAACAGACATGGACATTGGAAAAGCAAAGAGAAAAACCTTTGCAAGAATTGGGGACTTTATTGACATACCAAATTTAATTCAAGTACAAAAAGATTCTTATGATTGGTTTGTTAAAGAAGGACTAGGAGAAGTACTAAGAGATATTTCACCAATTATTGATTACACAGGAAATTTAGTATTAGAATTTTTCGACTATTATATGGAGGAAGAAACAAAATACTCATTAGAAGAAGCAAAAGAAAGAGATGCTACATATTCAACAAGATTACATGTTAAAGTAAGATTAATAAATCGTGAAACAGGAGAAATAAAAGAGCAGGAAATTTATTTAGGCGATTTCCCACTTATGACAGATAGCGGAACATTTATTATAAACGGTGCAGAAAGAGTTGTTGTAAGTCAGCTTGTAAGATCACCAGGATGCTATTATGAATCTGATTACGATAAAACAGGTAAAAAACTATATAAAGCAACAGTTATGCCAATTCGTGGAGCATGGCTTGAATATGAAACAGATGCAAATGATGTTTTCTATGTAAGAATAGATAGAACAAGAAAATTACCAGTTACAACATTATTAAGAGCAATTGGACTAGTATCAGATGAACAAATAATAGATTTATTTGGAGAAGAAGAAACGATACTTGCTACAATAGCTAAAGACACAGTAAAAACTGCAGATGAGGCAATAGTAGAAATATACAAAAAATTAAGACCAGGTGAATTACCAACAGTAGATGCAGCAAGAAATTTATTTAACAATTTATTCTTTGATCCAAGAAGATATGATTTAGCAAAAGTTGGAAGATATAAATTTAATAAAAAACTAAGTTTAGCTTCAAGAATAGCAAACCAAGTAGCATTTAATGATATAGTGAATAGTGAAACAGGAGAAGTATTTGTTGAGGCAGATAATGTCATAACTCCAGAAGTTGCTAAAGACATTCAAAACTCAGGAATAAATGTTGTAGATGTTAAAGTAAATGACAAAAAAGTAAGAATTATAGGAAATGGAACAGTTGATATCCACTCTTTTGTTAAACTTAAAAATCTTACAATAAAAGAAAATGTTAACTATGAAGTATTAAAAAATATTTTAGAAAATACGGCTAAAAAAGATTTAGAAAAAGTAATTGAAGAAAGAATGGAAGAATTAATTCCAAAACATATTTCAACAGAAGACATTATTTCATCAATTAATTACTTAATCAACTTACAATATAATTTAGGAAATGTTGATGATATAGACCATTTAGGAAATAGACGTATTAGATGTGTTGGAGAATTATTACAAAATCAATTTAGAATTGGTTTAACAAGACTAGAAAGAGTTGTAAGAGAAAGAATGACAATTCAAGACTTAGATGTAATTACGCCACAAACATTAATTAATACAAAACCAATCACATCAGCAATTAGAGAATTCTTTGGAAGCTCTCAATTATCACAATTCATGGATCAAACAAACCCACTTTCAGAATTAACACATAAAAGAAGAATTTCTGCCTTAGGACCAGGTGGACTTTCAAGAGAAAGAGCAGGATTTGAAGTTCGTGACGTTCACTATACTCACTATGGAAGATTATGCCCAATAGAATCTCCAGAAGGACCAAACATAGGACTTATCTCAGCACTTTCAACATTTGCAATTATAAATGAATATGGATTTGTTGAAACACCATATAGAAAAGTAGACCCAAAAACACATAAGGTAACTGATGAAGTTGTATATATGACAGCAGATGAAGAAGATGGACATATTATAGCTCAAGCATCAGAACCACTTGATAAAGATGGAAAATTTGTAAATAAGAAAATAAAAGTAAGATACTTAGATGAAATAATAGAAGTTGAAGCAGACAAAGTTGATTTTGTTGATGTTTCTCCAAAACAATTAGTTTCAGTTGCTGCTGCAATGATACCTTTCTTAGAGCATGATGACGCAAACCGTGCCTTAATGGGTGCAAACATGCAACGTCAAGCAGTTCCACTTATGATTACAGATTCACCAATAGTTGGAACAGGTATTGAATATAGGGCAGCAAAAGACTGTGGAATTACAATATTAGCAGAAAATGATGGTGTTGTTGAAAAAGTAACTGGGGACGACATTACAATAAAAACAAAATCTGGTATAGATACATATAAACTACGTAAATTCAAAAGAACAAATGGCGGAACATGTATTAACCAAAAACCAATTGTTGTAAAAGGTGAAAAAGTTAAAGCAGGAGACGTTATTGCAGACGGACCTTCAACACAAAACGGAGAAATGGCATTAGGTAAAAACGTACTTATTGCATTCACAACTTGGGAAGGTTATAACTACGAGGATGCTATATTGTTAAGTGAAAGACTAGTAAAAGAAGATGTTTATACATCTATACACATTGAAGAATATGACTGTGAATGCCGTGATACAAAACTTGGAGCAGAAGAAATAACTAGAGACATCCCAAATGTTGGAGAAGATGGATTAAAAGACCTAGATGAAAGAGGTATTATAAGAATTGGTGCAGAAGTAAGACCAGGAGATATTTTAGTTGGAAAGGTTACTCCAAAAGGAGAAACAGAACTTACTGCAGAAGAAAGATTACTACGTGCTATATTTGGTGAAAAGGCAAGAGAAGTACGTGATACATCTTTAAGGGTACCACATGGAGAAGCAGGAACAATAGTTGATGTAAAAGTTTATACAAGAGATAACTCAGAGGAGCTTGGACCTGGTGTAAATGAAGTAATTAGAGTATATATAGCTCAAAAAAGAAAAATTTCTGTTGGAGATAAAATGGCTGGACGTCACGGTAACAAAGGTGTTGTTTCAAGAATATTACCAGTTGAAGATATGCCATTTATGCCAGATGGAACTCCAGTGGATGTTGTATTAAATCCATTAGGTGTACCTTCTCGTATGAACTTAGGTCAAGTTTTAGAGGTTCATTTAGGAGCAGCTGCAAGATTACTTGGATTAAAAGTTGCAACACCAGTATTTGATGGTGCATCAGAAGAAGATATAGAAGAAATGTTAAAAGAATCTGGATTATCAGAAGATGGAAAAACAATTCTTTATGATGGTAGAACAGGAGAACCATTTGATAAACCAATTACAGTTGGTGTAATGTACATGTTAAAACTTCACCATTTAGTTGATGACAAAATACATGCTCGTTCTACAGGACCTTACTCACTTGTAACACAACAACCTCTAGGAGGTAAAGCTCAATTCGGTGGACAAAGATTTGGTGAAATGGAGGTTTGGGCATTAGAAGCATATGGTGCAGCATATACTCTTCAAGAAATTTTAACAATAAAATCAGACGATGTTGTAGGAAGAGTAAAAACATATGAAGCAATTGTTAAAGGAGATAATGTTCCAGAACCAGGAGTACCAGAAAGCTTTAAAGTTTTAATAAAAGAACTACAAAGTTTGGGTCTAGATGTTCGACTATATTCTAAAGATGATGAAGAATTAGAACTTAAAGAAGATGTTGATGAGGGTATAGACTTTAATATAGAAGACAAAGACGCTCTTATAGAACCAGAAGAAGCGATTGTAGATGATGAAGAATTGAGTGATGAATTCATCGAAGATGAAATCCTTCTAGATGATGAAGATGATAGCGATATATTTGACAATGAACTTGCAGAAGACAATTTAGAAAATGATGATGACTCATTTGAGGAATAAAAAATTAAATGAATAAATTTATTGTAAACGTGTAGGGGGCGCACTCCAGGGCGCCCCGTATAAAAATGATATGTGTATTTCGGGTCGCCGAGGACAGCGACCCCTACAATGCTTGCAATATGCAAAATATAGAAATTGAATAGAGAATTACATTAAAATAAAATATAAACTTTAGGGAATTGTTCTAGCAATGTATATTTTATCAGAAAAAATGTAATTTTGAAAAATTAATAATTCTTGTGTACAAGGAGGGTTACACATAAATGGAAAATACAGAAAACAAAGATGAATTAGAAATTTTTGACAAAATACAAATAGGACTTGCATCAGATGACAAAATAAGAGAATGGTCAAAAGGTGAAGTAAAAAAACCAGAAACAATAAACTATAGAACACTAAAACCAGAAAAAGATGGACTATTTTGTGAAAAAATATTTGGACCTACAAAAGACTGGGAATGCCATTGTGGTAAGTATAAAAGAATAAGATATAAAGGAATAATTTGCGATAGATGTGGAGTTGAAGTTACAAAATCTAAAGTAAGACGTGAAAGAATGGGACATATTGAACTTGCATCACCAGTTGCACATATTTGGTATTTTAAAGGAATTCCAAGTAGAATCGCATTAATGTTAGATATATCACCAAGAAACTTGGAGAAAGTAATTTATTTCGCATCATACATAGTGTTAGATAAAGGAACATCAGGACTTACAAAATGTCAGGTATTAACAGAAAAAGAATACCGTGAAGCAGAAGAAAAATATGGTAAGGGTTCTTTTACAGCTAAAATGGGAGCAGAAGCTATAAGAACATTATTAAAAGAAATAGACTTAGAAAAATTATCAGCAAAATTAAAAAAGGAAATAGAAAAATCAACTGAACAAAAAAGAGCAAAACTTGTAAAAAGATTAGATACAGTTGAAAGCTTTAGAATATCTGGAAATAAACCAGAATGGATGATAATGAGTGTTATTCCGGTAATTCCACCAGAACTAAGACCAATGGTGCAATTAGATGGTGGTAGATTTGCTACATCAGACTTAAATGATTTATATAGAAGAGTAATAAACAGAAATAACAGATTAAAAAGATTATTAGAACTTGGAGCACCAGAAATAATAGTAAGAAACGAAAAAAGAATGCTTCAAGAATCTGTAGATGCATTAATAGATAATGGCAGACGTGGCAGACCAGTAACAGGAGCTGGAAATAGACCATTAAAATCATTATCAGATATGCTAAAAGGAAAACAAGGTAGATTTAGACAAAACTTACTAGGAAAAAGGGTTGACTATTCTGGACGTTCAGTTATAGTAGTTGGACCAGAATTAAAAATTTATCAATGTGGTCTCCCAAAAGAAATGGCAGTAGAATTATTTAAGCCATTTGTTATGAAAGAGCTAGTAGGAAGAGGACTTGCTCATAACATAAAGAACGCAAAAAGAATGGTAGAAAAATTAAGACCAGAAGTATGGGATATATTAGAAGAGGTTATTAAAGACCACCCAGTAATGTTAAACCGTGCGCCAACTCTACATAGATTAGGTATACAAGCATTTGAACCAGTATTAGTAGAAGGTAGAGCAATAAAATTACATCCATTAGTTTGTACAGCTTTCAATGCTGACTTCGACGGAGACCAAATGGCAGTTCACGTTCCATTATCACCAGAAGCACAAGCAGAAGCAAGATATTTAATGCTTTCTGTAAATAACTTACTTAAGCCACAAGACGGTAAACCAGTAACAGTACCAACACAAGATATGATTTTGGGAAGTTATTATTTGACAATGGAGATTGCAGGAGAAAAAGGAGAAGGAATGTACTTTAAAGATGAGGACGAAGCCCTACTTGCATATCAAAATGGAGACTTGGGTTTACATGCTAAAGTAAAAGTTAGAATAACAAAAGAGGTAAATGGTGAAGAAAAAACAAGAACAATAGAAACCACAGTAGGAAAAATAATATTTAACCAAGGAATTCCACAAGATTTAGGATTTGTTGATAGAAGTAAACCAGAAACAGAATTCCAAAAAGAAATTAATTTCCCAGTTATGAAGAAGAATCTTGGAACAATAATTGCAAAATGTATTGATAAACATGGATTAAATGTAACAGCAGAAGTATTAGATTATATTAAAGCTTTAGGATATAAATATGCTACAAAAGGTGCATTTACAGTATCAGTTGCAGATGTTGCTGTTCCAGAAGCCAAAAAAGAAATATTAGCAGAATCAGATAAAAAGGTTGAGGAAATATCAAAACAATATAAACGTGGTTTAATAACAAATGAAGAAAGATATGCATCTGTTATCAATGTGTGGGAAAAAGCAACAGACGATGTTACAGAAGCTATGAAAGATAATTTTGATGAATTAAACCCTATTTATATGATGGCACAATCTGGAGCAAGACGGAAATATGAACCAATTACGTCAAATTGCAGGTATGCGTGGACTTATGGCAAATACATCTGGTAAAGCTGTTGAGATTCCAATAAAGTCATGCTTTAGAGAGGGACTAGATGCATTAGAATACTTTATTTCATCACATGGTGCTAGAAAAGGTTTAGCTGATACTGCCTTAAGAACAGCAGACTCTGGATACTTAACAAGAAGGTTAGTAGATGTTTCTCAAGACATTATAGTAAGAGAACATGACTGTGGAACAGATGAATATATTGAAGTAGAAGATATTAAAGATGGAAACCAAATAATAGAAAAACTTAATGAAAGACTTGTAGGAAGATATGCATTTGAAAATATAGTTAATCCACAAACAGGTGAAGTAATTGTGGATACAGATACTCTAATTACACCAGATATTGCAGATAAAATCATAGAAGCAGGATACACAAGTGTTAAAGTACGTTCTGCACTTGGATGTAAAACAAGACATGGTGTATGTGCTAAATGTTATGGTATGGGATTAGCAACAAGAAAAGAAGTAAATATAGGAGAAGCAGTAGGTATTATAGCTGCACAATCAATTGGTGAACCAGGTACACAGCTTACAATGAGAACATTCCATACAGGTGGTGTAGCAGGAGGAGATATCACACAAGGTCTTCCAAGGGTTGAAGAATTATTCGAAGCAAGAAAACCAAAGGGTGTTGCAGTAGTTTCTGAAATAAGTGGAAAAGTATCAATTGCAGATTCTAAGAAGAGAAAAGAAGTAACAGTAACAGGTAAGGATAACTCAAAAACATATTTAATAAGCTTTGGTTCAAAACTAAGAGTAAAAGATGGAGATGAAATAGAAGCAGGAGAGGCAATTACAGAAGGTTCAATAAATCCAAGTGAAATACTTGCAATAAAAGGACCAGAAGGAGTATTTAAATACCTAACATCAGAAGTTCAAAAAGTATATAGAAACCAAGGTGTTGATATTAATGATAAACATATAGAAGTAATTGGTAGACAAATGCTTAAGAGAGTAAAAATAGAAGACCCAGGAGATACAAAGCTATTTGCAGGCTCTCTAATTGACAGAAATGAATTAGAAGACATAAACAAAAAAATGAGAGAAGAAGGAAAGAAAGAGGCAACAGGAACAAGAGTATTACTTGGTATAACAAAAGCATCACTAGCTACAGAAAGCTTCTTATCAGCAGCATCATTCCAGGAAACAACAAGGGTATTGACAGAAGCAGCAATAAAAGGAAAGAAAGACTCATTAATAGGATTAAAAGAAAATGTTATCATAGGAAAATTAATACCAGCAGGAACAGGAATGCCAAATTATAAAAATGTAATGGCTATACCAGCAAATGAGACAGAAGAAGTACAAACAGAAGAAGCAGAATAATAAAGAAAACCGCCTAAAATAGGCGGTTTTTATTTAATCACAAAGTGAATTTATCATTTGTTAAAATTTGTAGATTGTCCATTTATTATCAGATGTTTTCTTTATGCTACAGATTGGTCTAGTAGCATTTAGAGAGGTGAGTATTAACACCAAACCATCCATTAAAATGGAACCTACACTCAATCCTCCTAAAAAGTACTCGCAGAGGATGCTTATCATAAAACGGATTCCTCCTTTACAATAAGATAATATAATAGTAACACAATTTACATAAAAAAGCAAACTTTTACTAATAAAATTTACTTGACAAAACTATTTGAAAATAGTACAATTAAAAAAGCAATGATAATAAGAGGAATTATAATTTCCTACGTGACACTTATTGGAGCTAAATTAAAAAGTAAATATAAAAAGTGGGAGATATCCAAAAAGGGTGGCACCGCGGATGGTAATAATAAAACCTTTCGTCCCTGTATATTATTTTTATACAGGTATGAAAGGCTTTTGTTTTTTATATTAGATTTGACATCCGCCAAATCTCGTCAGGGTTTATATATTTTAAATTACTCAGCGCTTCCCACCGGCGCTGTAACAAGGCTTTCGCCTTTAACAGCCCACGGCGGTCCCCACGGAACGCTTCGCTTTTAAAATATATTAAACCCTTGCGTTTGGCTATTTTTTATAAAAAATTATAAATATAGGGAGGAAAGTTTATGAACGAATACCGTACACACAATTGTGGAGAATTAAGAATTACAAACAAAGGAGAAAATGTTCGACTAGCAGGTTGGGTACAAAGAATAAGAAATTTAGGGTCTATGAAATTTATAGACCTAAGAGACCAATATGGAATAACACAAATAGTTGTATCTGATAACGAAGAGTTAAAAAATATAGCTGAAAACTTAGTAACAGAAATGACAGTATCTGTTGCCGGAACAGTTATAGAAAGAACAAATAAAAATAATAAAATACCAACAGGAGAAATTGAAATAGAAGCTAGCAAAATACAAGTACTTGGAAAATGTAAAAATGTACTACCATTTGAGATTAATTCTGAAAAAACTGATAATTCATCAGTTAGAGAAGATTTGAGATTAGAATATAGATATTTAGATTTAAGAAATGATAAAATACATAAAAATATTTTACTTCGTTCAGAGATAATGAAATTTTTAAGAACAAAAATGGATGAAATGGGATTCGCAGAAATTCAAACACCAATACTTGCAAACTCATCACCAGAAGGAGCAAGAGACTATCTAGTACCAAGCAGAATACATCCAGGTGAATTTTATGCATTGCCACAAGCACCACAACAATTTAAACAATTACTTATGGTATCTGGATTTGATAAATATTATCAAATAGCCCCATGCTTTAGAGATGAAGACCCACGAGCAGATAGAGCACCAGGAGAATTTTATCAATTAGATTTTGAAATGGCTTTTGCAACACAAGAAGATGTATTTAAAGTATTAGAAGAGATATTTACATCTACATTTAAAAAATTCACAAGATGGACAGTAGATGAAGCACCATTTATTAGAATTCCATATAAAGAAGCAATGGAAAAATACGGAATAGATAAACCAGACTTAAGAAATCCACTAATAATACAAGATTTTACAAAATACTTTAAAAACTGTGAATTTGGTGCATTTAAAGATAAAACAATTAAAGCAATAGTGGTACCAAATGGAGGAGCACAAGGAAGAAAGTTCTTTGATAACATGACTACATTTGCGGTTGAAGAAGCAGGAGCAAAAGGATTAGCTTGGGTTAAACTTGATGAAGAAGGAAACTTTGTAGGAGGAATTGCAAAGTTTATAACAGAAGAAATTAAAGAAAAACTAATAGGAGTAGGAATTAAGAAAAACGATAGTATATTCTTTATAGCAGATGAATTAACAGCAGCACAAAAAATTGCTGGGCAAATAAGAATAGAACTTGGAAAACGTTTAGATTTAATAGAGAAAAATGCATATAGATTTTGCTTTATAGTAGATTTCCCAATGTATGAATTATCAGATGAAGGAACCATAGACTTTAACCACAATCCATTTTCAATGCCTCAAGGAGGAATGGAAGCTCTAGAAAATAAAGACCCATTAGAAATTTTAGCATATCAATATGATGTTGTATGTAATGGGTACGAGATGGCATCTGGTGCAGTAAGAAATCATGATCCAGAATTAATGGTAAAAGCATTTGAACTTGCAGGATATAATGAAGAAGATGTAAAAAAGAAATTTGGAGCTTTATATAATGCATTTATGTTCGGAGCACCTCCACATGCAGGAGCAGCGCCTGGATTCGATAGAATGGTAATGTTAATAGCAAATGAAGAAAACTTAAGAGAAGTAATAGCATTTCCTAAAAATAAAAAGGCAAGAGATGTGCTTATGGGAGCACCAAGTGTCGTAAAAGAAGAACAATTAAGAGATGTGCATATAAAATTAGATTTGAAATAAATTGTAATGTAGAAGTTAGAAGTTAGAGATTAGAAATTAGAAAATATAGGGTAATTGCTTGCGAAACATTGCTTTTCTCTAACCTCTAATTTCTAATGTCTAACATCTAAACTACAATTTTTAAGGTGAAATATGAAAAAATTATTAATTACAGAAAAACCTTCTGTTGCTATGGAATTCGCAAAAGCACTAAAGGTAAATGCTAACAGAAAAAATGGATATATAGAATCAGAAGATTGGATTATTACTTGGTGTGTTGGGCATTTGGTAACAATGTCTTATCCAGAAAAATATGATGAAAAACTAAAATTTTGGAGATTAGACACATTACCATTTATACCAGAAGAATGGAAATACGAGATAATACCAGCTGTTCAGAACCAATTTGATATAGTAAAAACTCTACTTCAAAGAGAGGATGTTAGCGAAATATATAATGCAGGAGACTCTGGAAGAGAAGGAGAGTATATACAACGATTAGTATTTATGATGGCAAAACCTAATCCAAATGCAAAGATGAAACGTGTATGGATAGATTCACAAACAGAAGAGGAAATATTAAGAGGAATTAAAGAAGCAAAAGATTTATCTGAATATGATAGTTTATCAGATTCTGCATATTTAAGAGCAAAAGAAGACTACTTAATCGGAATAAACTTTTCCAGAATGCTGTCTATAATATATGGAAAACGAATTGCAAAAGAAATAGGCGAAGAAAAAGTAGCTATTTCTGTAGGAAGAGTTATGACTTGTGTTTTAGGTATGGTAGTTTCTAGAGAAAGAGAAATAAGAAATTTTGTAAAAACTAAATACTATAAAATATCAGGCAAATTTATAACAGGAAGTGGAGAATTCTTAGCAGATTGGAAGGTAAATGAAGAATCAAAAAAATTTGAATCTCCAGAGTTATATAATGAAACAGGTTTTAAAAATAAACAAAAAGCAGAAGATTTTATAAAATCATTAGAAGGTAAAAATGCTACAGTAACAGAACTAAAAAAGACTAAACAAAAGGAAAATGCACCATTATTGTTCAATTTAGCGGAGATTCAAAATGAATGTACAAAACGTTTCAAAATAAAACCAGATGAAACATTAGAAGCTATTCAAACATTATATGAGAAAAAATTAGTAACATATCCAAGAACAGATGCAAGAGTACTTTCCACAGCAGTAGCAAAGGAAATCTCCAAAAATTTAAATGGACTAGCTCGTGGTTTTAAAGATGAGGAAATACAAGGCTATATAAGCAAAATGATTCAAGAAAAATATTCTACAAATATTGTAAAAACAAAGTATGTAAATGACAGTAAAATAACAGACCATTATGCAATAATTCCAACAGGTCAGGGGTTTGAAAATTATAATAAACTAACGGATTTAAATAAGGAAATATATAAATTAATAGTAAGAAGATTTTTAAGTATATTTTATCCACCAGCAGAGTTTAATAAAGTAGCAGTAACAGTCAATATAGAAAACGAAACCTTTTATGCAAATGAAAAAGTGTGTGTAAAACAAGGATACTTAGAAATATTAAAACCTGCAAAAGATTCAAACGAAGAAAACAATGGAGCACTAAAAAATCTAAAAAAAGGACAAGAGTTAACTAGTATAGAATTATCAATTAAAGAAGCGGAAACAAGCCCACCATCTAGATATAACTCTGGCTCAATGATATTAGCAATGGAAAATGCGGGAAAACTAATAGAAGATGAAGCTCTAAGAGAACAAATAAAAGGAGATGGAATAGGAACTAGTGCAACAAGGGCAGAAATAATAAAAAAGCTAGAAAGAATAAAATATATAGAGATAAATAATAAAACTCAGATAATAACTCCGACCAAAAAAGGTGAAATCATTTATGATGTTGTAAAAAATTCAATGCCAGATATGCTCAATCCAAAATTAACAGCAAGTTGGGAAAAAGGACTTCAAATGGTAGCACAACAAGAAATTCAGGCAAATGTGTTTATGCAAAAATTAGAAAATTATATTAAAAATAAATTTGATAAATTGGTTATAAAGTATTAGAAATATTATTTTTGTATAAAAATTTGACAATGTTATGTAAACATGATATAATATATTTACAACTAGCATATGTTAGATGTAACAATCTAGTTGATAATATAAATAACTCTTCAAAACTCATTAAAGTAATGAAATTTTTGGAAAAGGAGGACTTATGGAAGAGGTTAATTAGAAGCGGAACATTTGGTTAAAGATTGAATGTTCCGTTTCTTATTTGTTTAATAAAGAAAAAGAGAGATAAATTGTAATTTAGAGGTTAGAAGTTAGAGGTTAGAGAAAAGCAAGTCTTCGTAAGCCTTTGCTTTATATTTTCTAATTTCTAATCTCTAACTTCTAACATCTAAATTACAATTTATATAAAAATATTAAATTCAGATATTTTTTTAATTTACTCTTTTATTTTGTTAAAAAATATTGTAGAATATTGTATTATTATAAGAAGGAAGGTAAAATAATGAAAATTTTTAAGGAAAAAATTTTATCAGAAGGCAAAGCATTAAATGAAAATGTATTAAAAGTTGATAGCTTTGTTAATCACCAGGTAGATGCAGAACTAATGGAGCAAATAGGGGAGGAATTTGCAAGATATTTTGGAGACAGAGAAATTACCAAAGTAGTAACAATTGAAAGCTCTGGAATTGCGCCAGCTCTTATGACAGCAAAAAAATTAGGAAAAGAGTTAGTAATATTCAAGAAAAAAACTTCAAAAATCCTAAGTGACGACTTTTATCAAACACCAGTAACTTCATATACACAAGGATTTACATATAATTTAACAGCCTCTAAAAAATTCATTGATTCAAATGATAAAGTTCTTATTATTGATGATTTCCTAGCAAATGGAGAAGCTTGTAATGGCGCTATAAGACTTATTAATGAGGCAGGAGCTAAAGTTGCAGGAATTGGAATTCTTATAGAAAAATCTTTCCAACCTGGCAGAAAAAAATTAGAAGAACAGGGTATGGATGTATACTCATTAGCTAGAATTAAATCACTAAAAGAAGGAAAAATTGAATTTTTAGATTAAGGAGTATAATTTTTTTATGAAAAATGATGAAGTAATTTTAATATTAGATTTTTATGGTCAATACAATCAATTAATAGCAAGAAGAGTAAGAGAATGTAATGTATATTCAGAAATTTTACCATTTAATACAAGTATAGAAAAAATAAAAGAAAAAAATCCAAGGGGAATTATCTTTACCGGAGGACCAGCAAGTGTTTATAATGAAGGTGCTCCAAAATGTGATAAAGAAATTTTTGAACTTGGAATACCAATTTTAGGAATTTGTTATGGCATGCAATTAATGACGTATTCTTTAGGAGGAAATGTTGAAAGAGCAGATAAAAGAGAATATGGGGTAATAGATGTAAGTTTAGATACATCTTCAGAGTTATTTAAAAATTTAAAAAATGTAAATCCATGCTTAATGAGTCATACAGATTATGTAGATACTCTTCCAGAAGGATTTGAAAAAATAGCAAGTACAGATAATTGCAAAATTGCAGCAATGCAAAATGTAAGTAGAAAATTATATGGAATTCAGTTTCACACAGAAGTAAATGACACAGAAAATGGTATAGAGATAATAAAAAATTTTGTATACAATATATGCAAATGTACAGGCAAATGGAAGATGAAATCCTTTGCGGAAGAATCTATTAAAAATATAAAAGAAAAAATAGGAGATAAAAAAGCTTTATGTGCATTATCTGGAGGAGTAGATTCGTCTGTTGCAGCAGTAATGCTAAGTAAAGCAATAGGGAAAAATTTAACATGTATATTTGTAGACCATGGACTTTTAAGAAAAGACGAAGGAGACCAAGTTGAGGAATTATTTACTAAGAAGTTTGATGTTAATTTCATAAGAGTAAATGCTCAAAAAAGATTTCTAGAAAAACTTGCAGGAGTAACTGAACCAGAAACAAAAAGAAAAATAATAGGAGAAGAATTTATAAGAGTTTTTGAGGAAGAAGCTAAAAAAATTGGGACAGTTGATTACTTGGTACAAGGAACAATCTATCCAGATGTTATAGAAAGTGGTGTAGGAGTAGGAGCGAAAATAAAAAGCCACCATAATGTTGGAGGATTACCAGATTATGTTGATTTTAAAGAAATAATTGAGCCATTAAGAGACTTGTTTAAAGATGAAGTAAGAAAAGTAGGTCTAGAAATTGGCTTGCCAGAATCTTTAGTATATAGACAACCTTTCCCTGGACCAGGATTAGCGATAAGAGTTATAGGGGATATAACAGAAGATAAATTAAATATATTAAAAGAAGCAGATAGTATTTTTAGAGAAGAGGTTGCAAAAGCTAGATTAGATAGAGAGATTAATCAATATTTTGCAGTATTAACAAATATAAAAAGTGTAGGAGTTATGGGGGATTATAGAACATATGACTATACAATAGCTTTAAGAGCAGTAAAAACAATAGATTTTATGACAGCACATTGGGCTAAAATACCATATGAAGTATTAGAAACAGTATCTAATAGAATTGTAAATGAAGTAGAACATGTAAATAGAGTCGTATATGATATAACAGGAAAACCACCAGCAACAATAGAGTGGGAATAAGATTTAACCTTCGGCTATGCCGGAGGTTTTTTATAAATGGTAAAATTAAGTGACCGGTTTTGAAAAAAAAAGACACATAATTATT
>JBJFFE010000075.1:0-25138 GCA_051891435.1 Clostridia bacterium | reverse complement strand
AACTTGTTGAAGCATTCTTCTAATTTATTTATATCAATTTCACCATCTAAAATAACACAGCCAGGGATATTATATAAAGTAGAATTATCACCAGCCATACTACTTGTAAAGAACATTCTCTTTTGAGCAGAAGAGGCAGTATAGTAATCTGCTTCAGGAATAGGTTTAATAGTAAGTTTATTAGCATTATTTAAATTACCAGTAATGATGTCAGAAATTTCTTGAATAGTAGGATGTTCTAGAACATCTTTAACAAATAATTGCACATTAAATTCATTCTGAATTTGGGCACATAAATTAATTGCAGATAAAGAATCTCCACCTAGTTCAAAGCAAGAATCATCAATACTAATATTATTTATATTTAATAGAATTTTTAATAAATCTATTAATTTAGAATCTGTTTCATTTCTTGGCAAAATAATGTCTTTTTTTGAATTTAAGTTTTGTGGTTCAGGTAATTTCTTAATATCAACTTTGCCATTAGTATTTATAGGTAATGAATCAAGTTCTATAAAATATGATGGTATTGCATAATGAGGTAAAGAGCTTCTCAAAAAAGCCTTTAAAGAAATTGTGTCAATTTTATTTTTAGAAGAAAAGTAAGAACAAATTACTTTTTCATCATTAATTGTTTTAACAGTAGTAAAACACTCATTAATATTAGGAAACTCTTGAATTCTAAGAGTGATTTCATTTAGCTCAACCCTAAAACCACGTATTTTTACTTGATTATCAACTCTACCTATGAAGTCAATACTTCCATCTGCACGCCATTTTACTAAATCTCCAGTTCTATATAAAGTCCCTTCACCAAAAGGATTAGCAATAAATTTCTTCGCTGTGAATTCTGTATTATTTAAATATCCTTTACTAACCCCATCTCCACCAACAAGTAATTCACCAGAAACTCCTACTGGTAATAAATTTAAAGTAGGTGACACAATGTAACAAGTTGAATTAGCGATAGGAAAACCAATAGGTATAGAATCCTCATAAAAATCATCTATTGTAAAGCAAGTTGAGAAGGTTGTATTTTCAGTAGGACCATAACCATTAATGATAGTTAAGTCTGGGCAAGATTTTTTTACTGCATTAATATGCTTTGGAGAAAGGACATCTCCACCAGTTAATAATACTCTCACAGATTTAAACATTTCAGGATTACTCTCACTTAACTGATTAAATAAAGGAGCTGTAAGCCATAAAATAGTAATCTTATTATTAACTAAATATTTTTCTAAAGACACAGGGTCTAATAAATCTTGTTTTTTAATTATATATAATTCAAAACCATTTAATAAAGCTCCCCAAATTTCAAAAGTACAAGCATCAAAAACAATAGAACCTGTTTGAAGAATTCTTTCTTTTTTATTAAACTTTATATAGTTTGTATTTCTTACAAGTCTAACAACATTCTGGTTAGAAACCATAACACCTTTAGGAGTACCAGTAGAGCCAGAAGTATACATTATGTAAGCTATGCTATCAGATGATGTAGTAATATTAATATTATCAACAAAATTATTGTATATTTCATTATTAGATAGATCAACACAAAGTACTTTAGATTCATTATTTAACTTATGTTGTAGTTGACATGAAGTAAGAATGAATCTACTGTTAGAATCATTAACCATAAAATCTATACGTTTAATAGGATAATTAATGTCAATAGGCATATAGCTAGCGCCACATTTTAATGCTCCTAATATAGCAATAACTGATTCTAAAGACTTGTCGAGAAAAATACTTACAACATCATTAGATTTTAAACCGTTATTTTTTAGATAGAAAGCTAAACTATTTGCTCTGTCATTTAATTCTCTATAAGTTAGCTTTTGGTCTTCGAAAACAACAGCAATATTGTCTGGTGTTTTTTCTACTTGCTCCTCAAATAATTGGACAATGGTTTTGTCCTTTGGATAGTCCATTTTTGTATTATTAAATTCATATAATATTTGATTTTTCTCATCAGGTGTTACTATTTCTATTTCTTTTAGTAAAATATTACTGTTTTCTATAATTTGATTTATAATATGAAGAATTCTTGAATGAAGGGCATAAATATCTTCTGAAGAATATTTAGATGTTTTATAATCATAAGCAACATTAATAATTCCAGTATCATCTATATCAAAGAAGTGTATTTCCATATCGTCAGATATATTTCCGTTAAAAAGCCATTTAGAAGAATAATCTGTTTTTGCAGATTGTTTATTGCTTCTCATATTTTGGTATGAAATCATAACATTATATAAATTTGGTATCGAGTTATCTTTTTCTCTTAGATCTTCTAATAATGCTTGATAAGGATATTTTTGATGTCTAAATATATTAAAAAAGTCTGCAGAAATTTCTGATGCAAATTCTGCGAAACTTTTTTCATGATTTAAAGTTACTTTAAAAGGCACAACACTAATAAACATACCAACAGTATGTTTTTCTTTTACATTTGAACGATTTAATATAGGAGTGCCAATAACAAATTCGTCTAAATTAGATACTCTAGACATGTATATTGCGTAAATTCCCATAAAAAAATTAAAAGGTGAGATTTTGTTTTCTTTACAAAAAGAATTAATAAAGTCCATTGTTTCAGCAGGAATTTTGAATAGTTTCCTTTTGGCTTTACTAGAAAGTTCATTGGTTTGAGAAAGACTTGGAATAGTTGCTACTTCAGGGACTTTTGCAAATAAATCATTCCAGAAGGTTTTATCTTTTTCAAATTTAGAGCTTTTCATATATTTTTGTTCAGTCTCAATATAGTCAATATAAGAGGGATTAGAAATTTCTTCTAAAACCAAGTTGTTCTGTAATAAGGCATCATAAATATCTATAATTCTACTTATAACAAGACCACTTGCCCAAGCATCAACAATTAAATGGTGCATAGTAATTACAAAACCACCATGTCCATCTTTAAATTTAAATAATTTTAATTTAAAAAGATAAGAATCAATAAGCTCCAAAGGAGTCTCAGCCAACTCTTTTTCTAGCTTCTTAATATCTTTATCTGTTTCTACTTCTATTGTTTCAAAAGAAAATGGTGAAAAATCATCAATATATTGTTTAACCGAGTTGTTTCTTTTAACAAATTTTAATCTGAAACTATCATTAGTTTTAATAAAAATATTAATTGCTTCTTCTAATTTATCAAAGTTTACTTCTTGCGAAATCATTGCAGTACCTGCAATATTTTCAATCGACGTCCCTTTGTAAAATTCTTCTGTTACCCAAATTGACTTTTGTGGATTAGTTAATTCGTATAATTCTTTCAATCTAATTCACCTTTATTTATAATTTTACTCACTTTAATATACCATAAAACGACAATAAAATCAATGAAATTAGGAGTTTTAATATACAAATTTTACCAAAAAAAAGAAATTCGACAAAATGTGACGGCATTTTACATAAATTATTATTTATCAAATTGTATACAATTACAAATTTTGGATATTATAATTTTGGAGGAAATAATATGTACGAATATTCAAGAAGACCAAGTAAATTTAAATATTTTATAATAATTTTTATACTTATGGTAGCTGTTTCGGCAGGTAGCATTTTTGTATATTCAATGTATACAAAAATAGAAGTGCAAGATTATAGTGTTAGTCCAGAGGCAACTGCAACTAGATTATATAACGAAGCTAAAGAAGGTGGATTGAGCGAGGATATAGACTTAGAAGAAATAACAAAATCTGTAGTAGGTATTTCTAAAATAAAAAATACAGGAAGTGCAATTTTAGATTCAAATGCTACTAAAGAATTAGGACTTGGAAGCGGGATAATTGTTTCAGAAAATGGATATATAGTAACAAATTGGCATGTGGCAGGTGAAAAATATAATACTTGTTATGTAACACTAGAAAACGGACAAATTTATAAAGGAAGTGTACTTTGGGCAGATACTGACTTAGACTTGGCTATTGTAAAAATAGAAATAAGTGGTTTAAAGTATTTAGAATTGGGAGATTCAGATAATATTAAATTGGGACAAGAGGTCTGGGCAATAGGAAATCCAATAGGAATAGAATTTCAAAGGACAGTAACTTCTGGAATTATAAGTGGATTAAATAGAACTATAAAAATTGTAGAGGATGCCACAGAAAGCTATATGGAAGATTTAATACAAACTGATGCAAGCATTAATTCTGGAAATAGTGGAGGACCATTAATTAATGATGAAGGTAAGGTTATAGGAATTAATTCAATTAAAATAAGTTCTGCGGAAGGAATAGGATTTGCAATTCCTATTAATATTATAAAACCAATAATAGATAGTTTTGTACAAAAAGGAGAGTTTAAAGAGGCATATTTAGGAATATTTGCTTATGATACAGAAGTAAATAAATATTTAAATTCTAGTCTAAATTTTGATAATGGAATATATGTAGTACAAATATCATCAAATGGTCCTGCAGCAAAAAGTGGGTTAAAAGTGGGAGATATAATAACAAAGATAGATGACTATACAATAAATAAAATGAGTGAGCTTAGAAGTTATATATACAAAAAAATGCCTGGAGATAATGTGGTTTTAACAATTAATAGAAATAATAAAGAGTATAAGGTTACCATTAGTTTAGGGAAAAGGTAAATTACAATTTATTAAATCAAAAATTCATTTAAAATACCTAGCAAAAAAATATAATAAGTGGTATAATACAAAACAATAAAGGGAGGAATATTTATGAAGAATGAATTTATAATAAAAAAATGTTCATCATGTGGAGCAATGGTAAAAGTTTTTAAAGATTGTACTTGTAAAGATTGTGGAATTAAATGTTGCGGAGAAGAGATGAAGGTTATGGTCCCAAATTCTGTAGATGCCGCAAAAGAAAAACATGTTCCAACATATCAAGTATATGGAGAAAAAATAATAGTTAAAGTACATCATGTGATGGAACCAGAACATTATATAGAATGGATTGCATGTGTAAATGAAAATAGAGAACGCATAAAATATTTAAACCCAGGAGATGTTCCAGAAGTTACTTTCAAACATATACCAGGTTCAACAATTTATGCATATTGTAATACTCATGGATTATGGAAATGTGAAGTTGAGTAATAAATAATAAAAAAGGTTGGTAAAAATTACCAACTTTTTTATTTACAAAAAAATTAAAACTAGAATTTCTAAGTTTTTGTTGTACTACACTAATCAAATTTAGTATATGCATATAAAGAAAAATATGATATAATTTGTAAAATTGAAAATCAATCTTTTGAGGAGAAAAGGAAGTACAGAAATGATTAAATATTTAGAGAAAACTCCTACTGCAGAGGATTTTAATTATTTGACTAATTCAGTAGGTTGGGGAACTAGAGAGAATTCAATAGTAGAAGAAGCGTTAAAAAACACCCTATATTCGTTATGTGTTTATGATGATAACAAGTTAATTGGATATGGAAGAATTATTGGGGATAAAACTATATTTTTGTATATACAAGATATAATGGTGGTTCCTGAATATCAGAAAAAACATATTGGAACTGGAATAATGGAAAATTTATTAAAACAAATAAATGAATATAAAAAAATTAATTCTAACATTAGAGTTTATTTGGGAGCATCAAAAAGGAAAGAAACTTTTTATGAAAAATTTGGATTTATTAGTAGAGCAAAGGCAGACTTGGGAGAAGGTATGATATTGATGGAATAAAATCCTTAAAGAGTTGAATAAAAACAACCATAGATATTATTATAGTTGTTTTTGAATAGAATTTCATAAAGGAGTGTTATTTCGTATGCAATCAATAAAATTAAGAATGAAGGTTATAAGTATGAATGAAGAAATAAAAATGTATGAAAACATAGGAAACTGGGATTTTTCAGAAATTAATTATTTAGAAGAACATGAAAACACATGGGACATGTATGATGAAATGCAAAAATATGCAAATGATAAAAGTTTAATATTAGACCTAGGAACTGCTGGTGGAGAAAAAATTTTTTCTGAGATGCCTAAAAATATTGGAATGATAATAGGAACAGATTTATCACCTAAAATGATAGAAACTGCAAGAAAAAATGCGAAGAAATATCCAGAAGTAAAGGCAAAATTTGCAGTAATGGACAATTTGAAATTAGAATTTCCAAGTGAGTTATTTGATATTGTTACAGCAAGGAATACTGTAATAAATGCAAAAGAAATATTTAGAGTTTTAAATACATCGGGTGTATTAATTGTTCGAGGTGTGGATAAATACGACTGTTGGGAAATAAAAGAACTCTTTGGAAGAGGTCAAGCTTATAATGATAACAGGGCAATAAGTGATGTAGATTATGAAAATATAAAGCAAGCAGGCTTTAAAGATATAGAAATGGTAAAAATAAATACCAATGAATATTATAAAACAAAAGATGATTTATTGAAATTGTTATTAAAAACACCGATATTGGATGATTTTTCTGAAATAAGAAAATGTGAAAATATACATAGAGAAAGTGTAGAGAAAAACTTATTTGAGGAATATGTGAAAAACAATACTACTTCAAAGGGAATTCTTCTCAAAAGAAGGTATTATGGAATAGTTGCAAAAAAATAAAATGTGAAATGTTCTAATATAGATATGGAAATAATGGAAAAGACTATTTGTTGGCACTATTTACATATAAGATAAAAACTGATAAAGAAATTTAATGCTATAGATAAATAAAAAATTGACAATGATACTAATTAAATAAATCGTTGTCAATTTTTATATTATTAATAATTTTTGAAAGTATTTGATTGTTGTTCCATTACCCATGATATTAGGTTATCTACAAAAAACTACCTTGAACCAATATTCCTAAGTTATCTCTATAAATTGCATCAAATTGAGAGATAGGAAGCGGGTTTTCTCCAATGCCTGCTTCTATAGTATAACCGGGTCTTCTATATTGTTGTAAAAACCAATCTTTATAACCAGCAAAGCTTGAATTATATGGAACTTGTGTTAAGAGATATCCACTTACATTTGCAAATACGTTTCCAATTGTTTCTGCTTCAGGAGGGGCATAATTTTGAAATTGCCAATAAATTTCTTTACCTTGAGTGTGATAAGCTATCACTAATCTAAAATTATGTGTCAAAGTAAAATTATATAAAGCAAGAGATTCTGGCTCGGTAAGAGGACCAAAACCCACAAAGTCACGAGGAGCAGGGGATGTAAAGCCTTGGGAGAATTTGATTCTTCTAGCTTCTTCCCAACCGGCAGGAAATTGCAGGTTTAAATCCACACCATTTATATTTGCTTTCCAGCCACTTGGAAAAGGAATATTAGGATAATTTCTTGAAATTGTTCTAGCACGTTGATAAGTAGTTGAGCTTGGTTTAATTTCTCCTGTTACTAAATCAACCCCATCAGGATTGCACATTGGAACTATATAAATTGAAGAATATGCAAAAATATTTCTAGAATTATAGCCATAAATAGTAGAGTTATTTACATATGTTAAGCAAAAATCTTCTATAAATTTCATAAGTAAAGGAGAAGTAATCCACTCATTTGCATGAATTGAAGCAGAATAAAAAACTTCATTTGGACCATTTCCAATTCTTATATAAGGGATATTTTTCCCTAAAACACTTTGCCCAATATTGCCGTAAAATTAAAAATGGATATATATTTCTTAATGCATTTATATTTAAATTGAGAATTGTTGAACTATAGCTTATATTTGTTGGCACAATATTACCAAAAGGAATTAATATTTTCTGCCCAACTTGAAGATTATTAATATTCATATTTGGATTAGCAAAAAGAATACGATTAATAGTTGTGTTAAATTTGTTTGCTAGACTAAATAATGTATCGCCAGATTTTACAGTATATGTAGTTTGCCCATTTATATATGGATATAGTGCATTCCAGGTTGTAGTCCCAACTATTCCATCAGGATTCAAACTAAAATTACGTTGGAAATTTTTTACAGCTGTTTGAGTAAGAGTGCCAAAATTTCCGTCTATAGAACCGCTATAAAAACCTATTTTCATTAAAGTGCTTTGCAAAAATTCTACCATTGGACCTGTAGAGCCTAAACGTAATATCTCCATAAAATCACCTAAATTATTATATGAATATTAGTTAATAATTGATATGAATTTGCATAAAATTTAAAATAAACTTTAAAAAATATATATAATATGGTAAAATATTTTCAATCGTAATAAAAAATGGAGGAATATATATGATAAAAGAATTCAAAAAATTTATAGCAAGAGGAAATGTAATAGACCTAGCAGTTGGTGTAATAATGGGAGCCGCATTTGGCAAAATTGTAACATCACTAGTTTCAGACGTATTAACGCCAGTACTTGGAATTGTAATGGGAGGAATTGATTTTACAGGGCTAAATATAACAATAAAAGATTCAGTTATAGCTTATGGCAATTTTATTCAAAACATTATAGACTTTTTAATTCAAGCTTTTTGTATATTTATAATGATAAAACTAATAAATAAGTTTTTCCATAAAAAAGAAGAAGAGGAGAAAAAAGCTCCTGTAAAAAGCCAAGAGGTTGTACTTCTAGAAGAAATAAGAGATTTATTAAAAGAAACAAATATAGAAAAAGAAAATCAAAACGTGGACTAAAAGCCCACGTTTAACTTTGGAGGATATCGTAAATGGGAATATTAGGAATAATAATTATTGCAATAGGTCTTGCAATGGATGCTTTTGCTGTGTCAATCTGTAAAGGACTTTCTATGAAAAAAATGAGTTGGAAAAAAGGGCTTATCATTGGAGGATATTTTGGCTTTTTCCAAGGATTCATGCCTCTTATTGGTTATTTGTTAGGTGTTGGATTCCAAAGTAAAGTAGAAGCAGTAGACCACTGGCTGGCCTTAATTCTATTAGCTATAATTGGAATAGATATGATAAAGGATGCTTTTTCAAAAGATACAGAAGAAAAAAATGATAGTGTAGATTTCAAAGAGATGATAGTTTTAGCTATAGCAACAAGTATAGATGCTTTAGCAGTAGGAATAACTATGGCTTTTTTAGATGTAAATATAATACTGGCAGTCCTATTAATAGGAATAATTACTTTCATAATTTCTGTCATTGGAGTAAAGATTGGCAATATCTTTGGTGATAAATATGAAAAAAAAGCAGAACTTGCAGGGGGAATTATCTTAGTATTAATGGGAATAAAAATTCTAGTAGAACATTTAGGAATATTATAATATAGACGAATAATAAGGAGAAAAAACATGGACAAGGAATTAAGAACTGAAGAGTTTATTAGAGAAACAGACTTAATGGTGGAAAGACTAAAAGGATACAAAAAAAGTGATAAAAAAACGGCAGAAAATGTTAGATATGAATGGTTTTACTTAACAAAACTAATTAAAAGAGCAAAAGGAAAATGCGATAAAGGAATTATTCATAAACAAGGGGAAAAATTAATTAGAGAGTTTAAAAAATTTGGAGATTTAATTCCGGTGTTTAAAGAACATATGCCAGACGTGCCACCAGAAGGAAAAGATGAAGAAAGGTAATCAAAAATGATGACAAAATACAACATCATATGATATAATAAATACATATTAAAAAAAAGGAGGAAATATAATGTTAATAGTTTTATTAGTTTTATTTATAGTTTTATTAGTTATATCAACAAAGCAAATAAACGAATACGAAAGAGGAATTTTATTTAGATTTGGTAAATTTGCAAAAATATTAAAACCAGGATGGCATTTGGTTTTTCCAATAATACATTCATACAAAAAGGTAGATATTAGAACTAAAGCAGTTGACGTTCCAGAACAAGAAGCTATTACAAGAGATAATGTTTCAATAAAAATAAATGCAGTTCTATATTATAAAGTATTTGATGCAGCAAAATCTGTACTTGCAGTTCAAAACTTTAATTATGCAGTAAGCCAGCTTGCACAAACAACAATGAGGAATATAGTTGGTTCAGTATCTTTAGATGAATTATTAACAGAAAGAGAAAAACTAAGTACAGAAATCTGTAAAATAGTTGATACAGAAACAGATCCTTGGGGAATAAAAGTTGAAAATGTGGAATTAAAGGATATAGCCCTTCCAGAAGAAATGAAGAGAGTAATTGCAAAAGTTGCAGAAGCAGAAAGGGAAAAACAAGCAGTAATTACTAAAGCAGCTGGAGAAGTTGAAGCTGCAAACAATTTAGCTGAAGCAGCTAACATAATGGGAGCAACTCCAGGGGCATTACATTTGAGGACACTATCAACATTAAACGATTTAAGTAGTGACCAATCAAATACAGTTATATTTGCAGTACCAATTGAAGGACTAGAAGCTTTAAAAGGAATAGCAGGAAAAAATAAATAAAATAAAAGCGCTATGAAATTTGTTTTCATAGCGCCTTTTTATTTAAGAGTAAATATAAAATTAGAAATAAAAAATAAAACAATTAAATAAGAACAAGGGAAATAGAGGACATATCTACTTTACTAGGGAAAAACCTAAAAATGCGTATTTTAAAGCAATACAAAAAAATAATAGAAAAACAATGACTAAAATAATTTATTTATTATAGGAAAATGACAGCGGAAACAAATTATTTAAAATTTCAATAAAAGTAGATGACTATATAATAGAAAAAAATATACAAAAACGCAATATTCGACAAATTAAGACAAAATAAAATGATATACTCTTTTTATAAAAAATAAAAGGGGGAATGAAAATGGGAATAACTTCATTAATATTAGGTATTATAGCTTCTTTGGTAGCATTTAGCATTTTTAAGGATTTAGCATTAATACTTGCAATTGTGGGAATTGTATTAGGTGTAGTTTCTTTATGTAAAAAAAAGAATAAGGTTTTAAGCATAATAGGAATAGTATTTGCAGCAATATGTTTTGTAGTATTATTTTCTAATGAGTCAACTACAACAGTAACGAGCAACAATTCTAATGTATCAAGTGGCAAAGAATTAACCAATAGTGTACAAACATATAAATTAGGAGATGATATAACTATTAAAAACAATTCTGGAGACGAGTACAACTTACAAATTACTGATATAAGAGAGTCTAGTGACAGAAACCAATTCTCAGATAAAAAACCAACACAAGTATTTGTTATAGACTATACATATTCTTGCGTGAAAAGTACAGATAGTTTGTATATAAGTGACATGAATTTTAAAATAATTGATGAAACTGGAGAAGTTGGAGAAAGCTATCCTATTTCAGTAAAAGATCCACAAAGCATAACAGTAGGAACAACTTGCAAGGCCCAAATAGCTTTATGTGTATATAATGAAAGTAAAAAAATAAAATTACAATATTTTGACAATATGTTCAATGGAACTCCAGATGCAACATATGAAATTGAAATACCAAAATAAAATATTAGTATTAATGAAAATCCTCCGACTATGTCGGAGGATAATTATCTAAATATTCAATAGCCACTCTAACTGCTTCTATAACAAAAGCTGTAAAAGTGCAGTTTTTGCCTTCAATAACTTTTTCAAGTTTTTTAAAATTGAATATGATAGAATAAAACAAAATTTAATAAGGAGGAGCTTTGATGGAAGAAAACGAAGAAAATACAGAGCAAGAACAAATTGAAATGAAAAAGAGCGACAAGAAATGGTGGTTGTTAATAATAATAATAATAATTTTATATTTTATTTTAAATAATGATTCTACACCAGTTAATAGCAATTCTACTAATAGTTATTATAAAAATACATCATCAAACTATGTAAAACAAAATAATAATATTATATCAGCTAATGAACAAAATTCTAATCAAGAGAGTAATACAATAGAAAATAACATATCAAGCGGAACATCAATTAATAGTACACAAAGAAAGCAATCCAGTGGTAATTCATCAGGTAGTAGTACATCAAGTGGAACATCAAGCAATAATTCATCAAGCAGTAGTACATCAAGTGGAACATCAAGTAATCATTCATCAAGTAATAATTCATCAAGTAGTAGTACATCAAATAACAGTAACTCAGATATAACAACAAGTCAGCAAAATGCTGTAAAAAAAGCAAAAGAATACCTAAACGTCATGCCATTTTCTAAAGAAGGACTAATATCACAATTAGAGTATGAAAAATTTTCTTATGTTGACGCTTCTTATGGGGCAGAAAATTGCGGTGCTAATTGGAATGAACAAGCATTGAAAAAAGCAAAAGCATATTTAAACACAATGGCATTTTCTTATCAGGGATTAATCTCACAATTAGGATATGATAAATTTACTAATGCACAAGCTACTTATGGCGCTGGTAATTGTTGTGCTAATTGGAATGAACAGGCAGCAAAAAAAGCAAAAAGTTATTTGAGCATAATGAGCTTTTCAAGAGAAGGATTAATTTCACAGTTGCAATATGATAAATTTACTTATGAGCAGGCGGTATATGGTGTTGAGGCTAATGGATTATAATAAATTATTGTAAAATTACTTTTTAGGGTTACTTTCCCTACTTTTCCTTTTCAAAAAGGGGTAAGGGAACCCTAATTTTTTATTTGTGTTACTTTTTCGTGATTTTATAGACTAATGTAAAAAATAGCAAGCCGTAAATGACTTGCTATTACTACGTTCTAACGTATTTTTTACTGGTCGGGGTGACAGGAAAACAGTATGTAACTTTTGCTATTTTCAAGCACTTCGACCATTTTTGAATGTGGTTTGAATGCAGTTAGATTTTATATCCAAACTTTTCCATTCTTTCTTTTTCTTCTGTAGATAAACTTCTTAACCATTCAGCTAAACCTGTGCTATTATTATTTTTCAAAAATTCAAAATATTTTACTCTTTCTTCTTTGCTTATTACAACAGGTGGAATATTATTTTTTAACAATTCATAATTTAATAATAATCTTCCAGTTCTACCATTTCCATCTTCAAAGGGATGGATTTTTTCAAATTCAATATGATATCTTGCAATTTTAGTAAAAATATCTTCTTCATCATGGTTGTAATTATAAACAAAATAAGTCATTAAATTAGGTATTTTTTCAGGAGCTGGTGGAATATGCTCACTACCTCTAATAAATACTTGAACAGTTCTATATCCTTCTGTGTCTTTAATATCTCTATTTATAGTTTCATTTAATTTCTTAATAAATCTTTCATCAAATCCATCATCATTTTGTAAATTCTTGAAAACCAATTCTAAGGCTTTTTTATGGTTAATAGCCTCATATATTTCTCTTGGCTCTTTTCCTTCAATTTTAAAGCTATTGTCGTTATAAAGAATAGCATAAGTTTCAGCATAAGTTAATGTACTTCCTTCAATAGCATTTGAATGATATGTACTTCTTGTAATTAAATCCTCTAAATAATCATTGTTATTTAATATAAATTCTAAAATAGTCATAATTTTACCTCTTTCTATAATCTATCCATTATTTCTAAATATTCTCCAGTAGTCAATACAGTTTTAGGCAATAATAATGGTATAGAATAATTTTCTCCATTTTTTATATAAGTTGAATAGATTATTTTACAATTTTTATTTTTATCAATATCCATTGCTAATCCCAATACATTATATTTTTTAGATAATTTATTTGCATATAAATTCACTCTATCTGTAGCTTTTAATGGCATATCCGCATTTTCAAAATAATCAATTTCAACTATCATTATATTATCTTTTTTATCTCTAACCTTTAATAAAATCTGTGGTTTTGGTAATTTGGCTTTTTCAAAATCATTAATCAATTTAGAAATATCTTCAAAAGAAATATATTGATTTAATTCTACTGTACCATAAGTTGTTTTGCCAACTCCACAACAAAGTTCATTTACAGCCCAACCTGCAGCTTCGTCTGTATCAATTATTTCTGTTGTTGGATTTTTTTCATACTTATTTTTTATATTTGTTAAATTAAAAGTTGCTTTATCTTTTTCTCCAATATAAACATCAGGTGTTAATCCTAATAAAAAGTCTGTTGAAACTTCAAAGATCTCTGATAATTTTTTTAATGCTTCAATGTTAGGTTCTCTTAAATTAAGTTCATATTTTGAAACTGCAGCAGATTCTAAGCCTAATTTATTAGCAACATCTTTTTGAGTTAATCCTTTTGCTTCTCTTAAATATTTAATTCTTTCCCCAATTCTCATTAATTTTCTCCTTCTTCTATTGTATACCTAAATTTTATCATATCCATTTTGGAAAGTCAATCAAGTCTCGATATTTTAAAGAAAACAGGCTAATAAAGTTTTATAAAGGATAAAAATATTTAAAAACTTTTGAAAAAGGTATTGACTTATTATCCATTTTGGATTATCATATAAATATCCAAAACGGATAATCAAAATTTGAAAGGAGGTTTTTAATAAAATAAAAGAGTTTATTTTTTTACTTAAACGTTATCCAAAATGGATATATGTAAAATTTCAAAGGAGGACAAAAATTATGAATGATAGTTTTAGTGAAGAACTTAAGAAAGAATTAGTAAAACAAGCTGTAAAGAGTTTAGAAGATCCATTTAAAATGCTAACAGTAAAAGATGTTGCAAAAGATTTATATATGGGAGAAAACAAAACAAACGAAATATTTAATCGTGCAGACTTTCCTTCTGTAAATATAGGTAAAACAAGAAAAATACAAAAAATAGCATATATTTTATGGAAGATGGAAAAAAGGATTGATGTTATATGAAAAGAAAAAGCATTTATACAAAAGCCCACTTTGGCGAGCTAACTTTTGCACAAATGCCACATAAAGACTTACGAAATCTTTATAAAAGTAGTATATCATTTTTCCTTAATTTTAACAATAGAAAAAGAGTAGAAATACTAGAAAGTGAGTAAATTATGGAAAAAACAAAAAGGTATTATTGGATAAAATTAAAAACAGATTTCTTTAATCTAGCAGAAATAGATTTTTTATTATCACAACAGGATGGCTGTAAATATATAGTTTTATATCAAATGCTATGCCTACAAACTGCAAATAATAATGGAGAACTTGCTTCAAGACTTGGAGAAATGATTATTCCTTATGATGCAGATAAAATTGTTAGAGATACAAAATATTTTAGTAGAGATACTGTTATTGTAGCAATGGAATTATTTAAAAAGCTAAATTTAATTTATACAGATGAGGGAAATTGCTTTAAAATAGCTGGATTTGAAAATATGGTAGGTAGTGAAACTGGTTGGGCAAAGCAAAAAAGAGAGCAAAGAGAAAAACAAAAATTATTAAGTGGACAATGTCCACCAAATAGTCCACTAGAGATAGATATAGAGAAAGAGTCAGATACAGAGATAGATAAAGATATAGATAATAATGAATTGAAAGAAAGATTAAATATTATTAATTTAAAAATAAAAAATGAAAATTTAGTACAAGAAGAAACATCAAACTATAATGCAATATTTAATCAAAAGAAAATATTTATTCAAAATACAGTGTATTTACCAGAAAATCTATTAAATCAAATAAAACTATATCAAATTGCAATAAAAAGACTATGTGATAATAATCAACTAGAATTGCTAGATAAAGTAAATTTACCAATACTAGAGAAAGTATTTGGTAAGATTTTAAAATGTGAAAAAATAGAAAATATAAAAGAATATTATATTTCAAGTTTAGTAAATGAAATTTCAAAATAAGAAAATGGAGGACAAAAATTATGAAGAAAAAAAGAAGAAGAGGAAATGGAGAAGGCACAATATTTGAAGACAAGAAAAATAAAAGATGGATAGGTCAATATATATCAGGAATAGCTGAAGATGGAAAAGCTATTAGAAAATCAGTATATGGTAAAACACAAAAAGAAGTTGTAAATAAATTAAACGAAGTAAAATATCAAATGAATAATGATATTTATGTAGAGAAAAACGGAATTAAGCTAGTAAAAATAATGGAAGATATTAGAGAAGAAAAACTTGCTTCTAATACAATTTCTGGTGGGCAATATGCGAGGCTAAAATGGACTATAAACAAAATAAAAAATAGCAAGCTAGGAGAAATGAAAATTCAAGATGTAACAAAAAATGATATTCAAGAATTTTTAAATTCAATAAAAGATTTAAGCGATTCATATATTAAAAAATTATATGAGCAATTTGTACAAGCATATCGTAGAGCAGAGATTAAGAAATATATTACATATAACCCAATGTATGAAGTTATTAAGCCTAAAAGTGATAAACAAACAAAAGTTGTAGAAGCCTTAGATATTAATGTACAAAAAGCTTTTACAGAATATCTAAATAAGGCTTCAATTAAAGATGAACCATATAAAAACATTTTTCTAATACAAATGTATATGGGATTAAGAATTGGAGAAGTATTATCATTAAGTACCGAAAACATTGATTTAGAAAATAAACTTTTATATGTAAAAAGAACTCTTACAAATGATAAAGAATTTGCCATTGTTTTAGGAAATAAGACAAAAACTTATGCAGGTAATAGAACTTTACCTATACCAGATTTTTTAGTGCCAATTTTTGAAGAACAGCTAAAATATGCAAACGGAAACTTACACAATTTAATATTTACAACAAATGATAATTACATAAGAACATCTGCAATTAATAAAGAACTAAAAAGAATATTTGAAGAAGAATTAAAAACAAGTTCTAAAAACATAAGTACACATTGTTTAAGGCATACCTATGGAACAAGATGTGTTGAGGCAGGAATGACAGCAGTAGTTTTACAAAGATTAATGGGACATAAAGATGTTACAGTTACCTTAAATACATATACATCAGTTTTCAATAAATTCAAAGAAGATGAACTTGAAAAGGTAAATAACTATTTAACGAATAACCAATTAAATTTTGTAAATAGTGTTAAATAATTTTACTATTTATAGTATTGCAAGCTTCCTATTTGTAGGTACAAGTACCATCAAATAGAGCTTGCAAAATTGGGAGAACCCAAACCCCTTTAATTTGTTTTAGGGATTTCAAGGAGGAGTGATATGTCAAAAGATAAGAAAATAAATATACGATTAACAGAGCAAGAAAAGAATTTGATTGAGAAAAAAGCCAATAAATGCAATATGACAATAACAAAATTTATTTTAAGTTCGTGCTTAAAAGATAAAATAGTTATAATAAATGGATTAGATAAAATAGATGTTGAACTTAGGAGAATTGGCAACAATATTAATCAACTAACAAAACTTGCAAATGAAGGAGCTATTACAACAATAAATTTAAAAGAAGTGAGAATGGATGTGATTAATATATGGCAGTTATTGAAGCAATTAGCTCAAAAGCAAACATAAAAAGAATTATAAATTATGTTACACAAGATAAGAAAACAACTGTAGATTTAATTACTGGTAAAGACTGTATGGCAGAAAGTTGTTTAGAAGAAATGTTATATACAAAAGATTTATATAATAAGACTGGTGGTAGGCAATATATACATATTATACAGTCATTTGATCCAAAGGATAATTTAACACCTAATCAGGTACATAATGCAGGTTTAAAACTAGCAAATACATTTAATGGATTTCAAGTATTAGTAGCAACTCATATAGATAAAGAACATTTGCATAATCATTTGGTTGTAAATTCTGTTTCATTTGAAAATGGGTATAAAGTTCAAATGAGCAAAAAAGATTTGCAGTATTTAAAAGATTATTCAGATGAAATATGTTTAGAAATGGGAGCTTCAGTGATTCCTAAAAAAGATAAAACAAATTATATAAAAAGAAATGAATATAGAGTTGCAGAAAGAGGAAAAAGCTGGAAATTCAAGCTAATAAATGCAATAGATTTATCTATAGTAGAAAGTACTTGTAAAGAAGATTTTATAAAAACAATGAATAAGTTGGGCTATCAAGTAAATTGGACAGATACAAGGAAATATATTACATATACTACACCGGAAGGATATAAATGTAGAGATAATAAATTATTTGAAGAAAAATATTTGAAAGGAAATATGGAAGATGAATTTAGAAAAATTGAAAGAGAACAACAAAATAGTACAAGAAAGTCAAGTAGTTCCATCAGTAGTACAAATGCACTATTATCTAATAGAGCCAACGGTGCTACAGAATATATACGATTGGAACAAGCAGATGAAGGAAGAAAATGTGAATACAAGAGCACTAGTTCGAAAGATTTCTATAGATATAGAGATGGACAACAAAGAATTGAAGGAAGAACTACCAAAAATAATATCAGAACGTATGGAGAAAGAATTTCAAATTATGAAGCAGAAA
Organism: Clostridia bacterium; assembly: GCA_051891435.1. Classification (GTDB taxonomy): domain Bacteria; phylum Bacillota; class Clostridia; order TANB77; family CAG-508; genus UMGS1933. The sequence continues at coordinate 6,967 of JBJFFE010000075.1, read as the reverse complement.
TTACAAGATTCAGAGGAAGAGCAAACTTTGAAATTCAAAAAAATAAAATGGAAAACAAGGTTGATAGCATTCTCTCTGGGATTATTGCTATCAGCAATATGGTTCCTAACCCACAAGTAAATAAAAGACCTAGAAGGCGAATTAGAAGATATAGAATTTTATCAAAACAAGCTATGAAAGAATATGCAATGAAACAAGCTAATTCTAGTAGTTTTGATTGGTTTGATGAAGAGGAAGATGAAATGTGATTTGAACTTAATTGATAAATAATGATTAAAATTTAAGGATAGATTACTTGAAAAAAGTAGTCTATTTTTTTTCAAAAAATCACTAAAAGTATTGTCATTATTTTGGTGATGCTATATAATGAAAATATAAGAATAGCTAGATTTTGTCAAAAGATAAAATGTTAATAAATATTAAGAAATCTTGTTGAGTAAGGCAAGGCATAAAAATTTCAATATTCTTTAAAAGAATATTGAAAAACTAAGGAGAAAAAATGGAAATAAAAGTTGAAAAGAAGAGTGGAGATCCATTAAAAGATATATTAGATACAATTTTGAATTTGGATGAAAAAAATTTTAAAAGTGCAACCGAAACTACAGTACTGTGGGATCAAGGGTTAAGTTTCTATTATGATGATAAAAAAATAGAATTACCAATATCTATTATTTTTAATTATTTAGACAAGTCAATTTTAAATTATGAAGAAGATTCTATACAACACAGACGAATAGAAGAAATAATAAAGTCAAGAAATGAAGAACGCTGCTATAGTACGCTTTGTGAAGACAGTGAAGGAATTGAAGATGTTGAATATTTAATGGTAAAAAAGGCATTTGAAATATTAAAAAATGAAGAACTTTTTGAAAAGTTTAAAAATTTTGAAGAAAACAAAGAACTTTTTAAATTACCAAATGCACTTGCAAAAAGGTCACAGAATATACAAAATTATCTTAGGGTAATGATAAGTATTTTTGGAAATATTGATAAACAAGGGCAACTTGTAAATACTAATCGAATATTAGACGATTTTTATATTCCAGATATTGAAAATTACAAACAAAAATTTAAAGAATTATATAAAACATATGAATCACAACTAAAAGAAGAAACAAAAAAATTAAAATGTAGGTTCGATGCTCGTAAAGTTGATGATGTCGTGTCTATTTTTGATGAAGACTCTGAATGGCAATTAAATGAAAAAATAAAAACTGAGATTTTAAATGGAATGCCAGAAGAAATGTCTGCTGAAGAAAAAGCGATATTCATCTATACCAAAATGTGTAAGCTGTTTACATATGATGAAGGATATGTATATAGAGAACAAGAACAAGGAAATAAAATAAATTATACTTCACAATTTTCCAAGAAGCACCTAGAGGCTTTAACAATCGAAAGTCGAATAACATGCTTTGACTTTTCTAGAATTTATAAAAAAATTATAGATGGATTAGATGAACAGATGACAGCTGTTATACTTACACAAGGTATTAATAAGGGACATTTTTATATTGGATTTGCAACAGAAAATTGTCAAGCAACATTAGAAGCTATTAATATAACTAATAAAGATGGATTTGAAGCAAATGATTTAGCCAGAGCAAAGAATAATATGAAATTAGATGGTATAAAATTTGTTTCAGGGAAAAAAGATGTATTAGTAAATGCGACAAGAAAAGGGCATGCTAGTGCTTTGAACATTCAAGAACAAGCTACAGTAGATTATGTAAAAGAATTAATAGAAGTGGATTCAGTTGAAAAAGAGGATAAAACTGAAATTGAAAGTATAGAGCTATTACAAAATTTAATAGCTAAAATGCAAAAATTAAAAATATCCGGTAATGAATTTGTTATGTTTTTTAATGATGCATTTCGAAGATTTGGAATTTTAAAAGACAGTTTAGAGCGTTCATTTGTTGGAGAGGTTACAAATGAAGAAAGTTCAAAAACTTATAAAAGAAAAATATGGTTGAGAGAAAAACAAGCAGATGAGACAGGAAAACATCCAATGTATTTGATAGATACAGAAACATTAGAAATTTCTGATGTTACAGAATTGCAAATGATAGAAAAATTAAAAAATGGCGAATTGGTATATGAAAATAAAGAACATCAAATGAATGAATTTGAGTTGGAGGGAAAATAATATGACTCTTATTGACGAATTAAAAGTAATGAATTACTCAATTATAGATTGTTTGAAAGTCAAAGGTATAAGCATAAAAAAGAATGACCTTATTAAAGAAATATTAAAAGATGAAGCATGTTTCTTTAAAATGAAAAAAGAAGAAGCATTTGTTGTTTTGAAAAACTTAAGAGTATCAAATGATATGTTGGAAGAAACTTATAAAGAACTAACAAATAAGAAGGAATTCTATAGGCTTTATAATGAGGGAATAATAAATGAAAATGATAAAGACTTAAAAATTAAGTATGATATGTATAATAGTAATTTATTTAAATCAGAAATACAAAATATAAAAAAAGAAGAAGTAGCATTAGTTGAAGTAAAAGAAGAAAAATGGTATAAAAAATTATTTGCATTTTTTAAAAAATTATTTAAAAAGTAGTTTATAGTTATTAATTTTGAATGCAATTTTTACATTCAAAAAATAAATCTTGAATGCAATAATGAATGCAGTAGCACAAATATAGAGGAATTTTGAGAAAGTTGGAAAAATAAAAAAAGGCTTAAAATAGCCTAATAAAAGTTTAAGGAGCTTGTAAAAAGCTCCTTTTTCTGGTCGGGGTGACACGGATCGAACGTGCGACCTCATGGTCCCAAACCACGCGCTCTACCAACTGAGCCACACCCCGAAAAACAAATACTTAAATATAATAACATATATTTAAGTAGAATTCAAGAGTTTGTATGAAAATTTTATAAATTTTAAATTAGGAATATTAGCGGAATACCTTAAATAAAATATCATAGGAGGAAAACTATGATAAATAAAATTAATTTGCCATATTCACTAGATGCATTAGAACCATATTATAGTAAAGAAACACTATTAATACATTATGAGACTTTATATACTGGATATGTAGATAATACAAATAAAACAGAAGAAAAATTGGAACAAGCAAGGAAAAACAATAATTTTGAAAATATAAAATGCCTAGAAAAAGATTTGAGTTTTTATGGTTCAGGTGCTATATTACATGAATTATTTTTTGAAAATATGGGACCAGCAATTCCAACAAATCCGAATATAAAATTAATGGAACAAATAACAAAAGATTTCACAAATTATGATAAATTTAAAGCTCAGTTTACGGCAAGTAGTATCGCAGTAGAAGCATCTGGTTGGAATTTACTTGTTTGGGTACCAAGATTTAAAAAATTAGAAATATTACAATGTGAAAAACATCAAAACTTAACTTTGTGGGGTTGTATGCCATTATTAGTACTAGACATGTGGGAACATTCATATTTCCTACAATATGAGGCAAAAAGAAAAGATTATGTAAATGCATGGTGGAATATTGTAAATTGGAATGTGGTTAATAAAAGGTTTGAAAAAATTTAAATTGTATAAATCACTTCTAAAGGTTAATAATATTAACAAAAGGAGTGATTTTTTATGGAACAAAACAATGAAAAGAAAGAAAAACAAGTGGAAAACCTAGTAAATCTTGTTGAAAAACATACCAGAACCGAAAGACATTTAGAGCAATATTCAAATATAGGAAGTAGAGAAAGTAAAGAAAGGGCAAGAGATAAACAAGATATAAGAGAAGAAGAAATGGATAAGTTAAAAAATAAAATAGTTTCAGATAATAATGCAAGTAAAATGGAACAGGTACAAAATTTAGCAAATAACTATAAAGGAGCTCAAATATATATGGAAGAAAACTATGAAAAAATGTCAGAGGACAGATTAAAAAACATGGAGAGTAAACAACAACATAGAAAAGACCAAATAGAAAATTTATCTGAAAATATATATGATGGAGAAGATTAGAAGGCTTTTGACCTTCTAATTTTTTTCAAAAGACTATGAAGATTAACAATTATATTGATAATTACTTGTTTCTATGATAATATACTTATAAATAATAAAAGGCAAAGGGTAATTATATGAAAAAGAAAATTTTTATTGTAATAATTGCATTAATACTGCTATTTCCAATTCCTTTCCGTTTGAAAGATGGAGGTAGTATTGAATTTAGAGCATTACTATACACAGTAACAAAGTATCATAAATTAAGTACTAATTTAAATGAAATGTATATTAATGGTATTGGAATTAAAATATTGGGTATAGAAATTTTTAATAATACAGAAAATTGTGATACAAATAAAATAAGTTCTAGTGGGAAAGTTATTATTTCAAATGACAAAATTGAGAATATCTATTTATTAGATAAATTCCTTGATAATACAGATAGATATAATAAAAAAAGTACTTCTGATGTTGTTGAAATAGTTACATATACAATAGAAGGTGATGAAATTTTAACAACACTACAATATACTACAGAAACAAATGAATTTACATTGATAGTAGATAATACAAAAGATAAATTTGCAAGTGAAGAAAATAGAGGGGTATGTTCAAAAGTATATTCTAATTCAACATATAATTTAGTAAAAAAAATAAAAGATGATGATATTTACTTAATGCTAGAAGCTGACAAAGAAAAAGAAGAACGATTAGAAGATATTGTTATTTGTTTATATGATAAGAATCTAGAAAAAAATAAAGATACTAGCAGAACAAAAATTAAAGAAGTATCTCTAACAGCAGAAGAAACAGAGCTAAATCAATTAGTAAGATATAATGGAATACTATATGGAAAATCTTATGGAATGATAGATTATGCATGGAATCCTAATGAACCAATAGGAACAATTAATAAATTGGTTGGAGAAGAATATCTACCGGTTTTGAATGGTGAAACTAATTCAGAAGAATTATTAAATGCTGTAGTAGATGATGTAAATGAGAAAAGTTTGATTTTAATATATAATAATGAGGCTGTTTTATATAGAGCAATAGACGAAACTAAATATTGTTTTTATGCTACAGTAATTGAATCAAAAGAAAAATATATATTAGTGGAACCATTAGAAGGGTCTCAAGAACTAAAATCATCGGACAAAATTTCAATTAATTTAGGTGAAAACAATGATGAAATATATCCAGTGGGAACTATAGTTACAATAACTTATGATGGGATGATTATGGAATCTTACCCTGCACAAATAAATGCAAGTAAAATTGAAGTAAAATCACCATAATATGAAAACAAAAGATGATGTTGTATGGACCAATTTAGATAAATCCTTTTATTCCGCACGTCCTTTTCGAATCCTTCAATCAAAACACCATAAAATAAAACCATACCTAACGGCATGATTTTATTTTATGGTGCACCCGGAGGGATTCGAACCCCCGATCTCAAAGTTCGTAGCCTTGCATTCTATCCAACTAAACTACGGGTGCAATTAACAAAATACTAATATATTATAGCTTTTTTTTTGCTAATAATCAAGAGATTTAAGGAAATATTTATATAATAGGAATAAAAAGGAAGAATTGTAATATAATATCAATGTATAAAAAATTATATCAAAGGGTTGACAAAACAAAAATATAAGCGTATACTAGAAAAGTACCAAATATCGCGGGGTGGAGCAGTTGGCAGCTCGTCGGGCTCATAACCCGAAGGTCGATAGTTCGAGTCTATCCCCCGCAACCAGTAATAGCAAGTCTTTTAGAGATTTGCTATTTTTTATTTTATCCCTAAAAAGTACCTTTTGGGGAAATTTTGGGGAAGAAAACCTCACAACTTATTGATATATCTAATAAAATTTCAGTAAAAGACTATGGGAAACCTAAAAATTAATTTAGTAGTCTTTTACTATTTTTTTATCGTGAAAAGTTTAATGACTTTAGTGAAAAAAGATTTTAACTAATTTTGTGGTAGTAGCAAGTTTTCTAATGCAAATCCAGCAGTTTTATTATGAGAAATAATAGGATGTACATAGAAATTTAATGTTGTAGTAATTTGTGCATGTCCAAGTCTTGCTGCTACAACTGAGACATCGATATTTTGTGCTATTAATAAAGTAGCATTCGTATGTCTTAGTCCATGAAAGTTAATTACAGGTAGTCCAATTTGTGCTACAAATTTTTCAAACCATTTGCTAATAGTAGAAGGATGCATAGGTTTGCCATCTGCTTGTACAAATAACCTATTAGAATCGTACCATAATTCTCCATATTGATATTTTTGTTCATCATACCAGTATTTATAATCTTCAAGTAAAGAAACAACAAAATCTGGTATTGCAACATCTCTAATGGAACTTTCTGTTTTAGGTGTTTTAGTAAATACACCTTTATCTGCTAAATACTGACTAGAACGATTTATACTAACAATGCCTTCTCTAAAATTTATATCGTCCCATTCAAGTCCCATAAGCTCTCCAAGTCTAACTCCAGTAAATATTGTTAAGATGATTGCAACTTTATATTTGAATTGTTCTTCAGTAAGTTCCATTAAGTTTGAAATTAAAGCTTTGCTTTGTTCATCATCATAATATTTTCTCTTAGGCTTTTTAGTTTTAGGTGCTTGAACACGTTCAGCAGGATTAGATACTATCATTTGCCAGTAAACTGCTTTTTGTAACATTGCACGAAGAAGTCTATGGTGTTCCAATATAGTTTTTGGAGAAAGTGGTTTTCCTGTCTTTTTACCATTATTATCTTTTCTTCTTACTATTTGAGTATCTTTACTAAGCAGATCATAGAATTGCATAATATCTGTCGGTTTTATTTTATCAACACGAAAATGTCCAAAAAAAGGTATAATTCTACTTTCCAAAATTCCAAGATATCTTTTATATGTTGAAGGTGCAAGTTCTTTTGAACCATAATCTCTTTTCCAAATTTCAACGAAATCTGTAAAATTAAGAGATTTTCCTTCGACATACATACCTTTTTGAACATCT
>JBJFFE010000074.1:0-5078 GCA_051891435.1 Clostridia bacterium | reverse complement strand
TCCTCTTCTCTTTTTACTCTTAAAATAGTCATATTATCTAGTTTTTCAAATGCATCAAATATAAAGCTTTCAAATTTATATGCATTTGGTTCAACTGGATTTATGATTTTTCCTTTTTCATCCATATATGTTGCTTTTTTAAATGCTACATGGTATGGAAGTTTTTCTGCTCCTATTTTTTCTATTCCTTTTATATTAAACATATTACAATTTATATGTGATTCTCCAAATGCTAAGCCACCATTTTCGTCCAATCTATTTGCCATTTCTTCGCTTATTTCTGTGTATTCAATAACACTTGGTTTACCATTTTTTAAGCAAAATACACCGACTTTTTCACTAGGATTTGCTTTAACAACAGATTTACCTGCACTCATTGCATTTTGTTCTTCAGAAAGCCCAATTAAAACTTCATCTACCATTTGTGCTAAAGGATTATCTACAGGTCCTATAAAAATCCATTCTATATTTCTTTTTTTCATGTCTTCTACAACACCATTTTTAAACATAGATTCAAAAACTCCTCCATGTCCATCTGCTGCAAGTTTAACTGTACCTTGCTCATTTAAAAGTACTTTTCCAGAAGTACTAAGCATTGGTAATTCCCCTTGAACAAAGAATTTAACATCATTTTTATTGTAGTTAAAATAATTATTTTCTTCAAAAAATTTAACAGTATCCCCATTGTTTTCTCTACTTGTCATTATATACCAAGGAATACTTACATTATATTTTTCATTTGCTCTTTTTAATGTTTCACATAATAATTCAAATATAGATTTAGCTTTAGGCTCTACATTTAAATAAAATGTACCTTTAGGTCCATTATGTCCGAAGTCTTGTTCCTTGCCCTCCTGCCATTGTAACTACTGCAAGTTTATTTTCTTTTAAAACACTTGCCCCCTTCTCAAAATACTCTTGTTTTTTACTTTCTTCTATATTTGCTTTTTCTACATATGAAATTGGTTCAATTTTTACATTTGCATTCTCTACTATTTTTCCAACACTTTCATATAAGTTTTTCATCTGTTCAAAATTTATTTGTGATATCTGTTCTAATAATTCTTCTTTTTTTTCTTGATTTAAGTCGTCAAAATTTGAAAGTAAATGTTCCTGCCCATATTGCTCTAAAATTTCTTTTAAATTTTTAATTTTTTCTTCCAAAAAAATCCCTCCTTATGGAGGGATTTTATAATAAATATGAGAAATAGTCAATATATTTTATGCTGAATGATAACCATCGAAAATTTCCTCTATACTATGTTCTCCAGATGTATTAAACATAATATCATGATTGTCTAAAATTTCTCTTATATTTTCTTTAAAATCATTTACAGTATAACAATCTATTATTTTTATATTTTTTTCCTCTATATTTTTAATATTTTTATTTATTGCTTTTTTAATTATTTCATTTGCTAAATTAATATACTTTTCACATCCACATACAATTATATCTAAATTTTCTTTTTTTAATAAGCTCGATTTTATTACTTTTTCAATATTGTCCTTTTTTATATCAGAAGCTTTCCAATTTATATTTAAAATTTTCTCTTTTGCTTCATTGTTTATTGTTATTTTTGATAAAACTTGTCTTATATTTCTCTCTAAATTACCTTCTAAAATTGTTATAATATTTCTTTCTTGTTCCAGTTCTTTGTTGATATAAGGAAGAATCATCATTGAAAAATGTATGCTACTTATATTAAATCCACATACTTTTTTTATTTTTAAATCCCCCATCAAACACAAACCTCCCTAAGTTTCTACTGGTAAATTTTACCATTTATTTTTTCATTAGTCAATAAAAATCATCCTCTTTATTTCGACAATATTACGGAAATATTACAATTATAAGACATTAATACTTTTTATTAATATTTAATTTTGGAAATTTTAATTTGTAGAGGAAATTTATTTTAGAAGGTGTAGGGGTCGCACTCTTGGGCGACCCGTAAATATGTAAATAATCATTATTACGGGTCGCCGAGGACGGCGACCCCTACAACATTCGCCATAAATATTTCTCCTCCAAATTACAATTTATTTTTAAAAATTTTTAAGTATATTTTTTACATTTTTGCTAATAATTATTTTAAGTGGAGGTTTTATGAAAGTTTTTAAAAGATTTACAATTTTGTTTTTTTTATTATTTATTTATGTATTAATTTGTGCTACATCTTATACTAACGCAGTATGTAAAAATATTTCCGATTCTGTTTTTAGATTACATGTTATTGCAAATAGTAACTCTTCCGAAGACCAGAATTTAAAATATCTTGTTAGAGATAATATTTTAAAATATATAAATTCAATTACCAAAGATCTAAACGATAAAAACGAAATAATAGAAATTGTATCAAATAATTTAAATAATTTTAAACAAATTGCTCAAGATACTGTTTACGAAAATGGCTTTGATTATGAAGTAACGGTAGAAATAGGTAATTTTGATTTTCCTGTAAAAACATATGGAGATATTAGTTTTCCACCTGGTAATTATGATGCTTTAAGAATAAAAATAGGGAATGCTAGTGGTGAAAACTGGTGGTGTGTAATGTTCCCTCCTTTATGTTTTATAGATGTTTCATCTGGTATAGTTCCTGATGATTCTAAAGAAATTTTAGAATCTGAATTAAGTCAAGAAGAATATAAGTTAATATCTGATAGTTCAGATAATACTAAAATTAAATTTAAAGTGGTAGAACTATTGCAAAATTTTAATTTTAGTGGTATATTTATGTAAAATATAGAGTGGTTTATTTACACTCTATTTTTATTACTTAATAAATGGAGGCAATAATGGAAAAACTAGTTATAACAGGTGGTACGCCACTTAAAGGAGAAGTATCAATAATCGGAGCAAAAAATTCAGCAGTAGCACTTTTACCAGCCACTTTACTTATTAATGGAGTTTGTACTATTAATAATTTACCAAATATTTCCGATATACAAATTACTTGTAATATATTAGAACAATTAGGTTCAAAAATAAAATGGAATAATACACATAGTATCACTATAGATAATACACATATTTTTAATAGCGTTGCCCCTTTAGATCTAACTAGTAAATTTAGAGCTTCTTATTACTTATTAGGAGCTATGCTTGGAAGATGTGGAAGCATAGAAGTTGGTCTTCCTGGTGGTTGCAATTTAGGTCCTCGTCCAATTGATCAACACATTAAAGGTTTTGAAAGTTTAGGAGCAAGTGTTGATTTATTGCAAGGTAAGGTTATTGCAAAAGCTAAACAATTAACAGGAACAACTATTTATTTAGATATTGTTTCTGTAGGAGCAACTATTAATATTATGCTTGCAAGTGTTTTTGCAAAAGGAACAACTATTATAGAAAATGCTGCTAAAGAGCCACATATAGTTGATGTTGCAAACTTTTTAAACTCTGCTGGTGCAAATATTATTGGTGCTGGAACTGACAGTATAAAAATAAATGGTGTAAAAAAACTAAAAAATAATATTACATATTCAGTCGTACCAGACCAAATAGAAGCAGGAACTTTTATGTTAGCTGCAATTGCAACAAAAGGTGATTTAATTTTAAGAAATTGCATACCAGAACATTTAGATTGTTTAACCTCTAAAATATTAGAAATTGGCGGTAATGTAGAATATAATGAGGATACTATTCATGTTTGGTACAATAAAAAAACTTCCAAAGCTAATATTACAACTTTACCATATCCAGGTTTTCCTACCGATTTACAAGCACAAATGGGAGTTGTTTTAGCCCTTTCTGAAGGAACAAGTATTATAAATGAAAGTATTTGGGATTCACGTTTTCAGTATACTGCTGAGTTAAATAAAATGGGAGCTCAAATAACTGTTCAGGGTAAATCTGCAATATTTGAAGGAGTCGAGAGTTTGTATGGCGCCAATGTTTTTGCCTCTGATTTAAGAGCTGGTGCAGCATTAATTATTGCTGGTATGGTTGCATCTCGGCATTACAGAAATTTATAATGTTCATTATATTGATAGAGGTTATGAAAATATAGAGGACAAGTTTAATAGTCTTGGTGCTAAAATAATAAGAATAAAGGATGATTACAAATGCTAAAATGTTGTAGTTTATATAGTGGAAGTTCTGGAAATAGCTTTTTTGTTCAAAGTGAAAATACAAAATTATTAGTAGATGTTGGAGTAAGTTGTAAAAAAATAGAAAAAGCTCTTTTGGAAGAATTTAATTTAAGATTAAATGATATAGATGCTATTTTAATCACTCACGAACATATAGATCACACAAAAAGTTTAAATTTAATATCTTCAAAATATAATTTACCTGTTTTTGCAACGAAAGGGACTTGGCTAGTTCTTAATGAAAAAGAAAATAAAGTTTCTAAGGAAAATCAAAAAACAATTGTAACTAATAAAAGTTTTCAATTGGGGGATTTAAGGATTTTTCCTTTCCCTACTCCTCATGATGCCGCAGAGCCTTGTGGATTTAATATTTATAACAATGATTCCAAAATAAGTATTGCAACAGATATAGGTCATATTGATGATAATCTTTTTAATAATTTCAAAGATAGCTCTTTTATTATGCTAGAGTCAAATTATGAGCCTAATATTTTAAAGGTTTCTTCTTATCCTTATCAACTTAAACAAAGAATTGCTAGCCAAAATCGGTCATTTGTCTAATGTAGAAGCCGGAGAAACTATTTCGAAATTAATTACATATGGTCTTAAAGATGTTTTATTAATACACTTAAGTAAAGAAAATAATGTTCCTGAAATAGCTTATGAAAGTGTTATGGAAAAATTAAAAAATCAGGATATCTCTTTAGAAAATATTAATTTAAATGTTGCACCTAGAGATAATCCTAGTAAAATATTTAATATATTATAAAGTTTAGAAAAAGAGAATGATGCCCCACTCATTCTCTTTTTTGAAACAAAAATTCTAAGAATTAAAAGTTATTAGAATTAAATTTATATATTGGGGGCTGTAGGGGCAAGAAAATAAATTTTTGCAATAAGTAGGGCGCTTATTATACAAATTTTTCTTGGAAGTTACCCCTACAAGATAAAAAACTTGTGTTAATCTTGTTATTTAGTATGAT
>JBJFFE010000073.1:0-5167 GCA_051891435.1 Clostridia bacterium | reverse complement strand
AATTATGGACATTTTGGAAGAGAAGGTTTTTCTTGGGAAGAGGTTAAACAAATATGAAAAGCTTTGAAGAATATATAAAGCAAGTTAGAGATTCAAAATGTGAAGATGTAACTATGGAAATAAAAAATAAAATTACAAAAGAATATGGGATTGCATCTTTACTTCATAATGGTAGAGTTGCTATATTTGAAGCTGATGAGACTGGTAAAGATGATTATATATGTAATCTAGAAGAATTTAAATCTAAATATGAAATAGAAAAAGTAATTGAAGAATATGAGGAAGAATTAGAATAAGACTTGTATAAAGTTTGAACAAGAGTTAACATACAACACAAACTTTATATAAGGTCTTTTTTCTTTGGAAAGGAAAAAGTTATGTATTTATTAACATTTATAGGTGGAGCAATGATTGGAGGAATTGTAACACTATTTTTACATTGTTGTTTAATTGTAGGAAGGGAGAGTGATCGACAATGGGAGGAAGAGCAGATTATGAGGAAAGACGAGAAGCTAGAAAAATAAGATATGAGGAACTTTCGAAAAAGGCAGAAGAAAGGTCAGCTCAATATAGTAATTCAACAGCTAATAGAATTTTGGCAATGACACCACGGACAGCCAATAATAATAGGACATCATTCAGAAAAGAAAGCCAGACGATTACACGAGAGAGCTTGGGAAGATACTAGAAAATCAATTGAAGAAGATAAAAAAAGCCAATATTACAAAGAGAGGGCAGAGTCAGTAGAAAATAGCGAAGTGATTTATAATGATGATCCTAATGCTATTGAAAAATTAAAAGATAAACTAGAGTATTTAGAAAAACAAAAAGAATTGATAAAAGCAGATGAAGATCATACATCTTGGCAATTACAAAATATTGGAGCTAGAATACGAGAAACTAAAAGGCGAATTGCAAGACTTGAGAAATTAGATGAGATAGAGTTTAAGGATATTGAATTTACAGGTGGCAAAGCAATTCATAATAAAGAAATAAATCGTATTCAATTGATTTTTAACAACATACCTGATGAAGAAGTAAGAACGGCATTAAAAGCAAGAGGATTTCATTGGTCAAGAAAAGAGGGAGCTTGGCAAAGGGAGTTTAATGAAAACACAATAAAAGCTACTAATATATTAATAAAAGATGTTCTAAATAAAGAACAAAGTCAGGAGGATGAGGAAGAATTTGAATAAGTTACAGGTTTTAAATGAAGTGTATGATCAAGAAGTACATAATTTGATGTGTTATTCAAAAAATTATCTAATGGAAGAGCCAAAAGAACAATATGAGAATGAATGGGCAGAAAGTAAAGAAAAAGTTATCTTATTAGAACAAATTATGGATGAAATAAGAAGTAATATTAAAACAAATGAACAAGTACTTAATAAAATTATAGTTGAGAATAAAGATCAGTTAGATGAATTATATAATTCATCAGCATTAACATTAATTGGATTAGAGAATAGTGATGAGAGTATAAATCAATTTATTGATTGGATTAAAAAATATTCGGAAGTTTCAAATCCTTTAAATGTCTATATAATATCAGGTAGTACAATGAATAAACAATATAATTTAACAGGAAATAATCGATATAATGATGATTTGACTATTGTATCAATTAAAAATCAAGACATTAAACAACTAATGAGAGTTGTAATTCCAAGATTTGAAATTGGAGGTCGTTGGTTTGATGATATTGTAAATAATAATGCTTGGCGAGAAGAAGAAAAGCAAGAAACAGAAGAATTTGAGTAATTTTTTTAAGGTAAAACTACTCCAATATGAAATAAAAAAGCCACAAAATTGATTCTCGTGCGAGAGAATTTAAAAAGGAGGAGATATAAAAGTGGAAAATTCAAAAGTAAGTGTAAAGTTTGAAAAAGATGGAAAAGAATATAAATTATTAAATAAATGTATAAATGATTATTTGGCAAGTAGTAATAAATCAATAGAATCAGAAACAATTGATAGTATAGAAAAGTTATTAAATAATATTAGCAATAATGATTATAAAATAATTGATGCTTATTTAGAGATAAATGATTATAAGATAAATAGTATTGATGAAATAATAGAATTACTTTCAAACATAGAGGATTACCAATTTATAGAGATTCATAATAATCTAGAGTTAGGCAAATTTGTTTTAGAGAATGTACCTGATTTTGATATTACAGAATATTTGTGTCAATTTATTGATATTGAAAAATTAGGAGAACAATATTTATCAGCAAATAATATTCAATACGAATTCTGTTCGAATGGAGCTTTACTATATATTAGATATATGATTGCTAATGACTTGATAGATGATAAGGTAAAAGATGAACATAAAATGAGATTATTAATAACTAATAAACAAAGGTATGAAAAAGATAATCACTATAAAAGAGTGGAATTATTATTTCCAATATCAGAAAAAAGACTACAAGAAAAAATCGATATATTAGACTTAAAGAATGAACAGATAAAGGTATTGGAATGTTCAGTATTGAATTTGTATCCTAGAGCCGAAACATATTTGACATTAGCAATGGAAAGAATAATCAGCAGGTTGGAGTTTGAGGAAAGAGAAATACTATTGTCAGATGTACAAGCATTATGTGAAAAAATGCAAAGATTAGATAATATCCAGATTGAAAAATTTATTGCACTTCTAGAATGTAAGGAAATAAATATAGACTCATTTAAAGACATAATAAAATTAACGGATGAAATCAAAAATTATAATTTACTACCTGATGTTAATAATTCAAAAGATATGGGAATGTTTTTAGTAAATGAAACAGCACATTTTGATGATGTTAGTATACTCGCTGATTATATTGACTATGAAAAGTTAGCAAAAGATTATATAAAAAATGGTTGTACATATAGTGGAACATTTACTAATATGGGTTATTTAATGAAAAAAGAATGTTTAGAGATAGAGCAAAACGAAGAGGAAGAACTAGAGTAAAAATAAATTCTTGTAGGAGAGAGTTTTAGAAAGGATAAAAATTGTTAGAAGTAAAATTAAATGTAGTAAATAAAAGAGAATACGAAGAAAATCAAAATTATAGAGAAATCATAATAAGACTTCCAAAATCTGATAAAGAATTAAAAAGAGACTTTGAGTATTTAGGATTAGACTATGATAATTTGTCAATACAAGATTCTCATATTTTAGATTGTGAAGTTATTGATACAAATGATCCACATTTTTCAGGTGCAATAAGTACAGAACTTTCAAATATTATTGATAGAGCAAGTGATTCAGGATGGACAACACCATATCAAGATATTAAAAGTATGTATGCAATTTTAGCACTTTTAAGTGAAGAAAAAAGAGACAAATTATTGGCTATTCTTGAATTTAAAAGAGAAGAAATATCAAATATGAAAGATGCAGTAAAATTTGGAAATAATTTAAGTAATTTTGTATTCTTTAATAATATTAATACACCAGAAGACTATGCAGAGGAACTAATAAGAGCAAGAGAGCTAAGTGTTGATGACATTATGGATTATATTGATTTAGGTAGGCTTGGTAAGGAGTGCATACAGAGTGACAATGCTAAATTTACAGAACAGGAACTTATTTTTGAAAAAGATGAGGTGTTTAGGAACTATCAAGAAGAGGAGGAATTCGAATAGATGAAAGAAATAAAGGAAGAGAAAGCAAAACCAAGATGTGCTTTGATAGGACAAGATGGAAATATATTTAATTTAGTTGGAATCGCATCGAGAACATTAAAAAGAAATGGAATGCAAGAAGAATCAAAAGAAATGTCTAATAGAGTTTTTAATTCTCATAGTTATGATGAAGCTCTCTGCATTATAGGAGAGTATGTTGAGATAACTGATGAGGCAGGACTTGAAGAAGATGAAGAGTTTGAGTAGGAGGTGAAAAATAATGAGAAAAAGAATAATAACAATAGCTGATATAAGAGAGAGTCTTTATGATGAAAATCTAGATACAGAATATAGAGAATCATTAGCAAATTTTTTAATTGAAAAAAAGTATTTGAGCGACTCTCCTTTGAGATTATATATGGGAACAGAAGAACAACGAAAAGAGTTAGAAAAAGTTGATAAAACACCATTAAAACCTAGTCAAATAAAAGAGATAATGAACTATATAGATAATGAGATGGAAGGTGATTATCAATATACTAGATTTAAAAATATTGCAGAAGAATATATTGGTATTGCAAATAAAATGGAACTGGAAGAAGAGGAAGAATTCGAATAAATATACCAAATTTAAGGGGAGACTAAAAGTCACCCCTTAAAAAAATGAGTATCTCGCTAAAAGCCACGCTTTTAGGCTGTTTGCGGGAGTCGGAGCGACTCCCTGTTCCTGCAAAATTGCTGTAAGGCAATTTTGAACTGAATTATAGAGAAGAACTGGAGGGAAAAAATTGAGTAAGAAAGACAAAGAAGAGCTTGTTAGAATGTTTGTAAAAGTTCCAAAAAGCAAGAAAGAAATGATTCAAAAAGTAGTTGAAAAAACTTCATATAATACAGCTTCAGACCTTATAAGAGCAGGTATAGATAAGGAATTGAATTTGCAAATGTATAGAGATAATTTGGAAGTTATTCTTCAAGAAATAAGTAAATGTATTGATTATAAACTAGATGGATTTATAAAATCACAGAGAAAATTATATGCTAATAATGTTCGCATAAGTGCATTAAATACATATGTTATGGGCGAAGTTATGAAAAGAATAATGGGAGATGAACTTCACAAAGAGTATGTAGAAATATTAAAAAGTGCAAGAGAAAAAGCAAATTATTTTGTTAATAGGAAGGTTGAAGATATATCAAAAGAAGAGTTGTTGGACTTTTATAATATAGGTGGAATTTATAGAAATGAGTAATCTCGTATTTATATTTAAAGCATATAATCCTAATAAAAGAACAACATATTTCATACATAAAGGTTATACAGATTATATTGCAAACAGCAAATATGTTTTAAAAAATCCTAATACATCACACGGATTATTTGGAGTAGTAAAAGAGTTTCCAAACATTCAAAATGATGATAATATAGAGCCTATCATTAATCATATAGATAGATTAGCAAAAAATAAAGTTCCAATATATAGAGGATATATTTCTTTAAGAGAATATGATGCAGAGCGATTAGGATATTATGATCAGGATAAATGGA
>JBJFFE010000072.1:0-85386 GCA_051891435.1 Clostridia bacterium | reverse complement strand
AGATAAAAACGATAAGGCAAAAGAAGTAGGAGCATTAAAGCTTGCACCAGATAGCATTGTTGTGGATACAACAAGTAAGACAATAGATGAGGTTGTAGAGGAAATTATAAATATTATAAACAAGAAACGATAGAACGTAGGGGGCGCAGTCCTCGGCGCCCCGAAAAGATTTGATATTTAACATATCTACGGGTCGCCCAAGAGTGCGACCCCTACAAAACGTGTGATTTTTGAAAGGAAGGAGAGAAAATGAGAAAATTCTTAAAAGGGCTTTTCTGGCTTATGTCAGTAATTGTATATAGAATAAAAATAAATGGAAAGGAAAATATCCCAGAAGAGGGGCCTGCACTAATTTGTCCTAACCATGTGCATGCTTTAGATTCGGTACTAGTTGTTGTACATGCAAAAAGAAAAATAAATGTGCTTGCTAAAGAGGAATTGTTTGAGAATGCGGTATTAAGATTTTTGGCTAAAGTTTTTGGAGTATATCCAGTAAAACAAAATACTGCAGATTTAAGTGCAATAAAAACATCGTTGAAAATATTAAAAAATAAAGAATTACTTTTAATTTTCCCAGAAGGAACAAGAAATGGAATGGAAAGAGGAGTGCCAGTAAAAAATGGTCCAATGACAATTGCAATAAAAGCAGGAGTTCCAATAATTCCAATCGGAATAAAGGGAAGTTTCAAAGTTTTTAGCAAAGTTACAATAAATATAGGAAAACCAATATATTATGATGAATATAAAGATAAGATAAATGACAAAGAAGTTGTTTCGAAATTAACAGAAGACTTAATGAAAGAAATTGTTAGATTAAGAGATATGTAAAAAATTAACCCCCCGCGGCTTGTAGCTGCGGGGGGTGGCGCCTAAGAGGACGCAGTAGTTTGGAGAGTGCTTACTCCTTTTCATAGTCAAAGGGTTTCTCCTTTGCACTACTGTGGGGAGAATCTTCTTCTTGGGGTTTGGGCTCAGACCTGACTATTTGCCGAGACTTATAACCCAATCCCCAGATGAGGGTGCATACGATTACGAGAAGGCAAATGCCTCCTGCAATCAACAGCCAAGGAACGTGGTTGAAAGTGGCTCCAAGACCACATATACCACAGAAAATGGCTGCAGTCAATAAGACTGCCAGAACCCCCCGAGAAAAGGAGTTCCAATTATTTTGCTTTTTCATGTTGAGTTACCTCCAAATCAAATAAATTTTGATAACTACATTATACCAAAACTTACAGGAAATGTCAAATTTTGCTTGACATAAAGCCTTAAAATAGAGTATAATAAATTGTTGTTTTAATAATTGAATTATAATAAAAGGGGAAAATCAAAATGATTAATGAAAAAATAAGAAATGTAGCTATAATTGCACACGTTGACCACGGTAAAACAACTTTAGTTGATAGCTTGCTTAGACAAAGTGGTACATTTAGAAGTAATGAACAAGTAGAAGAAAGAGTAATGGACTCAAACGACATAGAAAGAGAAAGAGGAATTACAATACTTGCTAAAAACACATCTGTTATGTACAATGATATAAAAATAAACATTGTGGATACTCCTGGACATGCTGACTTTGGTGGAGAAGTGGAAAGGGTTTTAAAAATGGTTGATGGTGTTTTACTTTTAGTAGATGCTTTTGAAGGAGCAATGCCACAAACAAGAGAGGTTTTAAAAAAATCTTTAGCCATGAATTTAAAACCAATAGTTGTTATAAATAAAATTGATAGACCTGGTGCAAATCCATTAAAAGTTGTAGATGAAGTTTTAGAGCTATTTATTGATTTGGGTGCAAATGATGAACAACTAGATTTCCCAGTTATATATGCATCTGCTAAAAATGGAATAGCAAAAATGGATTTAAATGAAGAATCTGACAATGTAAAATGTATATTTGAAACAATAGTAAACACAATACCTGCACCAAATTGTGAAATAGAAGGACCTGCTCAAATGTTAGTATCTAACATTGATTATGATGATTATTTAGGAAGAATTGGTATAGGAAGAATTGAAAGAGGTACTATTAAGGCTGGTATGCCAATCATGATTTGCAAGGCAGATAAAAACATACAAGGTAAAGTTGCTAAATTATTTACTTATATGGGACTTAAGAAAACAGAAGTAGAAGAAGCATCAGCAGGAGATATTGTAGAAGTATCTGGTATGGCAGAAGTTCATATTGGAGATACTTTGTGCGATATAAATAATATTGAGAAAATTCCTTTTGTAGATATAGATGAACCAACAGTATCTATGACATTTTCAGTAAATAATGGACCTTTGGCTGGAAAAGAAGGCGAATTTGTTACATCAAGACATATTCGTGATAGATTATTTAAAGAATTAGAAAGAAATGTAAGCTTAAGAGTAAGAGAAACAGACTCAGCAGATAGTTTTGAAGTTTGTGGACGTGGAGAATTACATTTATCAGTTTTAATTGAGACTATGAGAAGAGAAGGATTTGAACTTCTAGTTTCGAGACCAAAAGTTATTATAAAAGAAATTGATGGTGTTAAATGTGAACCAATAGAAAAACTAGTAGTTAATGTTCCAGATGATTCTATAGGAACTGTTATTGAAAAACTTGGTAGACGTAAAGGTGAAATGATAAATATGGAGCCAGCAGAAGCTGGACATACAAAAATAGAATTTAAAATACCAGCAAGAGGAATTATTGGATATAGAACAGAATTCTTAACAGATACTAAAGGTGAAGGTACAATGAATAGCATTTTTGATTCATATGAACCATACAAGGGAGACATTTCTTCAAGAACAAGAGGAGTTCTAGTTGCATTTGAACCTGGAATATCTGTAACATATGGATTATATAATGCTCAGGAAAGAGGAGATTTATTTATAGGTGCTGGTGTTGAAGTATATGAGGGAATGATAGTTGGACTAAATGCAAG
This sequence comes from Clostridia bacterium, assembly GCA_051891435.1. Taxonomy (GTDB): domain Bacteria; phylum Bacillota; class Clostridia; order TANB77; family CAG-508; genus UMGS1933. Next base: position 82,471 of record JBJFFE010000072.1, on the reverse strand, counting down.
AAACGAAGATATTTCTATAAATGTATGTAAAGAAAAACATTTAACAAACACAAGAGCATCTGGTTCTGATGATGCATTAAGATTAGTGCCACCAATACAAATGTCACTTGAAAAAGCAATAGAATTTATCGCAGATGATGAATTAGTAGAAGTAACACCTAAAAATTTAAGACTAAGAAAGAAAATATTAGATACTAAAACAAGAGAAAGATTAGCAGCAAGGGCAAAAAAAGAATAAAAATTATATAACTAAATTTTATTACAAACGAGATGTAGGGGGCGCAGTCCTCGGCGCCCCGAAAAGATTTAATATTTAATATATTTACGGGTCGCCCTAGAGTGCGACCCCTACATTTATAAAAAAGGATGATAAAATATGAAAACAATAGAACAAATAAAAGAAAAAGCCTTAAATGAGCACATACCAATAATAATGGACGATACATTAGAAGTAGTAGGAAAAGTTTTACAAGAATTAAAACCAAATAAAATATTAGAAATAGGTACAGCTGTTGGCTATTCTGCTATTTGTTTTTCAAAATACTTAAGTGAAGGTGGAAGAATAGACACGATTGAAAGAGACGAAGAAAGAATTGCTGAAGCCAAAATTAATATAAAAGACTTGAATTTAGAAGAAAAAATTAATATAATAATAGGTGATGCAGTAGAAATATTACCTACTTTAAACGAAAAATATGATGCGATTTTTATAGATGCAGCAAAAGGAAAATATCCATTTTTCTTAAAAGAAGCAATAAGAATGCTTTCAGACAAAGGAATAATTATTGCAGACAATATTTTATATAAAGGTTATACTTTAAGTGACTACAATAAGCATAAACAAAGGACTGCAGTAAGAGGACTTAGAGAATATTTAAAAGAATTAGAAGAAAACGAAGAATTGAAAACCGAACTTTTAGAAGTAGGAGATGGACTTACTATAACAAGAAGGAAGGAAAATTAGATTGAGCAATTTCACTAATAACATAAAGGTTAAAGAAAAAGAAATATATGGAAAACCAGAAAGCAAATTTAATTGTGAGATGGATATATATAGACAATTAATAGATGAATCTCTTCATGGATTTATAAAATTTATGGAAGCAATTAACTCGGCTATAACGGTATTAGAAGAAAATTTAGTGATGTCTAATGTTGAATTCAAAGCAAGAATTAAAGATGCTATTGGAACAGTTAGAAATTCAGATAAAAAGGCTCTAGATGATATATTTGGTTTTGAACTCATTACTCCAAATGAAACGGATAAAGAAATTTTAATGTTATTAATTCATAAAATATATGACGAGAAAATTTGCCGTAGAGAAAATAATCATAATAAAAGTAATGGATATCATGCTCACCACCGTGTAGGTGTTCTAAAAAATCAATTTACTGGATATGAATTTGAAAATATAGAAAGTTATATATTAAGCGCAAAAACTAAAAGATTAAAAACAGAATATAGAGATCTTTCAAGAAAAACGCAACTTCAAATGCCAACAGATGAATTATATGAAGAGATTTACTTATATCCACATTTAAGAGAACAAATAATACAAGAAGGATGTTTAGAAAAAACCATAGTCGATACATTAAAAACTACTTTAACAGTAATTAAAGAACAAGTTGAAGATACTTCAGACATACCAGCGGTTGAAGTACAATTCAAAACTTCTTCAGTGGCAGAAGAGGCTGTTTTTGGTAAAGCAAGACATAATAAATATAAACCTGTAGATTCTCAGGAAATAATTAATAGCTATAACAATAGAAAACTCATGAGAGGAATGCATTTCCCATTTAAATTTTATAGAGATAACGGTAAAATGAAACTTCAACCAACGAGTACTACATTGGTTGAAATGTATCCATTCTTAAGAGAACCAATTATAAACTTTAATAAAAATCATCCTAATGCGCTTGCAAGTTATGATATGTATTTCGCTACAATCTTTCCTGAATTAAAGAATTATGTAAAAGAACTATCTAAAAAAGAGCCATGTCTTAAAGTCAGAAATACAAATAAAGATGCGATTTGGAAAATTTTAAAATTAAAAGCATTAAATCCAGATTTTTCTATACCAGATTATGTAGCACAAAAGAAACAAATGAAAGGAGAACAAGCAAAATGAAAAAACCAGAATTATTAGCCCCAGTGGGCTCATTTGAAAAAGCAAAAACAGCATTTAGATATGGCGCAGATGCAATATATGTAGGAACATCAAACTTATCTTTAAGAACAAGAGTAGATATAGATGATAATGAACTTGCTAAAATCATAGAATATGCTCATAGTATAAACAAAAAAGTATATGTAGCACTTAATATATATGCTAGAGACAACATGTATGATGAAGTAAAAGAACAAATTAAAATATTAAACAAAATTAAGGCAGATGCAGTAATTGTATCAGATGGTGGAGTAGTTGAAACTGTAAAAGAAGTTGCACCTAATTTAGAAATTCACATAAGTACTCAGGCGAACACAGTAAGTTACCATACTTGTAAATTTTGGTACAATAATGGCGCTAAAAGAGTAATTTTGGCTAGAGAACTTAATAAAGAAGAAATAAAAGATATAATAATAAATAAACCAAGTGATTTAGAAATAGAAATGTTTGTACATGGAGCAATATGTTATGGGTATTCTGGCAGATGCCACTTAAGTGATTTCTTGGCAGGAAGAGGAGCAAATTTAGGAGATTGTGCTCAAAGTTGTAGATGGGCATATAATTTGTATTTGGAAGAAAAAAATAATCCAGGTCTTATGATGCCAGTAGAACAAGATGAACATGGAACATATATTTTATCTTCTAAAGATATGTGCTTAATAAAAGAAATACCAGAATTAATTACCATGGGAGTAGATAGCTTAAAAATAGAAGGAAGACTAAAAACAGAATATTATCTAGCAACAGTAATTAATACATATAGACATGCTATTGATGAATGTTTTGAAAATATAGAAAATTATAATTATACAAAATATTTGAAAGAATTGGAAAAAACAAAAACAAGAGGACTTACAACATTTTATTTTAATGATAAAAACAACAAGGATTTCCAAGAATATGAAGGAAAACAATATAATCCAGACTATGAATTTGGTGGAAAAGTCTTAAAATCTGAAGGAGAAAAAACGATAATTGAAATAAAAAATAGACTAAATGTAGGAGATACATTAGAACTGATTGTACCAGAAAAATTAGAACCAATTAAATTTACTATAGATAAGCTATGGGATTACGAAACAGATGAAGAAATAGACCATGTAAATCCAGGAAAAGAAGGTCAAAAGGTAAAAATGATTTTGCCAAAAGAAGCAGAAAACGGAATGATATTGAGAAGAAAAAAAATAATAATTTAGTGATTAGATTTTAGAGGTTAGAGATTAGATTTTAGAAACACCTTTGGAGGGTATTAATGAAGCAATTAAATTTCTAACCTCTAATTTCTAATATCTAACCACTAAACTAGTTAATGTTCAGTAAATGCTTTTAGTCAGCCTACCTTTTGTATGATTTTCTAAAAAATTAAATTCTCCAAGGCGTACGCGGGTCTTCCCCCGTCTCAAAGGACTGTCAAATTTAATTTTTTATAAAATATACAAAACGGCTGACACTATAGTAAGCGGTAATATTGGGACTGAACACTAACCTAAACTATTATTATTTTTTTATTTCTCTTGCAAAACCCCATATTTATATATATAATTAAATAGATAAAATAGAGAAAGAGGAATTTTTATGGAGGACAATATATTACTGCCACAAACTCAAAACGAAGAGGAAGAAATTGCAGAAGTTTCACTAAGGCCAAAATATTTAAAAGAGTATATTGGACAAACCAAAGTAAAAGAAAACATGAAAATATATATAGAAGCAGCTAAAAAAAGAAAAGAGGCTTTAGATCATGTTTTACTTTATGGTCCACCTGGGCTTGGAAAAACAACACTTGCAAATATAATTGCAAACGAAATGAAATCAAATATAAAAATTACATCTGGTCCTGCAATTGAAAAACCTGGAGATTTAGCAGCATTACTTACAGGACTTCAAACAAATGATGTTTTATTTATAGATGAAATACATAGATTAAATAGAAATGTGGAGGAAATTTTATATCCTGCCTTAGAAGATTATAATTTAGATATAATTATAGGAAAGGGGACGGAGGCAAAATCAATTAGAATAGATTTGCCCAAATTTACATTAATTGGTGCAACTACAAGAGCAGGCTCACTTACAACTCCGCTTCGCGATAGATTTGGAATAGTACAAAGATTAGAACTTTATAATGAAAAACAGTTAAACACAATAATAAGAAGGTCAGCAGATATTTTAAATATAGAAATTGATGAAGATGGAAGCCTAGAAATAGCTAAACGTTCAAGGGGAACACCAAGAATTGCAAACAGATTGCTAAAAAGAGTAAGAGATTATGCATCTGTACTAGGAGACCGGAAAAATTACAAATGAAATTGCAAAAATTGCTTTAAAAAAACTAGAGATAGATGATTTAGGTTTAGACAATATAGATAGAAAAATATTACAAACTATAATTTATAACTATTCACGGAGGACCTGTTGGGATAGATACTTTATCATTAACAATTGGGGAAGAAGCCGAAACTATAGAAGATGTCTATGAACCATACTTAATGCAAATGGGATTTATCGCTAGAACCCCAAGAGGAAGAACTGTAACCCCAATGGCATACAGACATTTAGGAATTGAAAAAAAGGAGGATTTTAAATGAAAAAAATCACAATAATTGTACCATCTTATAATGAGGAAGAAGCATTGCCTTATTTATACGAAAGATTAAATAGTATGATGAATAATCTAAACCAATATGAATTTGAAGTTTTATTTGTAAATGATGGAAGCAAAGATAATACACTAGAACTTATCAAAGAAATGAGAAATAAGGACAGTAGAATTTCATATGTAAATTTCTCAAGAAATTTTGGTAAGGAAACAGCAATGATTGCAGGTCTTGATTATGCAAAGGGAGATGCAGTCATCTTTATTGATGCAGATTTACAAGATCCGCCAGAATTAATTCCAGAACTTATAAAATACTGGGAGGAAGGCTATGATGACGTTTATGCTAGAAGAAGCAGCAGAAAAGGAGAAACCTTCTTAAAAAAATTCACATCAAAAATGTATTATAAAGTCCTTCAAAGTTTAACTAGAGTTGAAATTCAAAAAGATACAGGAGATTTTAGATTATTAGATAGAAGATGCGTAAATGCTTTAAAGAAAATGAGAGAAACACAAAGATGCTCAAAATCAATGTTTAGTTGGATAGGCTACAAGAAAAAAGAAGTAATGTATGATAGAGATCCAAGAGTGGCAGGAACAACAAAATGGAATTATAAAAAATTAGTTGATTTAGCAATTGATGGAATAACAGCATTTACAACATCACCACTTAGAATATCTACATTTTTAAGTATACCTACATTTTTAGCATTTGTAATATACTTAATTTATATAATAGTAAAATGTATTGCTAATAATTGTGGAGTACAAGGATATCAAACTATTATACTATTAAACTTATTCTTCTTTGGAGTAATAATACTATTAATAGGAATTATAGGAGAATATTTAGGAAGAATTTTCAATGAAACAAAAAATAGACCATTATATTTTGTAGATGAATATAACGGAGAAAAGGAACAAAATTTATGAGATTATTATTACATACATGTTGTGCACCATGTAGTGTGTATTGTATAGATAGTTTAAGAAAAGAAGGAATAGAGCCAACTGTATATTGGTTTAATCCGAATATTCACCCATACATGGAATATAAAGCAAGAAGAGATACATTAAAAGAATATACAAAAAATATTAACGTCAAAGCAATATTTGAAGAAAATTATGGACTAAAAGAATTTTGTAAAAATGTAATAGATGATTTAGAAAATAGATGTGTAAAATATTGTTATAGAGTGCGTTTAGAGCAAACTGCAAAATTTGCAAAAGAAAATGGATATGACGCATTTTCAACTACACTTTTAATAAGTCCATATCAAAAGCACGAAGAACTAAAAATGATGGGCGAAAAAATTGCAAAAAAATACGGACTAACTTTTCTCTATAGAGACTTTAGACCAGGTTTTAGAGAGGGACAAGCAAAAGCTAGAGAATTAGGATTGTATATGCAAAAATACTGTGGATGTGTGTTCTCAGAAGAAGATAGATATTCTAAACAAATTAAAAAAGAATGGGAAAAATAAAATAGGAGTGGAATGATGAAAAAAGTATCACTTGTTATACCAATGTATTATGAAGAAGAAGTAGCAGAGGAATGCTACAAAAGAGTAAAAGAAGTTTTAACTTCTTTAGAAAATTATGAGTATGAGATTATTTTTGTAAATGATGGAAGTAAAGATAGAACATTAGAAATATTAGAAAAAATTGCTTTTAATGATAAAAATGTAAAAATTGTTTCTTTTGCAAGAAATTTTGGGCATCAATGTGCAGTAACAGCAGGATTAAAAGAAGTAACAGGAGATGCAGTTGTTATAATAGATGCAGACCTTCAAGATCCACCAGAACTTATACCAGATATGCTTAAATTATGGGAAGAAGGAAATGAAGTAATTTATGCAAAACGTAAAAAAAGAGATGGAGAATCAGCATTTAAGCTATTTACGGCAAAAATGTTTTATAAAACATTAAATGGTTTATCTGATGTTGAGATACCAAAAGACACAGGGGATTTTAGATTAGTAGATAAAAAAGTAGTAGACGTTATTAATTCATTACCAGAACACAATAAATTCTTAAGAGGATTATTCAGTTGGGTGGGATTTAAACAAACTCCTTTTGAATATGAAAGAAAAGAAAGATTTGCAGGTAAAACAAAATATCCATTAAAGAAAATGTTAAAGCTCGCATCTGACCGGAATAATTAGTTTCTCTACTAAGCCACTAAAAATAATTGGAGGAATAGGAATAGCATCTATTCTTGTATCTTTCTTAGTTTTAATATATGCAATACTTTCATTTATATTTAAATGGAATAACTTAACTGCTGGTTGGACTTCAATTATGGTAGCAATAACATTTTTTGCAGGAGTACAACTTTTATCAATATGGATAATGTCTGAATATATTGCAAGAATTTATGATGAAGCAAAAGGCAGACCTCAGTATATAGTTGATAAAAAGATAAATATTGATTAGGAGAAAAAATTGAGAAATAAAACCTTAAAAAATGTATTAATAATATTAATATTGTTTGTATCAGTGGCAGCTGTTATAATTCCTCAAGAGCTAAATAATTTAGACGAATTATGGAACTATAATTTTGCAAGAAATATTGCAGATGGCTTGCTTCCATATAAAGACTTTAATATGGTGCAAATGCCACTTCTGCCTATTATATGTGGGACAATTTTAAAGTTGACAGTTAATGAACTCATCGTAATGAGAATACTTGCAGTACTATTAATTACAGCAATATTATTTCTTACATATAAAATATTTGAAACTTTAAAAATCCATCAATATATTATAAATATATTGATAATAGGTATATACCTATTATTTTATGAACATTTTTGTATAGACTATAATTTTTGTGTATTGCTTATTATATTAATTACAATATACTGTGAGCTTAAAAGTTTATCAAAAGGAAAAGAAATTTTAGACATAAGTAAAAATGATTTTTGGCTTGGAATATTAGTTGGTACGAGTATTGCTTTTAAACAAACAACAGGTATTTTTGTATCTGTAATATTTTTATTTTATAAATTATTACTTTGCTCTAAAAAAGAAGATTTTAAAAAAACTTTTAAAATAATAGCTATAAGATTATTAGGTGTGCTAATTCCAATAGTTTTACTTGCAATTTATTTAAGCGTAGACAACATTTGGAAGGATTTTTTAGATTATACAATATATTCTTTAAAAACATTTACAAACAAAATATCATATTTAAATTTGGTAAAAGGTAATTATGGAATTGACATAGCAATACTAAGTATTTTAGTACCACTTACAATTGCTATATTGTATTTTGTTTCTATCTGTAAAAAGATAAAAACAGATGAGCAAAAGAATATATTTATATTATTTTGCTATAGTGTGGCAGCATTTATTGTAGTATATCCAATTTCTGATAGTATCCACTTTTTAATAGGGAGCTTTCCAAGTTTAATATCTATAGGATATATTTTATGGATAGTGGCTAGAAGGATAATAGAGAAAAATAAATACAATAAAGTTATTTATGGAATTAAATGTTTTATAAATATTTTTACAGTTATTAGTATATTGGTTTTAGTACTTTATAGTGTAGCTATTTTAATTCAATATATTAGTACTTGTAAACAGTACAATGAATTGGAACATTTTAAATACATACCAGCATCTAGTGAAAAAATAAAGAAAATAGATGACTTTATATTAGAACAAAATAAAGAAGGAAAAGAAGTTTATATATTAGATGCAACAGCAGCAATTTATATGATACCAATAGATAAATATAACAAAGATTATGACATGTTCCTAAAAGGTAATTTAGGAGCAAAAGGTGAGGATGGACAGATTGAAAAATTAGAAAGTGAGACTAATACAGTAATACTAATAATGAACAAAAATTATAGAAGAAATTGGCAAAATCCTGAAAAGGTAAGAAAATACATAATAAACAACTGGGTAAAAGTTGGACAGATAGAAAATTTTGATATATATGAAAAGGATAAATAATAATGTTAAACAAAGAAAACATAAAAAAAATAAGTATAATATTAGTGTTTATACTGGCTATTATAATAAGAATTGTAAATTGGCCATACACAATGGAAGAAATTAATTGTGATGAAGCAATGACTGCTATAAATGCAAAAGCAATAGCAGATACTAATTGCGATATGTATGGTACACAACTACCAATATATTTTGAAAGCTGGTTAGTAGGTGGTCAAAGTGCATTACTAACTTATCTAATGGCAATAACTATAAAAATACTAGGTTTTTCTGTTATATCAATAAGATTGCCTTCTCTCATAATAAGTATAATATCAATATATATTTTTGATAAATTAATACAAGAAATATTTGGAAAAAATTATAAAATTAGAATAATAATGTTATTAACATTAGCATTAAATCCATGGCATATTATGCAATCTGTTTGGGTATTAGATTGTAATTTGTTTCCTCATTTTATGCTATATGCAATATATATTTTAATAAAAGGAATAAATAATAACAAGAGATATTTAATATATATATCTATGATTGTATTTGGAATAACTGTATATTCTTATGGAATTGCATTATACGCAACACCATTATTTTTAGTTATTTCATTGCTATATTTATTAAAAAACAAAAAGATAAAATTTATAGATATAATAATATGTTTTATTATATTTATTACTATTACATGGCCAATAATATTAATGAGCATTATTAATTTATTTGATTTACCAACTATAAAAATAGGTTTTTTTACAATACAAAACTTTGAATATTTTAAAAGAACAGATGATATGCTGATTTTCTCTAACAATTTTATACAAACTTTATTTGACAATTTTAAATCTACTGGAAAGTTGTTGATAAACAATGAAGATGGGTTAATTTGGAATGCTTTAACTAATATAGGTACAATATACTTTGGATCATTAATATTTGTAATAATATCAATAATAAATTTGGTCAAGAAAAATAAAGAAGAAAAATATAATAATATTTCTGCCATTATTATTTGGTTAATAGTTTCTATTATTATAGGGCTTCTTATTAATAATGTAAATGTAAATAGATTAAATATAATTTGGTATCCGATTATCATTTTAATTGGACACGGAATTTATGTACTATTAAAAGAATTTAAATTTAATACATATTTAACCTATATGTTATTAACTATCTATTTATTATACAATATAATTTTTCTTGTAAAATTTCATAATACAAATTATGATGAAGCTTATACATGGTCAAATGGATTAATAGAAACAATTGAGCAAATAAAAGAGTTATCTAAAGAAGAGTGTATATATGTATCTTATAATACTATAAATAATGATAAAGAAAAGATTTTCTGGATTTATGAAACAAAAAAGATGTCTAAGCAAAAGGAATTTATAGATAGAAGAGTTTTGATAAATGAAGAATCAAATTTTTTTGAAGATTGGATAGAAAACGAAATTAATATTAAATTGATTGATATAGAAAATGTTACAGATAGTATGAATTATATTATTGTATATAAAGACGAATTTAATGATAAATTTAATAATTATAATATAAAAAATTATGGAAACTATAAAATTTTAGAAAAAAGAGGAGAATAGAATGAAAAGTATATCAGTGGTAGTACCTTGTTATAATGAGGAAGAAAATATAAAATATTTTTATTCTGAACTTAAAAAAATTTTGGATTTAATAAAAACAAATTATACATATGAAATAATTTTTGTAAATGATGGCAGTAAAGATAATACATGTACAGAAATTAAAAAGATAAAAACTGAAGATAATAATGTTTGTTTAATAAGTTTTTCTAGAAATTTTGGAAAGGAAGCTGCTATATATGCGGGATTAGGCAATGCTACAGGGGATTTAGTGGTTTTAATGGATGCAGATTTACAACACCCACCTGAAAAAATAATAGAAATGATAAATGGAATAGATGAGGGTTATGATGTAGTTGCTACTAAGCGTAAAAGCAGAAAAGGTGAATCAAAACTAAAAAATATATTCTCAATACTCTTCTATAAATTGATGAAATGTTTTATTCCAATTGAACAAAATGTACAAGATTTTAGGATTATGAAAAAAGAGGTAGTAGATGCAATTTTATCATTAAAAGAATATAATAGATTTTCAAAAGGAATATTTACTTGGGTAGGATTTAATGTAAAATATATAGAAATAGAAAATGTAGAAAGAAAACATGGTCAAGCCAAATGGAATTTTAGAAAATTGTTTAGTTATGCGATTGAAGGAATTACATCTTTTACAACAGCACCATTAAAAATTTCTACACTAATTGGATTTATAGTATCAATAATTGCATTGATTGCAACAATAATTATTATTCTACAAACACTAATTGTAGGAAAAGATGTTCCACGGATATGCTTCAATAATTACCGCAATCTTATTTATGGGAGGGATACAATTAATATCTGTAGGAATACTTTCTGAATATATTGCAAAAATGTATCTAGAAATAAAAGATAGGCCTAAATATATAAGAAAAGATGATAAATAATTTAAAGGGGACTTTATGAAAAAATTAGTTTTAATTGATGGAAATAGTATAATAAATAGAGCATTTTATGGAATTATGGGGAGTAAAATGCTTATGACAGAAGACCGGAACATATACAAATGCAGTATATGGCTTTCTAGCAATACTTTTTAAAATTGTAGATGACATAAACCCAGAATATATGGCTATAGCTTTTGACTTAAAATCGCCAACACATAGACATAAACTTTATGATGCTTATAAAGCAAATCGTCATGGAATGCCAGATGAACTATCGGGGCAGTTACCAATTTTAAAAGATATTTTAAGAGCAATGAGGATAGAAATAATAGAAAAAGAAGGCTATGAAGCAGACGATATTTTAGGAACACTCGCAAAATGGGGGCAAGATCAAAAGTTAGATGTAACAATAGTTACAGGTGATAGAGATAGCTTCCAATTAATAGATAAAAATATAAAGGTAAGAATTCCTAGAACTAAAGCTCGGAAAGACTGAAACAGAAGATTATGATGTAAAAAAAATATCAGAAGAATATGGACTTAAACCAAAAGATTTAATTGAGGTAAAAGGATTAGCAGGAGATACATCAGACAACATACCTGGTGTATCTGGGGTTGGAGAAAAAACAGCAATTAATTTAATAAAAGAATATAAAACAATAGATGGTGTTTATGAAAATATAGATAATATAAAAGGTAAGTTAAAAGAAAAATTAGAACAAGATAAAAATAAAGCTTTCCTTTCTAGAACACTTGGAACTATAGATTTAGAAGCTCCAATTGAAAAAGATTTAGAAAAATTACGAGTAGAAGAATGGGATAAAGAAACGGTTTTAGAAAAATTTAAACAATTAAAATTTAACCGTTTTATAGATAGATTTAATTTGAATAATATATCCCAAAAAGAAGAGGAAAATAGTATTAAAATTAACTATGAACAAATTGATGATATAGATAAAATTAATAAGTTAATAAAAGAAATAGAAGAAAATAAAAAAATATTTTACTATTTAGTTACTAAAAATATAGAAGATAACAAAATAATTCAGAAACAAATAGCAGGTATAACTATTTATTCTGAAACTGATAAAAAATCTTATTTTATAAAAGATATAAAACAATTTAAAGAAATTTTTGAGAATATAGAAATATTAAAAGTTGGATATAAGCTAAAAGAAGATTATATTTTATTAAAACAGGAAAAAATAAATTCTAAAAATTTAATGTTTGATATAGAAATTGCAGGTTATATTTTAAATTCTACGATAAGTAAATATAGTATAGAATATTTAGCTAATGAATATTTACGGATTTGAATTAGAAGAATATTTAAATCAAAATAGCCACCCAGAGGAAGAACAATTAAGCTTATTTAATCAAAATGAAGAAAAAGAAGATATAAAACCATATGCTTATGTTTATATAATTAATAAATTGTATAATGTATTAATAAAAAAAATGAAGGAAACAGAAACTCTAGACTTATTTAATACAATAGAAATGCCTTTGGTAGAAGTTTTGGCAGATATGCAATATCAGGGAATGTATATTGATAAAGATGAGTTAGTAGAATATGGAAACGAATTAAAAGAAAAAATTGCAGTTTTAACAAATGAAATATATGAGTTAGCAGAAGAAGAGTTTAATATAAATTCCACAAAACAATTGGGAGAAGTTCTATTTGAAAAATTAAGGTTACCAGTAATAAAAAAGACAAAAACGGGATATTCAACAGATAGTGATGTATTAGAAAAGCTAAAAAATACACATCCAATAATAGAAAAAATATTAGATTATAGACAACTTGTAAAATTAAATTCAACATATGTTGAAGGAATAATTCCATATATTAACAAAGAAACTGGAAGAATTCATTCAAGTTTTCATCAAACAGTAACAGCAACAGGTAGAATAAGTAGTACAGAGCCAAATCTTCAAAATATACCTACAAGATTTGAACTTGGCAAAAAATTAAGAAAAGTTTTTAAACCGGAAAATAATTGCATATATATAGATGCAGACTATTCACAAATTGAACTTAGAATTTTGGCACATATTTCTGAAGATGAAAATATGATTGAGGCATTTAATTCAGGGGAAGATATTCATAGACAGGCCGCTTCTAAGGTACTAAATATACCAATTGAAGAAGTTACCAAAGAAGAGAGGTCAAAAGCTAAGGCTGTAAACTTTGGTATTGTATATGGAATAAGTGATTTCGGTTTAGCTGAACAAATTGGAGTATCTAGAAAAAAAGCAAAAGAATATATTGAGCAATATCTAGAAAAATATTCTGGTATAAAAAAATTCATGGAAACAATTGTAGAAGAAACAAAAGAAAAAGGCTATGTAGAAACATTATACCATAGAAGAAGATATGTTCCGGAGCTAAAATCTAATAATTATATGGTAAGACAATTTGGACATAGAGTAGCAATGAATACACCAATACAAGGAACAGCAGCAGATATAATGAAGATAGCGATGATAAATGTTTATAATAAGTTAAGAAATATGAAATCAAAATTAATTTTACAGGTACATGATGAATTATTAGTAGAAACATATCCAGATGAAATAGAAGAAGTAAAAAACATCTTGAAAAAAGAAATGGAAAGTGTTATAAAATTAAAAGTACCATTAATAGCTGAATTATCAGAGGGAAAAAACTGGTTTGAGGCAAAATAAGGGGGGATTTTTATGTCAATATTAGTTACAGGTGGGGCAGGTTTTATAGGAAGCCACACAGTAGTTGAATTATTAGAAAAAGGAGAAGAAATTGTTATAGTAGATAATTTCTGCAACAGTTCACCAGATGTTTTAAATAAAATAAAGGAAATAACAAATAAAGATTTTAAATTTTATGAAGTGGATTTATTAAATGAAGAAAGATTAGAGAAAGTGTTTGAAGAAAATAGCATAGAATCTGTAATTCATTTTGCAGGACTAAAAGCAGTAGGAGAATCTGTAGCAAAGCCAATAGAATACTATCACAACAATATTACAGGAACACTTATATTATTAAAATTAATGAAAAAATACAATTGTAAAAAAATAGTATTTAGCTCATCTGCGACTGTATATGGAAATCCAGCAAGTTTGCCGATAAAAGAGGACTTCCCATTATCTACAACAAATCCATATGGAAGCACAAAACTTATGATAGAACAAATTTTACAAGACGTATGTGTTGCAGATACAGATTTTAGTGTAGCAATACTTAGATATTTTAACCCAATAGGAGCACATGAAAGCGGGCTAATTGGTGAAGTACCAAACGGAATTCCAAACAATGTAATGCCATACATATTAAAAGTTGCAAGTGGAGAATATGAAGCTCTAACAGTATTTGGAAATGACTACAATACACCAGATGGAACAGGAGTAAGAGATTATATACATGTAGTAGACCTTGCAAAAGGACATTTAAAAGCATTAGATAAAATAAGAGAAGAAAAAGGTGTAAAAATTTATAACCTAGGAACTGGCAAGGGATATTCTGTATTAGATTTAGTTACGAATTTTGAAAAAGTAAATGGTGTAAAAGTAAATTACAAAATAGGAGCAAGAAGACCAGGGGACATAGCAGCCTGCTATGCAGATCCAAGCAAAGCAAGAGATGAATTAGGCTGGGTAGCAGAACATGGAATAGAAGAAATGTGCAGGGATGCATGGAGATTTATAAAGAAATAAAAAATCGACCATTGGTCGATTTTTTATTTCTTTAATAATTTATTTTTTAAATCCCATAAAGATTTTGACAAATCTACATAATATTTATGTGGATTTTTTAAACGTTTTACTTCTGGCCATAGGGTATCTAATTCTTTTTTTGATTTTTCACATATTTGTGAAAGTGTTGGCAAAGTATATACAAGCTCACCATTTTTAAATATTTGTTCTTGTAATGGGCGAACCCAGTAATTGCTTAGTGTTTTTTCCTTCCATGGATTTTGTGGATCAAAAATCTTATAATTATTTTCTGGAATTTTTTCATCATATAGAGTAATTACATCTGCTAATGCTTTATTAGAAGTTTTATCATAAAATCTGTAAACCTTTTTAAATCCTGGATTTGTAATTTTTACAACATTTTCAGAGATTTTTATTTTTGGAACAATTTGTCCATTATTTTCAAGAGCTACTAATTTATAAACTCCACCAAAAACTGGATCAGATTTTGCAGTAATAAGATTTTCACCAACTCCAAAAGAATCTATTTGTGCACCTTGCTCTAAAAGTGAAGAAATAAGGAATTCGTCTAAAGAGTTACTTACACAAATTTTACAATCAGGAAATCCTGCATCATCTAATATTTTTCTTACTTGTTTTGAAAGATAAGCTAAATCTCCACTATCTAATCTAACTCCTTTTGGTCTAAAACCATTAGGAACAAGAACTTCATTAAATACTTTTATAGCATTAACTATTCCAGAGCTTAGTGTATCATAAGTATCAATAAGCAAAGTACAATCATCTGGGTAACTTTCTGCGTAAGCTTTGAAAGCCTCATATTCAGAATCAAAGCTTTGCACAAAACTATGTGCCATTGTGCCAAGAGCAGGAACATTAAATTCTTTAGCAGTTAATGTACAAGATGTTCCGGACACAACCACCAATCATAGCAGCTCTAGCACCTAGAAATGCAGCATCAATACTATGAGCGCGTCTTGCACCAAATTCCATAACTGGTCTACCTTTAGCAGAAGCCACAATTCTGCTTGATTTAGTTGCAATTAAAGATTGATGATTTACTAGAAGCAAAATGAAAGTCTCTAATATTTGTGCTTCAATGATTGGTGCTCTAACAGTGATTAGTGGCTCATGTGGGAAAACAACAGTACCTTCTGGAATAGCCCAGACATCTCCAGTAAATTTGAAATTAGATAAATACTCTAAAAACTCTTCAGAAAATTTATTGGTATTTCTTAAGAACTCTATATCATCTCTATCAAAATTTAAATTCTTAATATAATCAATAACTTGTTCTAAGCCTGAAAAAATGACATAACCACCATTATCAGGAATTCTTCTAAAAAAAACATCAAAATAAGCTTGCTTGTTAGTCATATTTTTAGCAAAAAAACCATTAGACATGGTAAACTCATAGAAATCAGTAAGTAAAGATAAATTTTTATTCATAAAATCCTCCCACAAACATATAAAATTTTTTAATTATGTATTATACAATTTAGGTAATTATAACATATAAACTAAGAAAATTAAAGAAAATTTATTTAATCGACACGTTTCAACAAAAAAAGATAAATAAATATGTTATAATAACATCGTGGGGGCGATCCATATGATATTAGATTGGCTCATTAAATTTAATAAAATTAAGTTAAACAGAATGATTGAGAAAAATAAAAATTATGAAATTATTTTAAAACAAAGCCAAAAATTAGATAAATACATAACGAAAAAAACGATTAATTTAATAGAAAAAAGTAAATAAGACAAGGGGGGAACCTTGCCTTATTATTTTTTTATTATATACTATACTTTATTAAAAAATTGTGATAATATAATAATAATTTGTTATATAAGGAGATAACTTATGAGAAAAAATAAAACTAGCGTTTTAGAATATTTAAACTTAAATTTAAAGAAAATACCAAAATCAATAATTAATGTAGATGATGTAGATATTAAATCTACAGAAATTAGAAATGAAAAAAATTATAAGATATATAAATATGTATCAATAAAAGATATAAACATAGTGCTTACTAATGCAAGAAGATTAGATGAACCAGCTAAAAAAATTGAAAACATGAAAGATTTATCCTTCTATTTGAATAAAAAAAATGAAGAAGAATACGAAACATTGTTAAACTTATTACAAAATGCTTCTATTGAGGATATAAAAGAAATTGAAGAATTTGAAGGTAAATTCAAAGAAGATGTTCCTATTAAAATTAAGTATACAAAAGATTATTTATGGCAAATATATTATATAAAAAGAACTAATAAATATTATATGATAGTGCCTACACAGGAAACAGAACAACAGGCTTTCATATATATACTAAAAAAGAAAATAGAGGATATTAATGAAAAAATATATGTTCCAATATGTAATTTAGATTATGAGAATAATTATATTGAAAAATCAAAAATAAATACATTAGAAAATAATTTATTTTATTTTACAAATAAATGGCCAATGATATATGAAGTTTATGATAATAATGATAATTTATCTATAGATATTATTGGACAAGTAGATATATACGAAAATATTGAAAGTGATTATAAATTGCATTTTACGGAAGAAAATACATTAAAAGATTTTTATAATCTTGTAAAAACTCTGTTTTATATACAAACAGAATTAGCTAATTATTTTAAATTTGATATTATATTAGATGAAAAAGGGACAATACATTTTTATTTTAAGGACAATGAGATTACAAATTCTAATTTAAATGAGTTTTATTCAAATGAAATAAAACGTAATCTAAAAAGTATTGAAGAAATAGAAAATATACAAATAGCTTTAACGAAAAAATTAAATAAATTAAAACTTCAAGAAAAGAGTTTAAATTCAGAATTATTGGAAAAACAAAAACAAATATCAACCTTTTTAGAATGTAAAAAAACATTTTTTGGAAGGGTGAAATATTTCTTTAAATATAGTAAAAAGAAATCATCAGTTCAAGAACAAAATACAATAGAAGAAAATGTGGAAATAGAAGATACTGGATATATAAAGCCTTCTTATGGTGATTGTATTGAAGATTTAATATATGTTTGTAAAGAATTAAAAACAAAAACAACTATTGCAGCAACAACAAGATTAGATATTCAAAACTTAACAGTAAAAATCGAAGTATTGAAGAAAAAAATAGAGAATGCTACTTTGTATATAAAAGAAATAGAATCTCATAAAAAAAGTATTTTCGAATTTTGGAAATTCACTAATAAAGATGAAAAAAATCAATTAGCTGAAGGAGTAATTCAGGCAGAAAATGAAACTCGTATAGAGAAAAACTTTAATGTAAAAGAAGATTTAGTAGAATTTGGTAAGTATTTGGATTCTATGCAAAGAAAAAGTTTAACAGAAGAAGAACAAAATAGTTTGCTATTAACAGAAACAAAAATATTAGATGATATAAATTCAATTATAAATAAAGAAAGAATTACTACAGAAAATTTACAAAAATTAAAAGAAAATGAAAAATTAATAAATATTGATGAAGCCATTTTAGCTCATAGAGAAACAACAAAAAATATAAAAAGTATTTTAGAAATTACAGAGGATTTAAGTTTGGAAGAATACTCTAAAAAATTAGAAAACATAGTAATAAATATTGAAAAAGCACTTAAAAAAAGTAAAATTAATACCACTATATCTTTATATACAACTAAAAAACCAAAAAATGAATTAACTAGACTTGAAATAAATCCACAAAAACTAATTACAAGTAATAAAAAAATTGAATTATATAAAATAAATTTCAAATCTAATTCAAATCTTTTGGCTTTTAGTAATATAATATTTTTTAATAATAGAAATAAAACATTACCAATCGGCATGGATTATTCTACACACATGTTAGCCGATTTAAGAAAAACAGAACTTATAAAAATAAAAACTACTACTAACTATATAATTAATTTGCTAGATAATTCTACAAAAGAACAAGTAACAAAAATTGATATAACAGAAATTAGTGCTTAAATTTCATAATTTCTTTTACCTTGAATAAGATTGAAATAGGGAAAAGCTCCCTAAAATAAATCTTATAAGAGGTAAAAGATGAATGTTGCAATAATAAATTTAAAAGGAATTTCTAAAAGTTTTATAAAATTAATAATTAGTATAATATTTTTAAGTTTATTGATTAAATTTTTAATTTCAAATGTAAAGAACTTACAAAAAGTTTTTTCATTTGAGACCTGTAGTAGTGTATACACGGGGTTTTTCTACAATATCAATGAAGAAAAATATGAAGTTGATTCATTGGAAATATTAAAAACAGTTTCTCCCTTAGTAATGGCATTGGATGAAGAAAATGAAATTGCACCAGAGATAGAAGAAATTCTAAAAGAAGAAAATGACATAATAATATTCAAAAATGCAACAATTGAAGCTGTATCGGAAAAGAACATTGAAGAAAATTTTAATTTTACAACAGGCACAACGAAAATAAGAAACCAAAGTGATTATGAACTTACAGAAGATATCCTTTCTTTAGAAGATTTTAATTTAACAAATACTAAAAAAATATTAATATATCATACTCATACATGTGAAAGCTATACTCCTAGTGAGCAATATAATTATACGATGACCGGAAATTACAGAACAACAGACAATAATTATAATGTAGTTAGAGTGGGAGAAGAACTTTCAAAGTTTTTAACTAATAAAGGCTTTGAGGTGATACATGATTCATCATATCATGATTATCCTTCATATTCTGGTTCATATGAACGTTCTTTGGAAACAATACAGGAAATTTTAAATGAAAATCAGGATATACAAATTGTTATCGATTTGCATAGAGACGCGGTGGGAGATGGATCATCATATGGACCAACTGTAAAAATAGATGGGCAGAGTGTGGCACAAATGATGTTAGTAGTTGGAACTGATGGAGGTGGATTAGAACACCCTAATTGGAGACAAAATATAAAAACAGCTATAAAAATACAAGAAACTGCTAATTTATTATACCCAGGATTATTTAGGCCAATAATAGTAAGAAATTCAAGATACAATCAGCATGTTACTCCAGGTGCATTCATAATTGAAGTTGGAGCAACAGGGAATACATTAGAAGAATGTTTGTTAAGTATGCAATGCTTGGCAAATATTATAGAAGAAGCTTTTTAAATTTATACAAATTTTGAATATAAATTTATTTAAGAAACATAATATTAAAAGGAGGTTATTTTATGGACAAGAAAATTAAAGCAGTGCAATATGGTGTAGGCAAAATGAGCATATATACAATGAGATATATGCTAGAAAAAGGGGTGGAAATAGTTGGAGCTATTGATATAAACCCTAATGTTATAGGAAAAGATATTGGAGAGATTTTAGGTAGACAAAATTTAGGTGTAGTAGTTACAGATGCCAAAAATGCTGAAGAAATGTTAAAACAAACAAAACCAGATATTTGTGTTGTTACAACAAGGAGTTTAATTGGAGAACTAGAAGAGCCACTTATGCTTTGCGCAAAATTAGGAATAAATGCAATAACAACTTGTGAAGAAGCTTTTTTCCCAATGAATTCTAATCCTAATTTAGTAAAGAAAATAGATGAGCTAGCAAAGCAAAATAATTGTACAATAACTGGAAGCGGATACCAAGATATATACTGGGGACAACTAGTGACAAGTATTGCAGGTTCTACTCAAAAAATTACAAGAATAAAAGGAAGCTCAAGTTACAACGTAGAAGAATATGGAATAGCTTTAGCAGAAGCACATGGAGCAGGTTTATCTTTAGAAGAATTTGAGAACAAAATTGCATCAGCAGATAATATATCTGCAGAAGAAAGACAAAAGTTAATTGATGCTGGGAATTTTATGCCATCATATATGTGGAATGTAAATGGATGGCTATGCTCAAAATTAGGGCTTACAATAAAAAGTCAAACTCAAAAATGTATACCACAAACATATAAAGAAGATATTTTCTCATCAACATTAAATATGACAGTAAAAGCAGGAGATGCAACTGGAATGAGTGCAGTAGTTACAACTGAAACAGAAGAGGGAATAGTAGTAGAAACAGAATGTGTTGGAAAAGTATATGCACCAGAGGAATTTGATAGAAATGTATGGACTATAGAGGGAGAACCAACAACAACAATAACAGTGGACAAGCCATCAACAGTAGAATTAACATGTGCAACAGTAGTAAATAGAATACCAGATACAATAAATGCAGAGCCAGGATATGTAACAACAGAAAAGTTTGGAGAATTAAACTTTAAAGTAAAAAACTTAAATGAGTATATAAATGGATAATTTATTTTAAAACAAGAAAAATGCACAATGAATTTAATAATTCAGATAAAAAAGTTCGTACCAAGTTCATAATTAAATAATTAATATAAAGGAGTAGAAAAAAATGGAAAAATTGAAAAATTTATTAAAAAAAACAGGATGGGTTTCAATATTAGAATCATTAATATTTGCAATATTAGGAATTGTATTAGTTTGTAAACCAGAGGGAACGGTTAAATTCATTTCAGGAGTATTGGGAACGGTATTTATTTTAGTAGGTATTTACAAAATAATTAATTATTTTGTAACAAAAAGAGAAAATGACTTTTTCAATTATGACTTAATATATGGACTTACTTCAATTGTTATAGGAATTGTTGCCATGGCATATATGAATATAATAGGTTCAGTATTTAGAATCATAATAGGAGTTTGGATTGTATATACATCTTTTGTAAGAATTAATTCAGCAATTCAAATAAAAAGAATTGGAAGTAAATCATGGATTTTCGGTCTAATATTAGCTATTCTGATGCTTATATGTGGACTATATGTAATCATATATTCTAATGCTATAATAGTTACAATAGGAATTATAATGATAGTATATTCAGTTATGGATATAATAGAAAATATAATATTTATGAGAAATATAAATAAGATTTTATAATTGATTTAATAGGCGCATGATTGCGTACTAAAAATAAAAATAAAACTATGTTTAAGGCATAATATATTTATTTTTTACACCTTGTGTGTCGCAACCTACAAACATAAAGATTAATAGTAGGTTGCTCCAATCGCACTCGCGGAATCGCTCGTTTGGTCGCTTACGCGGTGTTGCAAAAATAAATATATTATGCCTTAAACTTAATTTTGAGGAAAAATTTTAATAAAAAATATTGACAACTAACATACGAAATAGTATTATTGTATTATGCAAGTAATACAATAATAGAAAGGAAAAAAGTTGTGGATTATATTTTTGATAATGATAGACCAATTTATGTTCAATTAGTAGAAAAATTAAGGATTGAGATAATTTCTAATAAGTTAAAACCAGGAGAAAGAATTCCTTCGGTAAGAGAGCTAGCACTTACTGCAAGGGTTAATCCTAATACAATGCAAAAAGCATTGGTCGAATTAGAAAATGAGGGTTTAATTTATACTGAAAGAACAAATGGAAAATTTGTAACTACTAACAAAGAACTAATTGAAAAAATAAAAAAAGAATTGGCAGAAGAAAAAGTAAATAATTACCTTCAAGATATGGAAAATATCGGTATAAGCTACAAAGAAGCAGTAGAGTACTTGCAAGAACTAGGAGGAAGGAAATAAAATGGAATTATTAGAATGTAAAAACCTATGTAAAGAATTTGACAATAAAGCAGTATTGCAAGATGTTAATTTAAAAATTCCAAGAGGAAAAATAATAGGTCTTTTAGGGAAAAATGGGGCAGGAAAAAGTACATTAATAAAACTAATAAATGACTTACTAACGCCTACAAGTGGAGAAATACTAATTAATGGAGAAATCCCCGGAGTACAATCAAAAGAAATTATATCATATTTACCAGAAAGAACATATTTAGATAAGGAAATGACAATTAAACAGGTCATCAAATATTTTGAAGAATTTTATAAAAATTTTGATTCTCAAAAAGCAATTAACTTATTAAAAGATTTAGATTTAGACATCAACAAGAAAATATCAAAAATGTCAAAAGGAATGCAAGAAAAACTTCAATTAATACTTGTAATGAGCAGGAATGCAGAACTTTATATTTTAGATGAACCATTAGGAGGAGTTGATCCTGCAACAAGAGATTATATATTAGATACAATACTTTCTAATTTTTTTGAAGGCGCAAGTGTAATAATATCTACGCACTTAATTTCAGATATTGAAAGAATATTAGATGAAGTTATTTTCGTGGATAAAGGAAAAATAATTTTAACATCATCAGCAGATGAATTAAGAAACAAAGAAAAAACATCAATAGATGAGATATTTAGGAGGTATTTTAAATGTTAGGAAAAGTATTAAAATATGACTTGAAATGGGTATATAAAGTAGTAGTAGTCTTTTATATTTTAGCATTTATATTTTCAGTTATTGGTAGAGGTTTAAGCTTGATTAAAAATTCAGTTATATTTTCGGTGGTCGCACAAATTGTATTTGGATTTGCAATAAGTATGATGGTAAGTAGTTTAATTAATTGTTTAATGAGATTATGGGCAAGATTTATTAGAAATGTATATAAAGATGAATCATATCTTACACACACTTTGCCAATAGAAAAGAAAACAATATTTGCCTCAAAAGTAATTTCTGCATTAATATGTATTTTTACAACAACAGTTATTATAATAGCCTGCTTATTTATATGTTATTATTCAGAAGCTAATATGCAAGTATTAAAACAACTACTTGAACTTGCCGCTTCAACTTATAATACAACAGTTTTAAATTTATTATTATTAGTTTCTTTTGTAATATTTTTAGAATTAATGTTTATAGTGTTAGTTGGATATACAGGAATAATATTAGGTCATAAATCAAATCAAAATAAAATGGTAAAAACAATTATAATTGGTTTCGCATTATATATGATAACACAGGTAGTTACTTTAGCACTCATTTTTGTTTTTGGGTTATTTAATTCTAGTGTTATGAATTTAATTAACACTACAGACATAATAAATATAGATGCAATTAAATCTGTTATGTATGTAGGTATTGGAATATATATAGTTTATATAGCTTTTTACTATATTATAGGAAAGAAACAACTTGAAAAAGGTGTTAATGTAGATTAATTAAAACATCTAAAAAATTTTAAAAATATAATTTAAAATTACAAAAATTACACATAATATTATTATCTAATTTCATAGGAGGTTTTAAATTGGGTAATAATCAAAAAAAACAATTAACAAATAAAGATAAACAAAAGGTGAAGAAAAATCTTGAAGAGTTAAAAGAAAGCTATAAATTAGGGATAGAATATTATGAAAATGTAGAAGACAAAACAGAATAATGAACTTCTAAGCGTGCACTCACGATTCTAATAAATTACATTACAAAGCAATCAGAATTAATCACTGGTTGCTTTTTAATGTAATTTGTTAGAAAGGTCTCATTGGAAAAAAGTGCTACAAATAAAATATGGGCGAACAGTGTTCGCCCGCGAACTAAAATAAATTAGGAAATTGTTTTACAATTCCATTTACAAAAAATTCTGACATTTTTAAAACTTCTTTTTGAACCATATCATAAGCTTTAATGTCTGCAGCATAATCCTTCTTTAAACGGGCAGAAACTTCATTAGTTGTAAGCCTTAAGTGTTCATATAACATATTTCTTACTTCTTCTTTTGGATAAAAAGGATTTATACTACTAAATGCTTCTGCCATATCATCAGCATTTTTATACCATTTAGTATTTAATTCTTGAGCTAATTTTTGATTTCCATTTTTTAATGCAACAATTAAATCTCCACCAATTATTAAATGCTCTTTTATCAGTTCTTCAATTTTATTTGCAATATTATTTCCATAATATTTTCTAAAAACATTAGCAATAGTTCTAGGGTTTTCTAACAAACGAGCCTTAGTAGCTTCTAAATCACCCAAATTTTCTGCAACACTAATTAAAAACAAACGTGTCCATAAAATATGTTCAAGCCATGCCAAATCCATATTTTGCATTAAATTAACTTGATTAATACTAACCCAATAATCATATGGATTATTAGAACGAGGGTAGATATAAATTTGTTGCCCAACTCGCAAATTATATGGGTCTAAAGCTAAATTTGTATCAATTATTTCTTGTACAGTCGTGCCATATATTAAGGCTAAATTATATAATGTATCACCAGGTCTAATGGTATATAAAATTGGAGTAAAATTATTCATAAATTTAATCATCCTTTCTATAGTTCTAATATTATCATATTAAATTAAGGAAAAAATGTTACTTTTCCATAATATTCATAAACTACTTGCAAAATTTTATATTTTACGATAAAATATCTAAGCAAACTTAAAAAAAGTAAAATAATAGGAAGTAAAAATATGATAAATTTATTATTATGTGGAAATGAGAAGGTTTTTGACGGAGCATTAACGCAGCTTATATCTATAACAAATAGAACAAAAGAACCAATTAATTGTTACATTTTTACTATGAATTTGACAAGATTAAAACCAGAATATACAGCTATTCGCGATGAACAAATTGATTTTTTAAATAAAATTGTTAAGTCAAAAAACTCAGAGAATCAAGTAACTAAAGTTGATGTAACAAACTTATATGAGCAAGAATTTATGAATTGTGCTAATGAAAATGCATATTGCACACCGTATACCTTACTTAGATTATTAGCAGACTTAATACCAGAGATTCCAAACAAGCTACTATACTTAGATATAGACATAATGGTGGGAGGAGATCTTTCAAAATTATATAATATTGATGTGACTGATTATGAATATGCAGCAGTAAAAGAAAAGTATGGTTGTTGGATTATAAGACCAGACTATATAAATGCTGGTATGCTTTTACTTAATATGAATAAAATAAAAGAAACAAAACTTTTAGAAAAAGCAAGAACACTAATAAAAACTAAAAAAATGTTATTTGCAGACCAAGATGCAATTTTCTGGTCTACAACAAAGAAAAAAATACTTCCTAGAATTTTTAATGAACAGTCAAAATTTAATAAAAAAGACACCATAATTTGTCATTTTTGTAAAAGACTTATGTTTTTACCATATCCACATACAGAAAATTACAAACAATGGCATGTAGAAGAAGTACATAAAGTATTAAAATGTTATTATTTTGATGATGACTTAAACGAATATATAAAATTAAAAAATGAATTTGAAAAAATGAAAGAGGGAATTTAAATGGAACAAAATAAAGAAGTATTACCAATATTTTTTGCGGCTGATGATAAATACATACCTTTTTTAGCAGTAACACTTCAATCATTAGTAGATAACTCATCTACAGATTATTACTATTTAATTAAGGTATTATATACAAATATAAGTGAAGACCACAAAGAAAAAATTAAAAAATATGAAAGAGAAAATGTAAATATAGAATTTGTAGACTTAAATTACTATATTGAAGAAATTAAAGATAAATTATATACACGCGACTATTTCTCTAAAACAACATATTTTAGACTATTTATACCAAACCTATATCCTCAATATAATAAAGCATTATATTTAGATAGTGATGTTGTTCTTTTAAGAGATGTAGCAGAATTATTTAATACAGACTTAGGGGATAATTTAGTAGGAGCAGCTCCAGACGATGTTATACAAACAATTGAAGTATTTCAAGAATATGCAGAAAAAGTAGTTGGTGTATCTGACTACAGAAATTATTTTAATGCAGGGGTTCTTCTAATGAATTTAGATGAGCTTAGAAAATATAATTTTCAAGAAAAATTCTTATATGTACTAGGAACAATTAAATTTTCTGTAGCTCAAGACCAAGATTATTTAAATAGACTTTGCAAAGGTAGGGTAAAGCTAATTGATAAAAATTGGAATAGAATGCCAGTTTCTAATGTAGAAGTAGATGAAAAAGATTTAAAATTAGTTCATTACAATTTGGCATTTAAACCATGGCATTTTGAAGATATTTTATACAAAGACTACTTCTGGAGATATGCACAAAAAACAGAATTCTTTGATGAAATATTAAAAATTCGAGATAATTATAGTGATGAGGAAAAATTTGATGATAGAGAAAAAGATAGACAGCTTCGTGAACTTGCTCAAAAAGAATCTGACTGCGTTGGAGACGATAGAAGAAAATAGGGGATGAAAAATGGAAGAACAAGAAATAGAAAAATCCAAGGAAAGGTTAGAAATATTAGAGAAAATTGAAAGACTAGAAAGAGAAGGCCATTTTGATGTGGATGCAGAAGATGATCCACCTACAATTATTTTAACTCCAGAAAATGTGGATTATTTAAAAACGAAATGGAAAAGTAAATTAAAAGCTAGGTTTGCAAATAAACTTGGAGAAAGGTTTTTAGATAATTTACTTGAAAATAATAAACTAATTATAAAAGAAATTAAAGGAATTGAAATTTTACAAAGTGTTCAAACAGGAGCAATGATAACATGTAATCATTTTAATCCATTTGACTCATTTTCGATTGAAGAGGTATTTAGAATATCTGGTCAATCGAAAAATAAAAAGCTATATAAAGTAATAAGAGAAGGAAATTACACTAATTTCCCTGGCTTATATGGATTCTTCTTTAGAAATTGTGATACCTTACCATTAAGTTCAAATACAAAAACTATGACAGAATTTATAAAAGCTGTTGATACAATTTTAGCAAGAGGAGATTTTATACTAATTTACCCAGAACAAAGTTTATGGTGGAATTATAAGAAACCAAAGCCATTAAAAAATGGGGCTTTTAGATTAGCTGCAAGAAATAATGTACCAGTTATACCAATATTTATAACAATGGAGGATACTGATATAATAGGTGAGGATGGTTTCCCAGTTCAACAATATATTATAAATATAGAAGAACCAATATATCCAGATGAAACATTATCTGCTAAAGAAAATACAGAGGCGATGAAGAAAAAAAATTTTGAAGTTTGGAAAAAAGTATATGAAGACTTTTATAAAATACCATTAGAATATACTACTGAAAAGAAGGATTTAAATGTATGAAACCAAAAGAAGTTATCTACTATAAAGATGAACTAAATGATGAATTTTCTAAAGCAAAGATAGTCCCAAGATTGATAGATGAAAATTATAAATATATTCATCATAAACCATGGGACTTTGTTTGTTTTTGTATGCAAAATATTTTAAGCATGCCAATTAAAATATTATACTCAAAAATAAAATTTAGAATTAAATATGTTGGAAAAGAAAAATTGAAACAATATAAAAATGAGGCTTATTTTGTGTATGTAAATCACACACAACCCTTTGCGGATACATTTATACCAAGTTTACCAATATATCCTAAAAGAAATTTTTTTATAGTAAATCCTGAAAATGTTTCTATGAAATTTCTGGGAAATATTGTACAGTTACTAGGTGCTTTGCCAATTCCTGCAAATAAAAAAGCTATGAAGAAATTTTTAGAGGCAATAGAAAAAAATGTTAATAAAAAACATGCAATTACAATATACCCAGAAGCTCATATTTGGCCATATTACACAAAAATAAGACCTTTTAAAACAGTATCATTTAAATACCCAATTGAGTTTAATACACCAGCATTTTGTATGACAAATACATACCAAAGTTATGGGAAAAACAAAGATAAAATAAAAATTGTAACATATATAGATGGACCTTTTTTCCCAGATAAAAACTTAACTAAAAGTGAACAAAAACAAAACTTAAGAGACCAAATATATAACAAAATGGTGGAACGAAGCAAAAACAGTAATATAGAACATATTAAATATGAGAAAATCTCAGAAAACAAGAGAGAAAATAGCTAATGGACTTTATTGAAATAGTGGGGCGCACTTACAAATATTGTATAAATTCAATTACTGACGTAACTATAATATTAATATAATTTTTTTTAAGCAAGTAGTTTGACAATTACTTGCTTTTATATTATTATTAAAAAAACTAATGATAGGAGATAAAAATTATGGCAAATGTATTTGATTATATTGAGTGGAGAGGAGATTTAAGTTTATCGAAAGATAAATTTAACGAAATAGACAATTTAATCTTATCAAGATTTTCATATTTTCCTTTTGATGAATTAATAAAGGAAAACGAAGTTGTAACAATAAGAGAACTAAGCGATAGGTTTTTAGAAAAAGATATAAATGAAATGCCAATTTTATGGGCAGACGATATAAATTTATTTCCAGCAATGGGGCTATCAAGAAGATTTGGAGAGATGAGGGTAACCAAGTATGTAAATAAAATAAGCCCAGAACAAGAAAAACAATTTGCAGCTATAACAATAATAATGCCAGATGATACAATATATGTATCATATAGAGGAACAGACAATACAGTAGTAGGATGGAAAGAAGATTTAAATATGACATTTAAAAGTCATATCCCATCTCAAATAGATGCAGTAAAATATTTAGAAGAAGTAGCTAAAGAATATCCTAATAAATTAAGAATAGGAGGACACTCGAAAGGTGGTAATCTTGCGGTATATGCTGCAGTATTTGCAAATAAAGATATCAGAAATAGAATAATAAATATCTATAATAACGATGGACCTGGATTTAATGACGACATAGTTGAAACTAAAGAATATAAAGAAATGATAAAAAAAGTAAGTACATATATACCACAAGATTCTATTTTTGGCAGGTTGTTAAATCATAAAGAAAAATATACGGTTGTTAAGAGTATACAGACAGGAGTTATGCAGCATGATTTATATAGTTGGCAATTATTAGGAAATGAATTCGTTTATTTGAAGGAGGTTACTAATGGAAGTAAATTTATAGACAAATCAATTAAAGACTGGCTTGAACAAATAGATATGAATAGAAGAGAACAAGTAATAGATATTGTATTTCAAGTAATAAATACAACTAAAGTAGAAACTTTCTCAGACCTAAAAGCTCATTGGTTCTCAAATGCAAGAATATTGCTAAGTTCGTATAAACTTGTAGATCCAGAAAGTAAAAAAATGATTTTAGAAACATTATCTGCTTTGTTTAGAATTGTAAAGGACAATTTTTTTGAGGAACATACAAGAACAAAAGTAAAAGAAGAAGTTGAATAATTAAAAGGAGATAAAATGTGGAGCATAAAAGAAGTAAAAAATAAAGCAAAAAAAACTCTAAAAAATAATCTATGGACACTAATGATAATTGGATTGTTTATGACAATTGTAATAGGAGAAAATGTAGTTAATAAAGACAGTTTCTCAAATTTGAAAATAATATATGAATATGAAAAAGAAAAAAATACACAAGAAATAGTAGACCCAGTAGATAAAGAGGAATTAGCAAATGAATATTTAGATAAAGCAATGTCACAAATATTTACAGGGAATATGATAGGTCCTATCAATAGATACAACGAAGAACACAATATTACAAAAGGAGTAGTATTTACAGCTTTTAATGTTATAACAAAAGGACAAGCTCAATTACAAAATTTAATAAGATCCATTGCTATTTATGAACATAAAGAAGCAATAGCAAGTATTATTTTAATAGTATCTTCAGTATTTGGGTTATTAATAAAAGTATTTATATCATATCCAATTCAAATAGGTGCAAGTAGAGTATATTTGGAAAGTATAAATTATAAAAGAACAAAAGTAAAAAGACTAACATATGCATTTAAAAAAGAAAGATATTTTTCAAGTATAAAAGCAATGCTATTAAAAGAAGTGTATAAATTATTATGGAATTTTACAATAATAGGTGGAATTATTAAAAACTATTCATATAAAATGGTAGTATATATAATAGCTGAAAATCCTTCAATAAAAGCAAAAGATGCAATTAAAATGTCTAGAGAAATGATGCAAGGGAATAAGTTTCAAGCATTTAAGCTAGATATGTCGTTTTTAGGATGGAATATATTACAATATTTAACATTTGGTATTGCAGGAATTTATGTAACACCATACTATACAGCAACTTATACAGAATTATATAATTTATTAAGAAAAGATTATATAGAAAATAAAAAATATAATTATGAATTACTAAATGATGAAAAATTATTTGAAGAAAATGACTTAGATAAATACCCTGACACATATGAAATACAAAGAAAGAAGATAAAAATAGATTACAATAAAAAATATGAATTAACATCAATAATATTATTTTTTTTTATATTTTCATTTGTTGGTTGGCTATGGGAAGTAGCACTATATCTATTTAGAGATGGTATACTAGTAAATAGAGGAACTATGTATGGACCATGGCTTCCAATATATGGCACAGGTTGTACACTTATAATATTACTAACAAAATTTAAACCATTTAGAAAAATGCTAAAAAATCCGCTTCTTACATTCATTGTAGTAATGACATTATGTACTGTTATAGAGTACGCTACATCGTGGTATATAGAATTAACTTCAGGCATAAGATATTGGGATTATACTGGAATATTCTTAAATATAAATGGAAGAGTTTGCCTTGAATGTAGTGTGTTCTTTGGTATAGGAGGATGTTTATGTGTTTATATTGTAGCTCCATTTTTAGAAAGGAAACTGCAAAAATTAACATCAAAAGTGAAAATAACAGTATGTACAATATTAATAATATTATTTAGTCTAGACAAGATATACTGTAAAATATATCCTCATACAGGAGAAGGCATAACAACTGAAGTGGAAAATTTTCAAATAGATTGAAAAAAGCAAAAGGGACGCGTTTCAATTGAATGAAAATTCGATAAAAACTGGTTAATGTTCAGTAGGGTATAAAAATTTGTAGAGGCAATGTTTTATACAATTTTAATTAGTCCTACTGAACATTAACGAATCTCGAAAAATGTCGATGAAAAAAAGTGGACAAAACTGGAAAAATATGGTATAAGAAAAACATACACTTTGAATAAAGGTGTGATATTATTTCTAAATAATTTTAATCAAAAAATTTTAAATCACGAATAATTAATTCTTAAAAAAATCCAAAAAAGAATTAGAAATCAAAAATATTAAGGAAAGGAGTCTATGCTTTTATTTTCATGCCTAAAACCAAAAGTGTAAATATAAGAAATTGTCAAAAAAGTATTGCAAAAAAATTGACAATTTGTTAAAATAAAGGAGAAAGATAAATGAGTACAATATTTGAAGAAAAAAAAGAACAAACTAAAGAATTACTAAAACCGAAAGTAGATGTTGTGTTTCATGCACTTTTTAGGGAAGAAAACAAAAATCTAACAGAAAGCCTAATATCAGATATATTAGGTCAAAAAGCAAAAATAGCAACTACAGATTTAAATAGACATTTAAATATAAAAATAGCAGAGCAAAAATTAGGAGTAATGGACTTAAGAACAGAATTAGAAGATGGAACAAAATGTAATATAGAAATACAATTAGAAGCACAAGATTATGAAAATGAAAAATTTTTGTATTATTGGGCAGATGCATATTCAAGACAACTACAAAGAAGTGAAGAATATGAAAAATTGCACAAAACTATAAGCATAATAATATTAGACCATGAAATAAAAGAATTAAAGGGAATAGAGGAATTAGGCACAAAATGGCAAATAAGAGATAATAAAACGGGAAAAAGGATATTGACAGATTTCTTAGAGATAATAATTGTAGAAATTCCAAAAGCGAAGAGATTGTATAAAGGAAATGAACAAAATAAAATATGCCAATGGATGCTATTTCTTGATAACCCGAATAAAAAGGAGATGAAGGAAATTATGGCAAAAAATGAAAAGATAAAAGAAGCGGTAGAAGAACTAACAGGAATGAGTAAAGATGAAGAATTAAGAATACTAGCAGAACTACGAGTAAAAGGAAGAAGAGATGAATACGCAAGAAGGCAATATGCAATTAAGCAGGGGTTACAAGAAGGAAGAGAACAAGGCATGAAACAAGGAATGAAACAAGAAAAAATAGAAATTGCCAAAAAATTGCTAAATTTGGGTGTAGATATAGAAATAATTGTTAAATCAACAGGATTAATAACTGAAGAGATAGAAAAATTAAAAAATGAATAAATTTAAACTCTGCATCATATTTTGACATTAAAATGAACCCTTCAAATTAAACGTATTTTTGTCTGATATTTTGGGTTCACTTCAAAATATTTTTTAAATCTTAGTGTGTTTTTATATACACAAGCTGATAATTTTATTTAAATTACCGCTTTGCTTAATAATTCTTTTATTTTTTTATTATCCTTAAAGTTCTTTCTTATTATAACTTTTTTCATATTTTTACTGTTTTCAGATAATAAAGATTTTTTTCCTAAACTTCCAATACTATCTTTATTTTCAACATGTGCATCTCCGTATAAAATAAATTTAGTAGGTGTTTCTGTAAAACTATGTAGGTGTTCTATTACATATTCAGATTCTTTTACAGAACCATTATATATTATCTCATGGGCACCTGATATTTTTGTTCTGTTTAATTTTATATAATTTGCATTTATATATAATTGGTCATGCCAATACCAGTCTATTTACTAAATATATGCACACCTGGAACGCTAAAAATGTGCGATTTACTGAATAATAACAATACAAATAAAAATCAAAAAAAGAAGGAGAAAATATTGAAAAGTAAAATATCAAATGTTATAATCTAGGAGGTGAACCTTTTTGCCAATAATATCACAATTTTATGGTATAATATATGAATTTTATTTTTGAAAGAAAAATTAATTATTATGAAACAGATAAAATGGGAGTTGTCCATCATTCAAATTATATTAGATATATGGAAGAAGCAAGATGTATAATAAAATAAAAGGAGATTAATAAAATGCTAAATCAGTTTTCGAGAACAGAATTATTAATAGGAAAAGATGGAATAGAAAAACTACACAAAGCAAAAGTTGCTATATTTGGAATTGGTGGAGTAGGCTCTTTTGTAGTTGAAGGACTAGTAAGAGCAGGGGTGGAAAATTTTATATTAGTAGACAATGATAAAATCTGTTTAACAAATTTAAATAGACAAATAATTGCTACTCAAAAAACAATTGGAAGATATAAAGTAGAAGTTGCAAAAGAAAGAATTTTAGAAATAAATCCAAATGCAAAAGTAGAAACTATTCAAGAATTTTTTATGCCAGACAGTAAAGAAATATTAGATGAAACAGTAGATTATATTGTAGATTGTGTAGATACAGTTACAGCTAAAATAGAACTTGTTATGAGAGCAAATAAATTAAATATACCTATCATATCAAGTATGGGAACGGGTAATAAATTGGATCCTACAGGCTTTGAAGTAACAGATATTTATAAAACGAGTGTATGCCCATTGGCAAAGGTTATGAGAAAAGAATTAAGAACAAGAGGAATAAAAAAATTAAAAGTTGTATATTCAAAAGAAGAACCGATAAAACTAGATGAGAGCTTAGAATGTAGTTGTAAAAATGAAAATATATGTTCACAGGGGGCAGAAGGAAAACACACAGTTAAAAATCAAGTTCCTGGAAGTATTTCTTTTGTTCCAGCAGTTGCAGGACTAATTATTGCAGGAGAAGTAATTAAAGATATTATTAGAGATATTCCTGCAGAAAAAGAAGGGAGAGAAGTTGATGAAGAAATTAATAATTAAAGTAGAAGGCATGGTGTGTAAGGAGGAATATTATGTGTACAGCGGCAACTTATAAAACAAAAGATTTTTATTTTGGACGTACATTAGATTACGAATTTTCTTATGGAGATGAGGTTACAATAACCCCACGAAATTATCCATTTCATTTTAGAAAAAAAGGGGATATAAATATTCATTATGCAATAATTGGTATGGCGTATGTAGTAGAAGATTATCCTTTATATTACGATGCTATAAATGAAAAAGGATTAGGCATTGCAGGATTAAATTTTGTAGGAAATACAGTCTATAAAGATGAAGTAGAAGGAAAAGATAATATAACACAATTTGAATTTATTCCTTGGATTCTTAGCCAATGTGCTACGGTAAAAGAAGCACAAAATTTGGTAGAAAAAATGAATTTCTTAAATATGCCATTTAATGATAAGTTGCCATTAGCGGAGCTACATTGGATTATTTCAGATAGTGAAGAATCTATAACGGTAGAATCTGTAAAAGAAGGAATTAAAATATATGAAAATCCAGTAGGAGTTTTAACAAATAATCCTCCTTTTGATAAGCAAATGTTTAGCTTAAATAATTATATGCATTTATCAACAAAACCACCTAAGAACACTTTTGCTCAAGGCTTAAATTTAGAAAGATATAGTCGAGGAATGGGAGCAATAGGTCTTCCAGGAGATTTATCATCACAATCTAGATTTGTAAGAGTAGCATTTACAAAAATGAATTCAATTTCTGGAGAAGGAGAAAAAGAAAGCGTTAGTCAATTTTTCCACATACTTAATTCAGTTGATCAACAAAGAGGATGTTGCAATTTAGGTGATGATAAATATGAGATAACACTTTATACATCGTGTTGTAATACAAATAAAGGAATTTATTATTATACAACATATGATAATCATCAAATCACTGCAGTAGATATGCATAAAGAAAACTTAGATGGAGATAAACTTATAAGATATCCATTAATAAAAGAAGAACAAATAAAAATACAAAATTAAAAAAATTTTAAAAAATTAGCACTCTCCTATTGACATTGCTAAAAATAGGTGTATAATATAAATGTAAAAAGTAAATAATACTTTTTATAAAAAATATATGTGCTACCAGCAAAATGGTGTCAACACATAAAAAGAAAGGGAGTTGATTTATTATGATGATGATACCAAGAAGGAGAAATGATTTTGATTTATGGGATGAAATGTTTAGAGATCCATTTTTTACAGAGGGAGAAACTAAATTAATGAAAACAGATATTAAAGAGAAGAAAGACAAATATCTAGTTAACATTGATTTACCTGGTTACGAAAAAGAAAATATCAAAATAGAAATTGAAGATGGTTACTTAACAGTTCATGCTACAACAAATTCACAAAAAGAAGAAAAAGAGGAAGGAAAATTTGTACGTAAAGAAAGATATCTTGGTGAATGCTCAAGAAGTTTCTATATAGGAGAAGAGATTAAAGAGGAAGATATAAAAGCATCTTTAAAAAACGGAACTTTACAACTAGAAATTCCAAAGAAGGAAGAACAAAAAGCATTACCAGAAAAGAAATATATTCCAATTGATGGAGAATAATATATGGATTAAATTACAAGTTATAAAAGCAGATAGTTAGCCTCGCTAATTATCTGCTTTTATGTGTGGCGCCACATGTCCCAGTGTCCACACTTTACTTTTTAGAAAATTATATATGCTTTTAAAACATGTATAATTTTTTGACTTTTAATATTTTATTTTTGATTTTTACTTGATAAATACAACTAACTGTTTTAAAATAATAACGTACTTGAAAATAAATGCTTTGAAAGAATACAATATTGAGAAAAATAATTAATAGGGAGAGAATTTTATGGTGAAAAACATTCTTGAAATTCAGAATTTAACAAAGTATTATGGCAAAATAAAAGGTGTAGAAAATTTATCTTTAAAATTAGAAGAAGGAGAAATATTTGGATTTATTGGACCAAATGGAGCAGGAAAATCTACTACAATTCGTGGGGTTATGAATTTAATTAATAAAACAAGTGGGAAGGTTATAATAGAAGATAAAGAATTTAATAAAGATGATATAGAAATAAAAGAAAAAATAGGGTATTTGCCAAGTGAAATTTATTTATATGATGATTTAACAGTAAGAGAAATGCTAGATTATCACGAAAGTTTCTATAAAAAAAATATCCATAATAGAAGAAAAGAATTGGTCCAAAGATTACAAATAGATGAAAAAAAGAAAATAGAAGATTTGTCTTTAGGTAATTTAAAAAAGTTAGGTATTATTTTAGCATTGGTGCATGAGCCTAAAATATTAATATTAGATGAGCCAACAAGCGGTTTAGACCCAATTATGCAAAATGTATTTTACGATTTATTAAAAGAAGAAAAAGCAAAGGGAAATACCATATTTTATTCAACACATATTTTAAGTGAAGTATCTAAAATATGTGATAGAGTTGGAATTATAAAAGATGGAAAATTAATAAAAGTTGAAAAAATAGACGAATTATCTAATAAAAATCTAACATTTGTTACTATAACATCAGAACAAATAGAAGAAATAGAAAAAAATTTAAAAGTAAATGTTGTTTCTAGAGATGGAAATACCATTAAATTTGGAAATAAGTTACCACATGATGAATTAATTAAGAAACTTGCAAAATATAAAATTGATAGAATTTTAATTGAAGAAGCAACACTAGAAGATATGTTTTTACATTATTATCAATAGAAAGGAAAATGAAAATGTTTAAAAGAGAAATGAAAATAAATTTAAAAAGTTTTATTATTTGGACATCTATTTTAATAATATTATTCTTAGTAGTATTTTTAGTGTATCCATCAATTATAAAGAGTGAGAATATGCAAATGTTAGACGAAATGATGGAAATATTTCCAGAAGAAATGTTAAAAGCATTTAATATGGACATTTCAAGTATAGATACAGCTTTTGGATGGTTAAAAACAGAAGGATTTGTCTTTGTTCTTTTAATTACAGGAATTTATAGTGGAATTCTAGGTTCAAACATTTTATTAAAAGAAGAAAGTGATAAAACAATAGAATATTTAAATAGTGTTCCAGTAACAAGAAAAAAGATTGTAATTAATAAAATATTATGTGGAATTATATATATTGTTTTGATGGTACTAACTGTTGGAATATTTAATTTTGTAGGATTAGACTTGAGTGGTGATTTTGATAAAAAATCTTATTTATTATTAAGTATAACACCATTGTTTTCTTCAATAGTTATCTTTGCTTTATGTTTGTTCTTATCAACCTTCACACATAAAACTAAGAAAACAATAGGAATAAGTTTAGGAATTGTATTTGCAAGTTACTTTTTAAAAATCATATCAGAAATGGGAGAAAGCACAGAATTTTTAAAATATATATCAGTATTTACGTTGGCAGATATTCGAAATGTAATTGTAAATGTAGCTATCAACCCTTTAATGGTATTATTATCAATTGGAATTACAATAGCATTTATGATTTTAACTACAATTCATTATGATAAAAAAGAGCTTGTTTAATCATTTTAAAATAAAAATATGTATAATAAGGAGAAACTTTTTGAAAAATATTAAGTTGAAAATGGATTCCGAAGTATCTTAATTAAAGAAATTTCAGTTAAGATGGAGGAAAAAAAATGACTATAAAAGATTATGGATTTAAAGAAAATTTAATAAGAGATAATAGCAATGGAAAAATTCCAGCAAGAATAATAGCTACACATAAAGAAAGATATGAAATTGTATGTGATAAGGGAAGTGGATTTGCAAAAATTAAAAGAGGATGTTTTTATGATAATCCAAATTCAGTTTATCCAACAACAGGAGATTTTGTATTAATTGAATGGAATGAAAATGGAGAAAGTATGATAACGGAAACATTAAGAAGGGAAAGCTCATTTTCAAGAGTGGCATCTTCGAGTGACAAAAACCATGAATTACATAAACAACATGAACAACTTGTTGCAGCAAATTTTGATTATGTGTTTATAATGCAATCTCTAAATGATAATTTTAACTTGCATAGGCTAGAAAGATATTTAACGTTATCTTGGCAATCTGGAGGAATTCCCGTTATTATTCTTACCAAAAGAGATTTAGTGGAAGATTACACAAGTTATATAAACCAGGTAGAAAGTATAGCAATAGGAGTAGATATTTATGCGATAAGCTGCAAAACAGGAGAAGGAATAGAAAATATTAGAAAATATTTTGAAAAAGGAAAAACGATTGTATTTCTAGGCTCATCTGGTGTTGGAAAATCTACTCTTGTAAACACTTTATATGGTGAAGAAATAATGAAAACATCTGAAATTAGGGAAGAAGATTCTAGAGGAAGGCATACAACAACATCAAGAAATTTAATTATGCTACCCAATGGAGCAATGATTATAGATACACCAGGAATGAGAGAATTAGGAATGTGGGAGGTAACTGAAGGATTAGATAAAACATTTAAAGATGTAGAACAATATTTAGGAAAATGTAAGTTTTCAGATTGTACTCATACAAATGAACCAGGTTGTAAAATATTAGAAGCAATAGAAAATGGAGAGTTATCACAGGATAGGTTTAATTCCTATATTAAATTACAAAGTGAAGCAAAGTATAATAATGATAGCGAAAGCTATTTAAAAGAGAAAAGAAACAAATTCAAAGAGATAGCAAAATATAATAAAGTAAATAAAAAGCACTAATAGCAGTCCAATGATATTCTTATAATGTAAAAATATAAATAGCAAATTAAGTCGAGCTTATAAATTGAGCTTCATATATAATCTAAATAGTGTGGAGGGATAATATGGAGGAGAAAAAGGATATATAGAATTACATCCAATAAAATAAAATTATATACAAAAACAAGGGAAATACTATTATACCTAAGTATTTCCCTTTCTATTTACTATACTTACTATACCACAAAATTGCAAAAAATTCAAGACTGTTTTTTTCTCTATTATTGTGTTATATAAAATAAGAGGTGTTGAAAATGGAAGAGTCTTATTTAGAAATAGTAAATAAAAGAAAACAAATTGAAATTGCTAATATAAAGAAATGTAATGAATATACAACCCAATATGGATTAATATTATCAGATGATCAAATAAATAATTTATTAGAAAGAAGAAAAGATACTTTAAAAGAAACAGGTAGAATTGAATTTAGGGAAGGAATAATAGATAAGTTAATAAAAGAATTTGGTGATTCACCATATATAAACCAAGAAAACTATGCTGAAACCTTATATGAATTGATAGAGATGTTTTATGAATACAAAAATGAAACAATGGACTTAATTACAGATGATGAGCTAATAGAGTTTATGAAAAGATCTTTTGATGGAATTTGCCAAGGAGATCTTGAATATTTATCAGGAACAGTTATGTATAGAATGAGAGAAAATTTATTAAGTGGAAAGCCTATAGATTATATAGAAGAAGGTGAAGATTATGAATGAAATTGATATAATTAGCACCATAAAAAGAGAAAATTTAGATGAACGAAATTATTTTAAAACTTTAATAGAAGTGGCTTATGAAGAACAAATGCTCACAGAAAATGATATAGTAGATATACAAATGCAGATTTTACAGCTACTAGATGAAATAGTATATAAATATAATGGAGTAGATAGTACTTCTATTAGAAAAGAAATTGTAGAAGAAATATCAAATTCAAATAATTACATAATAAGTATATATTTAAAAACTTTTAGAAACCCAGATGAAGCTGTAAAAATAGTTAAAGAAAAAGGATTAAAAATGGCATATCAAGAAGGAAGAAAAAAAATAGATAGAATGCTAAATATAATTAGAATAATGTATATCAAAGTAAAGCAAAGCAAACTTAATATAGAAAATGATACTTATAATGATACAATCATTGGTGGAATTCAGGGATTTTTAAAAATATATGATCCAGACTTCAAAGCACAAGATATGAAGATTACAGCCGATTATCCTTTATATAATAATTTAATAGGAAAACTAGATGGAGTAGAATTTATAAAAGAATATTTGAATTCATTTTATTTAGAAAACCTATTTTGTAAAAAATTTTCTGAAGAAAAGATTAAGTATTTATTGTATGGATATTCTCACGATTATCAAGAACTAATAATCAATATTTTTGAAATTGTATTATTGGAAACGATTGCTTGTAAATTGGTAAAAAGGGATATGCATGATTTAACGATTTCTACAGAAGAATTAAACGAAATATATTTAATGCTTGAGAATAAAGATAAAGCAGAAATTGAGAATATTATAAATGAAGTATATAAAGAAATATGCAATGAATTACTATTAGATAATGCAGAATTACAAAGGTATATTGAGAAAAATTTAAATAGCCTTGCAGACATAATAATTAATGCTGTGAAACAAAATACATTAGATAAAATATTTATAACACAAAAATTTATTGAAAATTAGAATTTAAAATTACATGTGTTAAATCTTAACTCTACGATAAGTAGGTTGTATCTTTATTAATATTTGATATAATCTTTAAAGGAGGTAGATTTATAATGAATAACTATATAACTGGAAAAATTATAAAGGAGCTAAGAGAAAAGAAGGAAATAACTCAATTAGAATTAGCAAAAATGATTGAAGTAAGTGATAAAACAATAAGTAAGTGGGAAACAGGAAAAGGATTACCAGATATATCTTTGATAGATCCATTATCTAAAGCATTAGGTGTATCAATTATAGAACTTATGAATGGAGAATGTATAACAAATAAAAATATATCAAGCAATATGACTAATTCTAAATTTTCTGTTTGTCCAATATGTGGAAATATTATTCATACAATGGGAGAGAATCTAATTTCTTGCTGTAGAATAACATTACCTATTTTAGAAGCAGAATTAGAAGATAAAAATCATAAAATAAATTGTGAAATGTTAGAAAATGAATATTTTATTTCAATAAATCATCCAATGACAAAAGAACATTATGTTTCATTTATAGCATATTTAACAAATGATAGGTGTGAGCTTGTAAAATTATATCCAGAACAAAATGCAGAAGTAAGATTTTTTAATCGTGGAAAAGGAATTATATATGCATATTGCAATAAAGATGGATTACTTAAAAGAGTTATGTGACTTACAATTTAAAGTAAGAAAAACAAAGAGAAAGTATGACAGTTACTTTATTAAATAAAAATAGTTTTGAAAAATTATTAAAATAAAAGATAAAACAGGCATTTA
Organism: Clostridia bacterium; assembly: GCA_051891435.1. Taxonomy (GTDB): domain Bacteria; phylum Bacillota; class Clostridia; order TANB77; family CAG-508; genus UMGS1933. The sequence continues at coordinate 40,733 of JBJFFE010000072.1, read as the reverse complement.
CTAGTTCTTTAAGAATAAAGTAAGTGCATTTTTATAAAATTAAAAAAAACTATATACAAATAATGTATTAAGTGATACAATATCATAAGATATAGAAAGGAGGAAAGCAATGCCAACAAAAATTAAAATTTCAAAAGATATGATATTAGATGCTGCATTTGAAATTGTAAGACAAGATGGTATGGAAAAATTAAGTAATAGAGAATTAGCAAACAAGTTAAAATGTTCAATCAGACCAATATATTATCAATTTGAAAATGTAGAAGAAATGCAAAAAGAGCTATATACGAAAATAGAACAATATTTTTACAAATTTTTATTAGATAATATGCTAGAAGGAATACCAAAATATAAACAAGTTGGAATAAATTATATAAAATTTGCCCAAAAAGAGAAAAAATTATTTCAGACTTTATTTATGTCTGATACAGGTTTAACACCTGATGCATTTGTTGCAAAAAATGGAAAAGATTATAAAGAAATTGAGAAATTGATAAAGATAAGCGCAAATTTAAAAGAAGAGGACATAAAGGATTTTCATACAAAAATGTGGATTTTCTGCCATGGTATTGCTACATTAGTAGCAAATGGTACTATTAAATTAACAGATAACCAAATACAAGACTTACTATCTTATGAATTTCAAGCATTAATGTTATTAGAAGAAGATCCAAACAATAAATGGGTATTAAATAAAAAGGGGGAAAATAAATAATGAAAAAATTTGGAAATGTATTATGGGGAATAGTTTTAATTATTCTTGGATTAATAATAGGAGGAAATGCCCTTGGCATAACAAGTATCAATATATTTTTTGATGGATGGTGGACATTATTCATTATCATACCATGTTTTATAGGATTATTTAAAGAAAATGAAAAAACAGGAAATTTAATAGGACTATTAATTGGAGTAGCATTACTTTTGGGTTGCCAAAATGTTTTAGATTTTGATTTAATATGGAAATTAGCATTCCCTACAATTTTAGTAATAATTGGATTGTCAATTATTTTTAAAGATACTTTAGGTGGAAAAGTAAGTAGTGAAATTAAAAAATTAAATGAAAAGAGAAATGGAGAAAATTCGTACTGTGCAACATTTTCAGGTCAAAATGTAAATTTTGATGGAGAGAAATTTACAGGAGCAGATTTAACAGCTGTATTTGGTGGAGTTAAATGTGATTTAAGAAAAGCTATTATAGATTCAGATGTAGTAATTAATGCAAGTAGCACATTTGGAGGAATTGAAATATATGTACCATCAAATGTCAAAATAAAAACAAAATCAACATCAATATTTGGAGGAGTTGAAAATAAAGCAAATACAAAAGAAGATGAAAAGAGTCATACAGTTTATATAAATGGAATAGCGGTATTTGGAGGTGTTGAAATAAAATGACAACAGCACAAAAAATAATAAAATACTTTGCTTTGGCTTTTGCCATATTTTTAATTGTTACAATAATATCCGCGATATTAAGTGGTGGATATGCCTTGCTAAGTGCATTTGGTCTAATTAATACAAATAAGAATATTATAACAGAAGATTTAAAAATAATATCAAGTGAAGTAAAAGAAGTATCAACATTAAAAATAGATTTAGCGTGTACAAATTTAGACATAAAAGCAGGAGATAATTTTACAGTTGAAACTAATAATTCAAAAATAACTTTTACAAATGATAATGGTAGTGTAAAAATAAAAGAGGAAAATCGAAACTGGTTAAACAATAATAACAAGGAAAGTAATTTAATAATTTATATTCCAGAAGATATGATAGCCATAGATGAAACGAAAATAGAAACAGGAGCTGGAAAAATAAATATAGAAAATTTAAATACACAAAATTTATATCTTGAATTAGGTGCTGGAGATGTGTATATAGAAAATTTAATAGTAACAAAAGAAGCAAAGATTGATGGCGGAGTAGGTAAAGCAGAATTAAAATCTTGTGAAATAAACAATTTAAAAGCAAATCTTGGAATGGGAGAATTTGTTTTTAATGGTATATTAACAGGGAAAAATGAAATAGATTCTGGAGTTGGGGCTATTAATATAGATTTACTAGATAGTGCTGAAAATTATACTATTAATGTAAGTAAAGGGATTGGAACGGTTACACTTGATGGACAAAAGCTTGAAATGGATAGAGTATATGGAACAGGAAAAAATTATATAGATATAGATGGTGGAATTGGAGAAATAAAAATAGAATTTAAGGAGGAAATATAAAATGGAAAACAAAATATGTCAAAGTTGTGGAATGCCTATAACTTCAAATGAACAATTAGGAACAAATAAAGACGGAAGTAGAAATGAGGATTATTGCATATATTGTTATAAAGATGGGGAATTTATAGATAAAGTTACAATTGAAGAATATATAGAAATGTGTTCTCAATTTGGTTCACAAGCAGGCATGACTAATGAAGAAATGAAAGAACATTGTAAGAAATTATTTCCGACTTTAAAAAGGTGGAAAGTCAATTAAATTACAAAGATGTAGAAAATATTATAAGCTTAATTAATGAAAGTGAGGGATAAAATATGGTAGCAATAGCAACTTTATTTATGTATGCAATTGTGATAGCTGTAATTTCAATTGTTGCATATTTTGTTATAAAAATGGCAGTAAAGAATGCATTAAAAGAATATGACAATGAAAAAAATAATAAATAATAAGGAGGAATGAATATGGCAAAGTATAAATGTCAATTATGTGGGCATATTTATGATGAGGAAAAAGAGGGAGTTAAATTCGAAGATTTACCAGATGATTGGACCTGCCCAATGTGTTTTGCACCAAAGAATATGTTTAAATTAGTAGAAGAAAATAACAATACAGAAAACAAAAAAGAAGAAACAAACCAAGGAGAACATAAGGAGAATAAATTAAAAAGCTACCTAAAAGAATATAAGCGTGATTCTGATGAAAAAGAAAAAAACATGTCAGATATCCATACTATGGCAATAGAGGGAAGAAGTATTATATCAGCAATGGGGACAAAATTACCAGTAGTTAGTTGGAATGATATTTTAATACTTGGAGGACAACTAAATAAGATGCCTCTTTTTGATGATGAAGAAGTAAGTTTAAGAACAATTATAGGAAAAAATGCAAAAAAACCTATGGTATTAGAATCTCCTGTTTTTGTATCGCACATGTCTTTTGGTGCTCTATCAAAAGAAGCCAAAACAGCATTAGCAATAGGAACAAGTAGAGTAAAAACTGCTATATGTAGTGGAGAAGGTGGAATACTACCAGAAGAATTCGAAAACTCATATCAATATATTTTTGAATATGTTCCTAATAAATATAGTGTAAATGATAAAAACTTAAAGAAAGTAAGTGCGATTGAAATAAAAATTGGTCAAGGAACAAAACCAGGAATGGGGGGACACCTTCCAGGAGAAAAAGTAACAGAAGAAATTGCAAAAATAAGAGGTAAAAATGTACATGAAGATGTAATTAGTCCATCTAAATTTGAAGAAATTAAAACCAGAGAAGATTTAAAATACTTAGTTTCAGAATTAAGAACAAAATCAGAAGGAAGACCAATTGGTATAAAAATTGCAGCAGGACATATAGAAGAAGATTTAGACTTTGCATGTTATGCAAAACCTGATTTTATTACAATAGATGGTAGAGGCGGAGCAACAGGAGCAAGCCCTAAAATTATAAAAGATACTACTACAGTACCAACAATCTACGCATTATATAGAGCTAGAAAATATTTAGATGAGCACAATGAAGATATTTCATTAATTATTACAGGAGGACTTAGAACATCTGGAGATTTTGCAAAAGCAATTGCTATGGGAGCTGATGCAGTTGCAATTGCAACTGCTGCTATGATTGCAATAGGGTGTCAACAATATAGGTCTTGTAATTCAGGAAAATGTCCAGTTGGAATTGGAACACAAGATCCTGAATTGAGAAAAAGATTTCATATAGAAGAAAGTAGCAAAAGATTAGAAAATTATTTTAATGTAGTAAATGATGAACTTAAAACATTTGCAAGAATAACAGGAAATTATGATATACATAGTTTAAGTAATTATGATATAGTTACTACAAATAATGATATTTCTAAATATACAAACATAAAACACATATAATAATAAAAAGAAAGTGATTTGATATGAAAATTTTTATTGGATTATTAATACCATTTATAGGAACAGTGTTGGGGGCTGGAATGGTATTTCTAATGAAAAAAGAAATGGATAAAAAAGTAGAAAAAATACTTTTAGGATTTGCATCAGGTGTAATGATAGCAGCATCTATATGGTCTCTTCTTATACCATCAATTGAAATGGCAGAAGGGCAGGGAAAAATAGGGTGGCTTCCTGCTGCCCTTGGTTTTCTACTTGGAATAACATTTTTACTTATATTAGATAGTGTAATACCTCATATGCACTTAGAAAGTGACAAACCAGATGGAATTAAATCAAAATTAAAGAAAACAACAATGATGGTATTTGCTGTAACACTTCATAATATACCAGAAGGAATGGCAGTTGGAGTGACTTTCGCAGGTGCTATTTTAGGGAATACAGGAATTACAATGGCAGGAGCGTTGGCTTTAGCAATCGGTATTGCAATTCAAAACTTCCCAGAAGGGGCAATTATATCAATGCCACTAAAAAATGAAGGAGTATCAAAGCCCAGGGCTTTCTTATATGGCGCTATATCTGGAATAGTTGAACCAATTGCTGCAATAATTACAATATTACTTACAGAGGCAGTGGTTCCAATTCTTCCATACCTGTTATCGTTTGCAGCGGGGGCAATGATATACGTTGTAGTGGAAGAATTGATACCAGAATCACAAGTAGGAGAACACTCAAATATTGGAACAATAGGAGTTGCCATTGGCTTTGTTATTATGATGATATTAGACGTAACTTTGGGATAAATTGCTTTAAATAACAATAAAAAATCATTCTATATATTTTATAGAATGATTTTTTTAATATTAAAATTTTACCTTAACTTTACCATTTTTTTACTTTAATTTAACCTTAATTTTACTTTGCCAAGCTATAATAACAACATCAAAAGAGCAAATGACTAAATTATAGGAGGTAAAAGATTATGGGTAAATTATTTGGAATAAGTGTAATTATAGTTGTTGCTGTTATATGTGTTGTTATTTATATGAAAAACAAATAAATAATACGTAACATGATATATGAAAGGAGGTAATTCAATATGGTAAAATTAGTAGTAGGAGCAATCATAGTTGTAGCAGTAATTGTTATATATAAGAAAAATCACTAAAATATAGTAATAAAAAAAGGAAAGGAAAATATAAAAAATATTTATAAAACTCTACCAAAAGTTTTTTATATGTGCTATAATAGAAAAAGTTGATAAGGAAAATCAAAAAGGAGGAATTAACCATGTCAGGACATAGCAAATGGCATAATATTCAAGCAAAAAAAGGAAAAGCAGATGCAGCAAGAGGAAAAATATTTACAAAATTAGGTAGAGAATTATTAATGGCTGTAAAACAAGGTGGACCAGATCCAGCGGGAAATGCGAAATTAAGAGATGTTATTGCAAAATGTAAAGCAAATAACATGCCAAATGATACAATTAATGGTGCAATAAAAAGAGCAGCAGGTGCAAATAATAGTGAGAATTACGAGGAAATTACATATGAAGGATATGGACCAAATGGTGTTGCTATAATTGTAAACGCATCAACAGATAATAAAAATAGAACAGCAGCAGATGTAAGACATGTATTCGATAAATTTGGTGGAAACTTAGGAACAGCAGGTTGTGTATCTTATATGTTTGAAAGAAAAGGTGTTATTGTTATAGAAAAAGCAGCAACAAACTTAAGCGAAGATGATTTAATGATGCTTGCTTTAGATAATGGTGCCGATAATATGGAAACTGACGAAGAAATTTATGAAATAACATGTGCACCAGCAGAATTTTCTGCATTAAGAGAGGCATTAGAAAATAATGGCTTAACTTTTGTAGAAGCAGAAATCCAAATGGTTCCAAGTACATATGTTACATTAGACGAAAACGGAGTAAGAAGAATGGAATTATTACTAGAAAAATTAGACGAATTAGATGATGTAATAGAAGTGTTCCATAACTGGGAAGAATAAAATACAGAATATTTGTAGGGTGCGCCGTCTTCGGCGACCCGAAATAAATAATAGAATATTTAGATTCTTTTGCGGGTCGCCCTGGAGTGCGACCCCTACGCTTTATAATGTTACTAATTTATTTGTTAAATCCAGATTTGCTTTTGGATTTTTTTTATATCCTAAGGTATAAATATTGCTTGCAAACATATCTTTTTCAAGCATATTCTTTAAGGACTTATTTTTCGTTGTATCTAAAAATTTCTTTGGTGAAGTAACAATGTTTATCTTTTTATTTGCTTTTGATATTTTAGAAAGCAGTTCTTTTCCTTTTTGATTTACACCAAGTACACGAATATAAGGAATAACTTTATAGGACTCCACAATGTCTTTTTTAGTAATATTTAATAAAGCATATAATAAAATTCTATTAATTCTTGTCATAGTATATCTTTTTGATTTAATCATACTAGTTAAATCTGCTAAATTATTACAAGAATCTGAAGCTTTTTTTATCTTGTTCTCTAAACCTTCAGTAACATCCGGAAGGGTTGCTATTTCTTCTTGTGACATAGTTCTTAACTTATAGATTATTGCTTGTTCAAATGTTTTCAATCCATACACAATTTCATTCTTGGATATTTTATCTTGTAAAATTTTGTTAGAAGATTCTGGAATATATGGCTTAATATCTATATTATTTAATAAACCATGACGAATTGCAGATGCACTAGAGTATTTATCTTTTAAATCTAAATCATTATAATTAGCGCCTTTTCTTACTATTGTTGTTGCTCTTAATTTTGCTTTTTGTTTTTGAATAGCTTTTAAATATTCTATACCTAAAATGTTATTAGGTTCAGAAAGAACATTTGCAAATTTCCTAATATCATTTAAATACATTAATAAAGCATATTCACGTGCTTTAGGAAAAGAAATGCCAGAGTCGAGTTCATGGTTTAAAATAGATAAATATTCTTTAGGTTCTTCACATAATACTTGAGCAATTGAATTTAAAATATTAATATTTCCACATTCACTTCCAAAAGAAATGGCTGTATCCATGCTTAAACTATCTAAAATTTTTATACTACCCATAGCAAAATTTTCAGCACTTGAAATACTGTAAATTAAAGGTAATTCAATTACTAAATCGACACCATTATTTAAAGCCATTTCAGCACGAGACCACTTATCTATAATCGCAGCATCGCCACGTTCTACAAAATTACCACTCATGACTGCAACAGTGTAATCTGGATTTACTAATTTTTTTGATTCGTTAATATGGTATAAATGCCCATAATGAAAAGGATTATATTCAGATATTATTCCTAAAATTTTATCCATAAAAATCTCCTATTTTATTGCTTTTATAAATTGTTTATTGATATAATATCATAAAGAAAAAATGAACGCAAGTGATTAAAAGGAGTAATTTATGAATAAAGAAGTTATCATTTACACAGATGGGGCATGTTCAGGAAATCCAGGACCAGGGGGATGGGGAACTATACTTATGTATAAAGATACCAAGAAAGAAATAAGCGGAGGTAATCCTGATACTACTAATAATGTTATGGAAATTACAGCAGTAATAGAAGGATTAAAACTATTAAAGGAACCTTGTAAAGTTTCTATATATAGTGATAGTGCTTATGTAGTAAATGCATTTAACCAACATTGGATAGAAAATTGGATAAAAAAGAATTGGCAAAACTCTAAAAAAGAGCCAGTAAAAAATAAAGAATTATGGCTTGAATTATATGCATTAGTCAAACAGCACGAAGTAAAGTTTATAAAAGTAAAAGGGCATAGTGACAATGAATTTAATAATAGATGTGATGAACTTGCTAGAAATGCAATTTTAAAACTGTAATATTACCAAAATATTACAGTTTTATTACTTTACTGAAACATTTTAGTAATTACTTGAAAAATATATTTTTTATGTAATATAATTTATTTAAAATATTGCAAAAAAGGAGATAATATGCAAACTTTTGCAGAATATATTTTAAATGAAAAAGATTTTAATAAAAAAATTGACATAATGACTTATGCTGCAAAAAAAGTTCCAATTTACTTTGACAAGTCAGTGATTTTTAAAACGATAATTGCTAAATTATTTATTGAAACAATGAATTTAGATGTAGATAAAAATTTAATAATCACAGCATGCTTATTATGCTCTTGTAAAAAAAGTCATGATGCATTAAGTTTAGAAAAAGTAAAGACATATGCAAAAGAAGGCGCAGAATACCTTGCAAAACTTGGTTTTCCTCCAAGATTTTGTAAAATTTGTTTAGAACATAATCGTTATAACGATAACACTCATAGAGAAAAAGAAAGTGATATTTTAGAATTAGTAGACCAATTTGGCGGAATGATGGTAGATAGAGCGGAAAGAAGGGGATTCCCTTTGGATGAAGCACTTGTACTTTTAGAACACAGGAACTTAAAAGGATGCGATAATATTTTTTTAGAAAAATTTAAAGAATTTATTAACACAGAAATGGAGATTATTGTATGATTGGAAAAGGTAGATTTTTTGATTTAATATCTAGAACAGCTGATGATGTAAACAATCCGGAAATAACAATAATAAGTATGTTGCAAAACTATAGCATCAGAGAAGAAAAATATATAACACAAATTGAAAGTAAAAAGAAAGAAGGCTAATTATGTACGAAGTATTTGCAGATTTACATGTGCACATTGGTAGAAGCCAAAATAATAAACCAATAAAAATTACAGCTGCAAAATCTTTGAATTTTGCTAATATTGCAAAAGAATGCAATGAAAGAAAAGGTATTGATATTGTTGGAATTATAGACTGTGCATCTCCATATGTTATAAGAGATATTGAAGAATTTTTAAAAACAGGAGAAGCATATGAAATTAAAGACGGGGGAATTATATATAAAGATAAGATTTGCATAATATTAGGAAGCGAGATTGAAACATCAGAAATAGGACTAAATGGGCATTGCGGAAGTGCTCATAATTTATGCTTTTTTCCTCATTTGTCAGACATAAAAGCTTTTTCAAACGAAATGAGTAAACATATAAAAAACATAACTTTAAGTTCTCAACGTGCTGATATATCAGCCTATGAATTAATAGATATTGTAAAAAAATATAATGGAATTTTAATACCAGCACATTGTTTTACCCCTCATAAAAGTTTTTACGGAAATTGTACTGATAGATTAGAAAAAATTTTCAAAGAGAAATATGATGATATTTTAGCAATAGAATTAGGATTAAGTTCTGATACATTTATGGCAGACATGATATCTGAACTAGAAAACAAAGCATTTTTAACAAATTCAGATGCTCATTCGTTACCAAAAATTGCTAGAGAATATAATAAAATTTTAGTAGATGATATAAGCTTTAAGGAGTTAGTAAAAGCATTAAAAAATGAAGATGGTAGAAAAATTATTTCAAATTACGGACTAAATCCACAACTAGGAAAATACCATAGAAGTTACTGTGAAACTTGCAACAAAGTCCTTTTAGGTGATGCACCAATATATAAATGTGATACTTGTGATAGTAAAAATATAACTATAGGTGTTTGGGATAGGGTTACGGTAATAAAGGACAAAAAAACTACTATTAGTCCCCAAAATAGACCTGAATACATATATCAAATACCATTAGTATTTATTCCAGGACTAGGTTCCAAATCAATAGAAAAACTATTATCTACTTTTGGAACTGAAATGAATATATTACATAAAATTACAAATGACGACATTGAAGCCCTAGTTGGTTCAAAAATTGCACATTCTATTATTTTGGCAAGAGAAGGAAAGCTAAATATACATGCTGGTGGAGGTGGCGTGTATGGGAAGGTTGAATTGAAAAATTAATTAAAATAAACAAAGCTTGTTCTTTTTTGTTCTTTTCCAGAATACAAATTAGATATACAAAAAGGGGGAAAAGAACATAGGATGAAAAGGTCATATAAAAAACACTATAAATTAACTAATAGAAATTTAATATTAAACCACATAAGTTCAAATATGAGTAGATATATTATTGTGTTAACTATATTTATAGTAGGAATTTGTATTGGAGTTATGGTAGTTAATAGTTTACCAGATGCGCAAGCAAATAATATTAGTGAATATATAAATACGTCTATTGAATATTTAAAAAATGGTAACGAAATCTCTAAAAATAGTGTATTAAAACAATCTATAATAAAAAGTATTATAACTGTTGTAGTTCTTTGGTTACTTGGTTTAACTTTTTTTGGTAATTTTTTATTATATATGGTTGCTTTATTCTTAGGTATAACATTTGGATATACTATATCTTCACTGATGTTAATTTTTACTTTTTTTAAGGGCATATTATTCTTTTGTTCAACTATGCTATTGCAGAATATTATTACTATACCAGCTATTATTTTTTTAATTGTTCAAGGTTTAAAATTTCGTACTGAATTAGTAAATAAAAATAGTAATATTAAATATGTAACAATAAAATATAGCGTATATTGTGCAATAGTAATGCTATTGCTATTATTTTCTGCAACTATTGAAGCATATGTTTCGACAAGTTTAATATATATAGTTTCAAAATATCTTTAAAAAATATCAAAAATCTATTTACAATTTTTGTTTAATTTGATATAACAATATACATAAATTATTATGTATACAAAATAATATAAAAGGAGCAAAAAAAATGGAAAAACAAATTGAACTTTTTTTAAATTTTATAAGAAATGAAAAAAAACTATCAGACAATACTTTTCAATCATATAAAAGAGATATTTTACAATACCAAAATTATATAGATTCTAATAACATAGATTATATTAAAGCAAGTGAAAAAGATGTAAAAAATTATTTAACTTATTTAGATAGTTTAAATAAGAAACCAACTACAATTTCAAGACATCTTGCTTCAATTAGATTATTTTATCAGTACTTATTAAAAAATCAAAAAGTTAAAGAAGATCCAACAGCACATGTACAAGCGCCAAAAATTGATAAAAAAGCTCCAAGTATATTAACATCTGAAGAAGTAACACTTCTTTTAAATCAACCTAAAAATGTTGATTTAAAGGGAATTCGTGATAAGGCAATGTTAGAATTTGCCTATGCTACAGGAATGAGAGTTACAGAAATAATTTCTTTAAATATTGAAGATGTTAATTTAGAAGAAGGAGTTGTAAATTGTAAATCAAGAACAAAAACAAGAACAATTCCTCTTGGGAAAATATCTTTAAATGCTCTTAAAGAATATGTTGATAATGTAAGAAATGTATTAATAAAAGATGAAAATGAAAAAGCTCTATTTGTTAATATAAATGGTAAGAGATTAACAAGACAAGGTGTTTGGAAAATTGTTAAATTTTATAAAGAACAAGCACATATAACAAAAGAAATTACACCACATGTTTTAAGACATTCTTTTGCAACACATTTATTACAAAATGGAGCAGATTTAAAATCAATACAAACAATGCTTGGACATTCAGATATATCTTCAACACAAGTATATATGCAGTTTCAAGATGAAAGTTTAAAAAATATATATAGAAAGGCACACCCAAGGGCATAGGATAGAAGATAATGATTGATAAAAATAAAGAAAGATTACTATTAATTAATCGATTGAGAAAGGCTGTAATAGCCTTTTCGAAAGGATACACGTCAGACAATGAAGAATTACTAGCAAAAAAAATTCAATTTGCCAAGAATGGATTATTTGACTTCATGTCTACATTAGATATAATACCCCAACATCTTTCTATGAGTGGAGAAGATATTTTTTATAAATTAGCAAACGGAAATACTGCTGCTAAGATAGATTTTAAAATGCATTACTATGATTTACTTACTTCTTCTTTTGAAGAACGTCAAAAAATAGCTGAAAATATAGCAAAACAAAGACATCACTTAGAACATTTAAAGAACAAGGTTCATTCTTCTAATGGACATATGCATGTATTGGAACAAGAATATGGAAAAAGAGAAAAGATAGAAAGAAAATGTGTAACTGCGCAATCTAAAGAAGAACTAATAATAAGAGTTAAACAATCAATATGGGATTTATTAAAAGAAGATGAATCTAAAAGTTCCATTCCAATAGAATTTAATTTGCATCACATAGACTTTTTCCAAACTCCAGATGGTTTTGAAGCAGAATATGATTATACTTTATATGAAGCAAGAAAGAGTCCTAACCATCCTAGTCATCCTAGAAGCACTAGCAATTCAGATGATGGAAGAAATGAATAAATTTTTATATACTAAGACCTATCTACATTAATTATTAGTAGATGGGTTTTTATTATTTAGTAGGGGTGCATGATTGTGTCCCTATTAATTTAGAAAATCATACAAAAGGTAGTCTGGCAAAACACTTACTGAACATTAACTTGATTTTTAAAATATTTTAAAAAATCTATTGACAAAATACGAACAACTGTTTATAATATATGTATATCAAATAAATGTTCGTACGGAGGAATAGATATGAAAATAAAAAATGTAAAAAAATTTATAAGAAGCATACTAATAGTATTAGGAGTTACATTTATATTATCTTTAATAATAGTTAAATCAACATTATCTTATACAACTCATGAATACAAAACAATGTATGTAAAATCTGGAGATACTCTTTGGAGTATAGCAATCGATCTACAAAAAAATAATTCTTATTATGAGGGAAAAGATGTTAGATATATAATAGGGGATTTGAAAGAAATAAATAAATTAAATAATAGTACATTATATATTAATCAAGAATTGTACATACCAGCTGCATAGAATAAAAAATCAAAACGGGTCGCTGAAGACCTGCGACCCATATAATTATAAATTTGCTAATGGATTACTTTCAACTGCATTTCTAACTTGAATGTCATCTACGTGGGTATAAATTTCAGTTGTTGATATACTTTCATGCCCTAATAATTCTTGAAGAGCTCGTATATCAACATTACCATATTGATACATTAATGTGGCCGCAGTATGTCTTAATTTATGTACTGAGTATTTATTAATATCTAATCCAGCTTTTAAAAGTTCTTTTCTAATAATTGTTTGAACAGTTCTATTACTAATGCGTTCTTTACGTTCACTTAAAAATAAGGCATCTTTTGAATTATATTTTACGACAATTTTAGGTCTTACTTCCAAATAATCCTTAATTGCATTTATACAAGACTTATTTAAATAAATAGTTCTTTCTTTATTTCCTTTACCAATAACATTAAGTTTACATTCACTAAAATTAATATCTGTAATATTAATTCCTACCAGTTCAGATAAACGCATGCCACAATTTAAAAATAAAGTAGTTATTGCAAAATCCCTTTTATTATTTCGATTGTTTTCATCTTTAGCAATATCTAATAATTTTTTACTTTCATCTAAACTTAAATATTTAGGAATGCGCTTACCAAGTTTAGGAGTTTCTAAATATTGTGCCGGATTATTTTCAATCAACTTAGCATTTTTAAGTAAATAATTAAAAAATACTCTTATACTAGATACTTTTCTAGCACGAGTAGTTGGCTTGCTATCTAAGTCAGTAGCCATGTATGCAATATAAGAATGAATATCTTCTAATTTGATACGTTTTATTTCATCAAGTGTCATTTTAGAAATATCAATATCTTTAAAATCATTTTTTTTTCCAGATTTAATGAATTTTAAAAAATTTGAAATATCATAATTATATTCCTTTACAGTATTAGGAGATTTATTTAAAATAGTAATATTATAATCTAAAAAAGCATTTAAAAATTCTGGATTATCATCTCTATTAATCAAAGCAATCACACCCTTCAAATAAGTTGTAAAATAAGTAATTCCAAGATATATATATTATACAAGATTTTTTAATAAAAACCTACCTTTTTGAATACAAAAATTTTTATTGATAATTATTTTATTTTGTGATAACATATAATCTGATATATGATGTAATAATTAAAATTTATATGGAGGAAAAAATGAGAGATTTTGAAACAAAAAATTTGAAAATTAGAAAATTTAGAATGGAAGATGTAGAAGATGTTCATAAAAATTTAGCAACAGAAAGTAAATTAACAGAGTGCTTGGGATATAATATACATAAAACTATGCATGAAACAGAAGTAATGGTAGCTTCTTTAATAAAAGAATATGAAATGAATGAGTTAATATGGGCTATTGAAGACAAAGCTGAATCTGAAGTAATTGGATTTATTAATGCTTTTGAAAGATCTGACATAAATAAAGTATGTAAGTTTAAATTTGGAATTGCTTTAAACAAAGTATATTCTGGATATATGGAAGAAGCTTTAAAAGTTGTAATTGATTATTTACTTAATGTAAAAAAATTTGATGTTCTTATTTCAGAATTTTATGATGGATGTGAGATGATAACAAAAATCAAAAGCAATATTTTAGAAAATGTAGGAATGACTAAAGAAGCTGTTTTACATAATAGAAAAATAAATATAAAAACAGGATTAGCAGAAAATAAAATTATATATTCAATATTTAGATAATACAATTTATATAGTAATAATATAAAAAACTAATGAGGAGGAAATATGTTTGATTTTTTAAACCCATTCAAAAGGAAAAAAAATTTACTTATAAGCGGACTAAATAAAGATGTAGTAGAAGGATTTATAGACAAAATAGAAGATATTGTATGTATAGCAGATAGCAACTATAAAATAGATTATATCAATAAGCCTGATATGTCAAAAAAATATGAGTATTTATTTGATTTATTAGGTTATGAAGAAAATAAAGAATTATACAATGATATTATGGATATAGTTAAAGAAGAGGGGTTTTATTCTAATAATATAGAAATTATGAGAAAAAAAGAAAGAACATCTATGTATATTGCAATATATTATATTCAAACTGTAAATAAATATATTATATATATTAAAGACACAGATAAATATTTTAAAAATGAAAATATTTTAAAAGAAAAGTTAAATCAATCAAATGAGGAACTAAGGAATAAGGAATTATTTGTAGCAAATTTATCTCATGAAATAAAAACTCCAATAAATATTATAGTTGCTATGATATATTTCCTAAAATCTACAAAATTAGATAAAACACAAATTGAATATGTCAATAGATTAGAAGAAGCTTCAGACTTACTAACAGAATTAGTGAACAATATTTTAAATGTTACAAGAAGTACTAAAGTAACAAATTCAATAAACACAAAAGAACCATTCGTATTAAAAGATTTAATAGATAAAGTATATTTAATGTTTAAAGAAGAATTAGAAGAAAAGAATGTTCAATGGTCAATAGAATCAGATATGGATCTTAATATAGAAATATTTGAAGACAAAACTAGATTAGAACAAATATTTATTAATTTAATAAGCAATGCTGTAAAATATACAGAAAAAGGATATATAGAATTACAGGTTAAAAAAATTGGTGAAGATATAAATTCATATCATTTAAGGTTTTGTATAAAAGACACAGGAGCAGGAATAAAAAAAGAAGATACTATTAAAATTTTTAAAGAATTTGAACAAAATTCAGATCCTACAATAAAAGAAAAAGAAGGATTTGGACTAGGATTGCCTCTAGTAAAAAAAATAATAGAAAGTATGGAAGGAAAAATCTGGGTAGAAAGTAGCTATGGATTAGGAAGTAAATTTTTCTTTGAATTAAATTTATTAAAGAATAACAAGAATATAAATATAATAGAAGATAAATTGGAAATATCTAATGATTTAATAAAAGAGAATAATGTACTACCTGAAACAAATAAGGTGTTGTTAGTTGATGATAACAAGACTATTAACGAGATTACAGCGAAGATACTAAAAGAGATAGATATAGAGTGCGATGTAGCAAATGATGGGATGGAAGCAATAAAAAAGATTGAAGAAAAAGGAAACAATTATTATTCTTTAATTCTTATGGATATACATATGCCTAAATATAATGGTTATGATATTTCTAGAATAATGAAACAAGATTTACATATTAAAACACCTATAGTTGCTTTAACAGCAACTAACATAACAGAAAATGTAATAGAGGAAAATAAAGATTATATACATTCATATATACAAAAGCCTGTTAAACCAGAAGAGCTAAAAAATATAATAAAACAAATTATGAAAAATACAACTAATGTAGTTCAGCAAAATACTAAGAGAGAGACTATCTTAGTAATAGCTGATCAAATAAAAAATTGGGAAATAATTGAAAACTTAAATAATAATTTTAATGTAATATGTACTGTAAATCCTAAAGATATAGACATTATACTACAAACAAAAAAAGTTACAGCTGTTATAATAGACCAAAGTGATAATAATACATATGAAGGATATTTAATTAATACTAAAGAAGTTTTACAACTAATTTTAAAATATGATATTATTAATAATAAACAAGAGAATATAACAATTACTAATATGGATGGATATATAAAGAAAATAGATGATATTAATAATATAAGTTATATATTATTAGAAATGATTAATAAAAAAACCAAAGAGTATAATATTGATAGTACAATAGAAGGATATAATGAAGAAATTTCAGAAGTATACAAATTTTTATATGATAGTCTAGTTAATCTTACATCTGTAAGAAGCAAAGAAACTGGTGCTCACCTAATGAGAACAAAAGAATATATAAAAATAATGTTACAAGAATATGAAAGAACTTTCCAAACAGGAGAATTTGAAAATCAGAAAAAAATAGAAGATATAGGTGTAGCAGCAACATTACATGATATAGGAAAAGTAGGTATATCGGATGATATTTTAAATAAGCCAGGTAAACTTACAGAAGAAGAGTATAATAAAATTAAAGAGCATGTTATAATAGGACGCCAAATACTAGAGAATACAAGTAGTGATAAGCTATCGGATGATGTTTTAGAATATGCAAAAGAAATAACATTACATCATCATGAAAAATATGATGGAACAGGATATCCAGATGGATTAAAAGGAGATGAAATAAATATTCTATCTAGAATAATGTCAATAATTGATGTATATGATGCTTTGGTTAATGAAAGAATATATAAAAAGGCTATGCCATATGAAGAGGCAGAAGAATATATCATTTCACAAAGCGAAAAAGCCTTTGATCCTAAAGTAGTCAATGTTTTTATGAATGTAAGAGAAAAAATTAAAAATATTAATGAAAGATATAAAGAATAAAATTATAATTAAAATAAATAAACTATATTACTACAAATTTGGTAATATAGTTTTTATTTTTATAAGAAAACATATAGACTCAAATTTTCAAATTGTTTACATTTATAAAATCATTGTATAATAATTATATAAATTTAGATTACTAATTTATAATATAATTTCATATTATAGACGCACCAAAATCGATTTTAAGACATTTTAATATTTTATCTAACAAGTTTGTTGTTGGAATAATAAGCTGAAATAGGCGTAATGGCAAGGAATAGCGAGATTTTGAAGGGGGGACCATTTTGTAAGGTTTTATATTTTACTCCTATTCCTTTTTGAACAAAAGTTTCATAATAGACACCTTTTAAAAAGATTTAAATTTTTAAAAATAAACTTTATTTTCTATAATTTTATGATAAAATAATATAAAATTTGCAAAAGGGTGTGATAATAAAATGAAAGATAATAAAAATGAAATTGTTTTATTTGAAAATCAAGATGTTAAATTAGAAGTAAATTTAAAAGATGAAACTGTATGGTTAACGCAAAAACAGATGGCTGAGTTGTTTAGTAAAGATAGAAGAACAATTACAAGACATATTCAAAATATCTTTAAAGATAATGAATTAGATGAAAATTCAGTATGCTCATTTTTTGAGCATACTGCGGAAGATGGAAAAAAGTATAAAGTTCAATATTACAATTTAGATATGGTTATTTCTGTTGGATATAGAGTAAATAGTAAACAAGGTATTGCTTTCAGAAAATGGGCAAACAAAATATTAAAAGATTATATGTTAAAAGGTTATGCTGTAAATCAAAGAAGATTAGAGTATTTAGAAAAAACAATTAAATTAATTGATATAGCAAATAGAATAGATGAAAGGTTAGAAGGAAATGATGCAAAAGAGATTCTAAAAGTAATAGGAAGCTATTCAAAAGCATTAGATTTATTAGATGATTATGACCACAGGACTTTAAAAAAGATTAAAGGAACTACAGACGATAGAATTATTCAATATCAAGATTGTTTAGATATTATACATAAATTAAAATTTAATGAAAAAAGTGAAATATTTGGAATAGAAAGAGATAAAGGACTAGAATCTATAATTAATGATATTTATCAAAGTTTTGATAATCAAGACATATACAATAGTATTGAAGAAAAAGCTGCAAACTTTTTGTACTTAATAGTTAAAAATCATGTATTTATAGATGGAAATAAAAGAATTGCTGCAACATTGTTCATATATTTCTTAAATTATTATGGAATATTATATAAAAATAATCAGCAAATAATTGATAACAATACGTTAACTGCATTAACTTTATTAATTGCTGAATCAAATCCGAAAGAGAAAGATGTTATAATTGATTTAGTAATGAATTTTTTAAATAACGATTAAAGCAATGTTAGTAATAGAATATTGATTTTATAAAAAAATAAACTAAGTGAAAAATAGTAAGTTATAGGGGAGATTTTTTAATGGAGATTATAGTAAATAATATAAATATACATTATGAAATTATTGGTAATGGTAAACCAATAATATTGTTAAATCCGAATAGTACAAATACAAATGCAATGAAATTCATTGCAAATAAGTTATCACAAGACTTTCAAGTTTATTTATTTGATAGGAGATGTTGTGGCAAAAGTGAAAAAAATTGTATTTTGAGTTATGAGGAAAGTGCAAAAGATGTATTTGAATTTATAAATAAATTAAATATTGATAAACCATATCTACTAGGATCTAGTGGAGGAGCAACGGTTGCATTAAATGTTGCAATTCAATATCCAAATAGTATTTCAAAATTAATTTGCTGTAGTGGTGTAGCAAGAAATGGAATTATTCATAAACCTACATATGCTAAAATAATGGAGAAAATCCCATATTATCCAGGCAAGAAAGAAAATGAAATGTTTGAAAATTTAAATAATACTATGAAAACATTAGACAAAACAGATTTTGAAAAAATAGTTGTACCAACTTTGATTGTAAATGGTGGAAAAAAAGATATAGTACCTACAAATGAAGCAAAATATATTTCAAATAATATTAAAAATTCAGAATTGCTAATCCTAGAAAAAGAAGGACATTTTAGCTATATGATTAATTGTAAGTGGTATGATAAATTAAAAGAATTTTTAGAAAGATAAATTACAAGTTATATAGTAGATAATTAGTTATTAATTATCTACTTTTATTCTATAAGATGTGTTCCGAAATATATAGAAACAATCAATAGGGAATAGGGGAATAAGCATATTTTGAATAATACAAAATTCTAACAAATTTATTAAAAATAAAATATAATAAAAATTCATAAATAAAAAGTTAAATTAAATTTTTTAAAATAATAAATTGCAAAAAATGATAAGTATAAAATTTCTAAAATTAAATTAATAATTTTAAAATTTTTTTAAATAATTATAAATCAAAAAATTATATTTGAATTTTGTGCAAAGTTTTAACTTTATAAGAATTATTAAAAATCGAACATTTGTTATATAGAAATTTAAAAAATTTATTTTTAAGAATTTATGATTTTATAATTAGAATTAAACTCAAAAAATATTAATTATATTAAAACTCATAACAAAATTTGAGTAGAAATTTATTATTAATAAAATTGTATAAAACTTAATATATATTTATATTTTATAAAGCACCAAAATCGATTTTAAAACAATTTTACAAATCAAATATAAAATTTATATTATAAAATAATACAATTATACAAATGATATTAAATATAATATAAAAATCTGCAAAAGGACTTAAATATAAGTAATTTTGTAGTTTATTAAAAATACCTAAAAAAGTGCTAAAAAAACGACGCACGAGAATCGATTTTAAGCCGTTTTTATTTTAAGGGCATATAGTTTGTTGTCAGTAAAATATGGCAAATACGGAGAAATAGGCATTTTTAGAATTTTTGAAAATTTATAATATAATTATAAGAACAAAATTTTATATTTAGATTAAAAATATAATTAGATATAAAATTATAAAGACAAAATAAAAAAATGGCTAGAAATAGATTTTAGAAAGCCATATAAATGTTTATATAATAAGTAATATAAGATATTATAATAGTAATAATAAATTATATAAGTAATGTAATAAAATTATATATTAGTATGTATAAAGTGGTTGAAAGCATTGGATATGTAAAAGTAGAGGTTTTTGACCATTTTATATTTAACCCCTATATCAAATTGCACAAAACTTTGATTTTGCGCAATGTTGTTCCGCTCTTTTGAGGAACGACGCTCTCATCGTTCCCTACTAAATTATTTATTATTCTTAAAAAAGATTTTCATTCTTTGTAAAAATTCTTCATTTGATTTTGTTGTTACTATTTGTTCTATTAATTGTTCTGTCATTTCTTGTGCAGACATATTTGCCATAGTTTTCCTTAAATTAAATACTATATCTAATTCCTCAGGATTTAATAATAATTCTTCTTTTCTTGTTCCAGATTTATTAATGTCTATTGCTGGGAATATACGTTTTTCAGATAATTTTCTATCTAAGTGTACCTCCATATTACCTGTACCCTTAAATTCTTCGAAAATTACGTCATCCATCCTACTTCCTGTTTCTACTAATGCAGTAGCAAGTATTGTCAAACTTCCAGCATTTTCTGTATTTCTAGCTGCACCAAAAAATCTTTTTGGTTTATGTAAAGCACTAGGATCTAAACCACCAGATAAAGTCCTTCCAGATGAAGGAATAACTAAGTTATATGCTCTTGCAAGTCTTGTTATGCTATCTAATAAAATTACAACATCCTTTTTTTGCTCAGTTAGTCTTTTCGCTCTTTCTAGAACCATTTCAGCAACTTTTACATGATGTTCTGGTAATTCATCAAAAGTTGAATAAATAACATCTCCTTTTATTGAACGTCTCATATCTGTTACCTCTTCAGGTCTTTCATCTATAAGAAGAACAATAAGTTCTACTTCTGGATTATTTGCTGTAATACTATTTGCTATTTTCTTTAAGATGGTGGTTTTTCCTGCTTTTGGAGGAGCGACAATCATACCTCTTTGACCTTTTCCAATAGGTGATAATAAATCCATTAATCTCATAGTATATTCTTCTGGGTTGGTTTCTAATTTCAATCTTTTATCTGGATATATTGGAATTAAATCATCAAATTTAGTTCTTTTCATTGCATTTTCTGGATGTTGTCCATTTACAGCTCCAACAAAAATTAATGCTGGGAACTTTTCTCCTTCTTTTGGAGTCCTTTTTATTCCTTTTACTTTGTCACCAGTATCTAATCTAAATCTTTTTATTTGAACAGGTGATACATATACGTCTTTTGGTGTAGGAAGGTAATTATCTCCTCTTAAAAATCCGTAGCCATCAGGTAAAACTTCCAAAATACCTTCCACTACTTCGTCTCCCTCGCTTGTAAGCTTATACCCTTCTTCTGTAACTGTTTCAACAAATGGAGTTTTTTCTTCTGGTTTTTGCTCTTCCTCCACTTCATTTAAAAAATTAATTAAGTCTTCCTTTTTTAACTTAGAAATATTTTTCAATCCTTTCTCTTTTGCTAAATCTTTTAATTCTTGTAAAGACAGCTCCTCATAATTCATAAATATTTGCCCCCTATATATAATTTTTATGTTCATGGAAATTTCAAAGAATTTAAAATTTTAGATTTAATACTACATATAAGGTAGGCTTGTCACCTACCCTATTATTATTTATTTTTATCTATATATACTTTTTCGTTTGGTAAATACATATCTAATTTTTCTCGTGCTACTTCTTCTATGTATTCTTCTGAATTAATATTACTTTTTGTTTCTTTTAATGTTTCTTGGTATGCTAGTTTTGTTTCTATTTCTTCTTGATAATATTCTTGTGATGCTTTATAAGAATTTAATGTTTTTTGTTGATTTAAAAATATACACATTACATATATTGTAATTCCAATAAAACATATTTTTTTTATTAAGTTTATTTTGTTAGTTTTCTTTTTCATTTGTTTCTCTCCGAAAATAAAATCTCTAATATATAATTCAACAAAATTACCCTAAATCCTTTTTATTTTTTAATATTTTTGTAAGAATTTAGGGGAAAATTGTATGTTTTAATTAAACTTGTAGAAGACGCAATAATACGTCCTTACAAGATATCAACAATTGGTATAACTACAATCATTTTCATAAATTCTATGTTATTCTTGTGTATTTACCTTTTTATGTTTTATTTTAAATGACGGTAATTTTATTTTCTTTAAACCCTTTTTAAAACTAATACAGATAAACACAATTGGTTTAAAAAATATCTTTTTAAATAATTTACATATAAATTTAATAGGTATAATTATCATAAAATTAACTATCTTCTTTATGATAGAAATTATAAATACGCATATTTTTATAAATACTTTACTAAATATAAGTAGATATAGTAGAAGCCCTATAAATATTCCTAAAAATAAATAAAATCTTAATTCTCCATGATTGAATTTAAAAATAGAATATAATATTAATAATCCAGTAATAATTCCAAATAAAATATCTTCTATATATGTAACGAAATCTGGCGTTTTAAAACTTTTTCTTAAAATTCTAAAACAATCAAAAATTATGCCTATTAAGAAACCATTTAATATAAAAGCTATAAAAACATACATTTGATTTTGCAAATTATCACCTTATTTAAATATCTTACTAAAGAACGAGCCTTCTTTACCTACGTTACTTTTCTCCGAATAAGATAAATTAAAGATATTACCTTCTACACATACTTCCTCGGTATCTGTACTTAATTTATTAATTCTTAAATTATCTCCTTTAACAGTAAGTAATCCAAGTTCAGTTTCAACTATAACTATTTGGTCATCAAAACTTAATACATCTAAAACTCCTGTTATATTTAACTTTTCTCGGTTCTCTAATATTAAATTTTGAATAACATTACTAGTCATAGTTTTTTTATCTTCATACACCATATATCTAACACTCCTTAATTTATTGGTATATGATATAATATTCAGAACTTGTCTAGTTTAGAACAAAAATGTGTTAATTATATATTGTTTTCAAAAAAATTGTAGGGGTCGCACTCCTGGGCGACCCGCAGAATGTATATTTCACATTCTTACGGGCTGCCGAGGACTGCAGCCCCTACACAATTTATATATATTAATTTTATAAAAGACAAAAAGTACGCCGGTCCCAGTCTGGGGCCGGCGCATTTTACAAGAATTTTTTAGATTTGTCTAGAGTAACTAGACGAAACCAGTTGAAAAACTCCGCATTTTTTGTTACTCCTTTGCTTTGTTTAGAAATATTGCTAGGATTACTAGGTAAAACCTGTCGTGAACCGCATAATTCACTCTAACCTCCCTGAAGAGAATATTTTTGGTCCCCCTGTGGCACAATGCCCTTTGTTGGCATCCCTCTGACGTCGCATTCTGCGGCGCATATGTGGTATGAGCCTAGTGGGCGGTGAGGGGTTGTTGTTTTGTTTCTCCTCAATTTATATGGCGTTACATCTTAGTTTTGCATGTCTGGTGACTAGAATGTCTATTTGCTAGACAAATCCTGTAGGATACCGATTTAGCATCGATTGCAAATCCTTTCTTGTTAAATTTGTTGAAGCTTCCGCTTAACATAAATCTATTATAACACTTTTTTCTTTTTATGTCAAATTTTGTCTTAAGTACGCATATATGAACCCGTTTAAGTCCCCATCCATTACTGCTTGCACATTTCCTACTTCATAACCTGTTCTGTGGTCTTTTACAAGAGTATAGGGGCAAAATACATACGAACGAATTTGGCTTCCCCAAGCAATGTCCATTTGTGTTCCTTTTAAATCCTCTATCTTGTCCTTTTGCTCTTTCTCTTTTAATTCAAATAGTTTAGATTTTAGCATTTTCATTGCTGTTTCTCTGTTTTGAATTTGAGAACGCTCAGATTGGCAAGCTACTACAATATTTGTAGGAATATGGGTTATTCTAACAGCAGAAGAAGTCTTATTTATATGTTGCCCTCCTGCTCCGGATGCTCTATATGTATCAACTCTTAAATCATCTGGGTTTATTTCTATTTCAATATCTTCAGTTATTTCTGGCAAAACCTCTAATGAAGCAAATGATGTATGCCTTCTTCCACCAGCGTCAAAAGGTGATATTCTAACTAATCTATGTACTCCCATTTCTGATTTTAAATATCCATAAGCATTTGTTCCAGAAATTAAAAATGTAACGCTTTTTAGCCCTGCTTCGTCACCTTCTAAGTAATCTAGTTCTTTTAAATCAAATCCATTACTTGCTGCCCATTTTGAGTACATTCTGTATAGCATTTCTGCCCAGTCTTGAGACTCTGTTCCTCCTGCACCTGGATGAATGGTTAAAATCGCATTATTTTTGTCATATTTACCGCAGAATAAAGTTTCAATTTCTAAGCTTTCAACTTCATTTTCTAATTTTATAGTATCTTTTAATAGATCTTTTACTAATTCTGCATCTTGTTCTAGGTTTAATAATTCATTTAAATCTAATAAATTTTGAAGATTTTCTTTTATTTTATTGTATTTATTTACTTTATTTTGGACTGTTTTTAATTCAGATAAAACTGCAGTAGATTTTTTAATGTCATCCCAAAAACCGAGTTTATTTGTTTCTTCTTGTAAACTTACTAATTTATTTTCTAAACTAGCAATGTCAAAGTGAATCACCTACACTTTTTACTTTTTCTTCTAAAGAATTTAAATTACGTTTGTTTTCTTCTAATTCTAACATATATTCACCTCAATTAATCTTTCTCTTCTGGTATAAACAGTTTACAATGGCATACCTTAGTTTCAATAAATTCATTACAAGGGCATAAATTTTTTTCTAATTCCCCTACTTTACATGGGCAATGTCCATTTTTCTTCATTAGACCATTTATTATTTTATTAACATATTCTATATCAGGATTTATTCTATAACCATTCATTACTATCACCTTGTTACATTATTTTATAAGTTTCTCTACTTCGCTTTTTTCAATTAATCCCACAACTCTATCTGTTTCTTGTCCGTTTTTTATTACTACTAATGTAGGAATAGACATTACACCATAATTTATTGCTAAGTCTTGTTCATCATCTATATTTATTTTAACTACTTTCACATTAGTATTTTCACTTGCAACTTGTTCTACTATTGGAGACAACATTTTGCAAGGTCCACACCAATCTGCATAAAAATCAATTAATACGGTTTTCTCACTATTTAAAACCTCTGTTTCAAAATTTTCACTATTTACCTTAATAACCATTTCTTTTACCTCCTCTTGATTATCTAAAGCTACATTTTCCGAAAAAAGTTTTTTATCTGTTTTGTTTTGTAAAACATTATTTAATAACAACATTATACCAATAAAAGCAATAATTAATACTATTAAAATAATTTTATTTCTCATTGATACCTCCGTTCTAAGATATGAACATATATATTCCCATTAAAATCAATATTACTCCAGATATTTTTTTAACAATTTTATAATTCTTTTTTATAAAATTAAAAACTTCTTTTAGTTTTTCTATTAGTATTGCTGATATTATAAAAGGTATCCCTAATCCGATTGAATACGCAAGCATAAGTAAAATACCTTTAAGCATTTCTTGCTCTTTTGCAACCATTAAAAGGGCTGAACTTAGGAAGGTTCCAATACAGGGTGTCCAACTAATAGAAAATAGAATTCCAAAAACAAAAGACTTTATAAAATTTAAATTTTTACTATCTGATTTCTTAATATGAGTTTTATTTAAAAAATTAATTTTAAGAACTTCCATATAGTTTAAACCTAGAAGAATAATTATTATTCCAAAAATAATTTTTATATATTTAATATTCTCACTAAGTATTATTCCAAGTTCACTTGCAAAAATAGCTAATAAAATAAATACAGCTGTAAAACCTAAAACAAATCCACACGCGTTTATTAGTGTTTTACTAATTTTTTTATCATTTTTTCCTGCAAAATATGAAATATAAATAGGTATCATTGGCAATAAGCATGGAGATATAAAACTTGCAAAACCTTCTATAAATGTAAATAAAAATTCCATAATAACCTCTTAAAAATTTAAATCATTATTTTTTCTTTTTAAACTACTTTATTTATGGAGTTATGTATTACTTTCCACAACAGTTCTTATACTTTTTACCTGAGCCACATGGGCAAGGGTCGTTTCTTCCTATTTGTGGTCCATCATTTTTTACTGGTGTACGGTTTACTGTTGTGTTTGGCTTTGCTGTTTGAGGTACTCCTGTATTTACTCCTTCAAGTCCTTGGCTTGTTATTTTTACATTAGATGTTCTTTCTACTTTAGTTACTTTGTTTAAATGTAATAATATTTTTACAACATCAGTTTTTATGTCGTCTACCATTTGTTCAAACATTTCAGAACCTTCTGCTCTGTATTGGTCAACTGGATTTTTTTGACCATATGCTCTTAAGCCTATACCATTTTTTAATTCGTCCATTGCATCTATATGGTTCATCCATTTTTGGTCAACTACTTTTAAAAGAACTACTCTTTCTAATTCTCTTAAATCATTTTCTCCAAATTCAGTTTCTTTTTTGCTATACATTTCATGTACTTTGTTTTCTAACTCTTCAATAATTTTTTGTGTATCATTTGAGTTGATGCTATCAATTGTTTCAATATTTAAAATGTTTTTAGCATCTAATAATAGTCCTTCTGGGTTAGCTCCTTCTTCTCCATTCATATGAGCAAATACTATATTTTGAGCCACTGAATTCATCATATTTGAAATATAGTCTTTTAAGTTTTTACCATCTAAAACTTCTCTTCTTTGTTTATAAATAATTTCTCTTTGTACGTTCATTACATCATCATATTGCAATACATGTTTTCTTATGCTAAAGTGTTTGCCTTCTACTTTCTTTTGAGCTGTTTCAACTGCTTTAGATAAAAATCCTGCTTGTATTGGCATATCTTCATCTGCTTTTAAAGTATTATAAAGATTTGTAATCATATCTCCACCGAATATTTTCATTAGGTCATCATCAAGGGCTATATAAAATCTAGATTCACCAATATCTCCTTGACGTCCACTACGTCCACGAAGCTGATTATCAATTCTTCTTGATTCATGTCTTTCGGTACCAATTATCTTTAAACCACCAGCAGCAATTACTTTTTCTTTTTCTTCCTTTATGCTGTCTGCCATTTTGCTTTCTAATTCATTAAATAATTTTCTAGCATTTAAAACATCTTCATCAGTTGTTTCGTTATGAGTTGTAGATTGTTCTATTAATTCTTCGCTTACTCCTTGTTTTCTCATTTCTTGTTTAGCCATGAATTCTGTGTTACCACCAAGCATAATATCCGTACCACGCCCAGCCATATTTGTTGCTATTGTAACTGCTCCATATTTACCTGCTTGCGCTATGATTTGTGCTTCTTTTTCGTGATATTTTGCATTTAAAACTTGATGTTTAATTCCTTCTTTATTTAAGATATTGCTTAATTTTTCGGAATTTTCGATGGAAACAGTACCAACTAATACTGGTTGCCCTTTTTGATAACTTTCTTTAATATCATTTACTACTGCCTTAAATTTAGCACGTTCATTTTTGTAAATAATATCATTATTATCTACCCTTATCATTGGCTTATTTGTTGGTATACTAATAACATCCAAATTATATATTTCTCTAAATTCGTCTTCTTCTGTCATGGCAGTACCAGTCATACCAGAAAGTTTATCATACATTCTAAAATAGTTTTGGAAAGTAATTGTTGCTAATGTTTTAGATTCATTTGCAATTTTTACATTTTCTTTAGCCTCAATTGCTTGATGAAGTCCATCATTGTATCTTCTTCCATACATAATTCTTCCTGTAAATTCATCTACAATCAAAACTTCTCCATCTTTTACTATGTAGTCAATATCTTTTTTCATTATTCCATTAGCTTTTAATGCTTGGTTTATATGATGAACTATTTCTGAGTTATCTATATCATTTAAATTTTCTAGTTTAAAATAATCTTCTGCTTTTTTTATACCTTTAGCTGTTAGTGTTGCTGATTTTGCTTTTAAATCTATAATATAATCATATTTTTCATTATCTTCTGCTTGTTCTTCATCTTTTACATCTTCTTCTACTAAAACTTTTGATTGTAATCTTTTTACAAAATCATTTGCTTTTTTGTACAAGTCTGATGATGCCTCAGCTGTTCCTGAAATAATAAGTGGTGTACGTGCCTCATCTATTAAGATACTGTCTATCTCGTCAACAATAGCATAATTTAATTCTCTTTGAACTAGTTGATTTTTATATATAACCATGTTATCTCTTAAATAATCAAATCCAAATTCATTATTTGTTCCATAAGTTACGTCTGAATTATAAGCTTCTCTTTTTTGTTCTGGTTTCATACCAGCAATAACTAATCCAACAGATAATCCTAAAAATTTATATAATTTACCCATCCATTCGCTATCTCTTTTTGCTAAATAATCGTTTACTGTAACTACGTGTACACCTTTTCCTGTTAAAGCATTTAAGTAAACTGGAAGTGTTGCAACAAGTGTTTTTCCTTCTCCTGTTTTCATTTCCGCAATTCTACCTTGGTGAAGAATAATTCCACCTATTAATTGCACATCAAAATGTCTCATCCCAAGTACTCTATTTGATGCTTCTCTTACAACTGCAAAAGCTTCTGGAAGCAAATCGTCTAAGGTTTCTCCATTTTCTAATCTATTTTTAAATTCATTTGTTTTTTCTTTTAATTCTACATCAGTTAGTTTTTGCATTTCTGGTTCTAAACTGTTTATTTTATTTACAAGAGGTTTTACTCTTTTTACTTCTCTTTCACTGTAAGTTCCAAATACTTTACTCATTAATCCCATGGCGAATAAATCATCCTTTCTTTTTTTAATTCATTTTCATAATATATCACGAATTAGCATATATTGCAATAAAAGGAATAAAATTTTAATGTAATATAAAGGGAGGATCTAATGTTTGTTTGTAATGTTAAATTAAATTCAAAAAATATTGTTAAAATAGTATTTATAATTATGGCTATTATTATTACTATTTTCTTTATTATTTCAATTTATAAAATTTTATCAGAAAGTTTTAGAGTGCGTGATGAAATGCCTGCTCCAGAGGTTTCAGTTATTGAAGCAAACAATTATACCAATGTTTTAAAATCTGTTTATGAAAATTTAGATGATTATATTGGGCAAAATATTTGCTTTACCGGATATGTTTATAGGAACTCTGATTTTGAAGAAGATAAATTTGTATTAGCAAGAGACATGCAAACTAGCCATTACAATGAAACCTTAGTAGTAGGTTTTTTATGTTCATATAAAGATGCTAAAAATTTTGCAGATGGAACTTGGATTGAAATTACAGGCACTATTGAAAAAGGAAATTATCACGGAGAAATTCCAATTCTTAAAATTACAAAAATTTCTACTGTAGATGAGCCAGAAGATGCACAAGTTTCTCCTCCAGATGATACATATGTGCCAACAGCCGTGATTTATTAAATAAAAATTTTATGTTTTAATGGAATTAATTAATTCGGGCAGGGGTGAAACCCTGCCCTTACAAATTTTAAATTTCTGCCAATATCCTTTTCATTTCTTCTTGTCTTTTTACTTTCTTGGTTGTAGTTTTTATTAATTCTTCTTTTGTTAATATCATTTTTTGAATATGTTTATACCTTGGAAAAGTTTTGTTTAATTCTTTTATTTTGTTCCATATTATCTCATATAGTTCTTTTTCTGTTTTTCCTTCATATTTTTCCTTGGCTTCTTCTTCATTATATACAATCTTTACAGATAGCATAACATCATTTTTATCTTTTTCATCTGGTAAACCAAAAACCATAGATTCTTCTACTAGATCAATTCTATTTACTAGTGTTTCTAATTCTTCAGGGAATACTTTTTTACCATTTTTTAGTACTATCATATTTTTATTTCTACCAGTTATAAATAAAAATCCGTCTTTGTCAAAATATCCTAAGTCACCTGTATAAAACCATCCATCTTGTAAAACTGCATTTGTTTCTTCTGGCATCTCATAATAACCTAGCATTACGTTTGGTCCTTTTATTTTTATTTCCCCTATTCCGTTTTCGTCTGGATTTTCAATTTCAATTGTATCATTTAACATTGGAACACCAACAGAACCGTTCCTTAGTGCTACTTTCGTTTCAGCACATATAACAGGAGCTGTTTCAGTTAAGCCATATCCTTGAATTATATCTACACCTAAATCAGTAAAGCCTTTTGAAATTTGTGGATCTGCAGGAGCTCCACCAGAAATAACTAGTCTTAGCTCTCCACCAAGTGCATCTAATACTTGTTTAAATAATTTTCTTCTTACATCAATATGAAGTTTCATTAAGAAGTTACTTATTTTCATAGCAGTTTTTATTAATTTAGTTTTTCCCTGCTTGTCTATTTCCTTCATTATTGTTTTATAAATAGCTTCTACTAGAACGGGTACACCAACAAATAACGATACTTTATACTCGTTTAGGTTTTGTTTTATGTATCTTAAACCATCTGGAAATACTGTTTTTACACCTTGAGCAAGCATCATTATCATACATGTTGAACCAAATATATGGTGAAATGGTAAAAATGCTATATTTGTATCTGTGCTTCTAATATCTTCTACACGTTGCATTGCGTATATATTAGATGCAATATTTTTTTGAGAAAGCATTACAGCTTTTGAGCTTGATGTGGTTCCAGATGTAAATAATAATATACTCATTGTATTTTCATCTATTTTTACATCTAAATATTCTTTTTTACCCTGTTTTAGTAAGTCTTCTCCTTTACTAACAAGTTGTTGCACTGATGTTCTTCCATCAATTTTACTCATACATATAAATTCTTTTAAATTTGTTTTCCCGTTCTTTTCAATTTCTGATATTTGGTCTGCTAATTTTTCATCAAAAACTATACATTCTGCTTTACTTCTTATTAGTGAATTTTCTAATTCGTCATATTGTAAGTCTTTATCTAGTGGAACTGATATTATTCCTCCTAACATATTTGCTAGATGTGCCAATGCCCACTCATATCTATTTTTTCCTATTATAGCAATTCTCTTTTTTTGAAATCCCATATCAAAAAAAGCTGTTCCAAGTTTATTTACATCTTCTAATAATTTTTTATATGTTATGTTCTCGTAAACAACTTCCTTTTTTTCTTTATGTTTTATTACATATGCAGCTTTTTCACCATATAATTTTACAGAATTATAAATAATTTCCTTAATGTTTTTAAATTCTGTTGCTTTAAAAATTTTTACATCTTTCATAAATAACCTCTTTCATTCTTTTAGTTTATATAGTTATATCACAAAAAAATTAAAATGTCTTTAGTCTGAGTGGTCAGTTTCTTTAAAATAATAGATATATTTTCTTATGTTTTATTTACTAATTCCTCTGACTACTGTATTAATAAACCCATCATATACACTCTGAACATCAACTTCTCTATTCTTTTTTAATCTAAAAATTAAACTTGAAGCTGTAACACCAACAATACCGGATGCAATTGCTTCTACATTTCCATCATAAAATTCGTTGTTTTCAATACCTTCTTTTATAATTTTCTCAATTATTTTTATATACTCAAAAACTGCTTTTTTACATTTTTTATTTTTTTCTTCTTCTCCCCATATTTGAGATAAAACAACATTAAGAAAATCTTCATATTTTACACTAATTTTTATTTGTATTAATATAACTGCTTTTATTTTTTCCAATGCAGTTGTGCAGTCTTTTGTTTTAATTTCAATATTATTTTTTAATAATTTTAATCCTTCATCTAAAAGCATATCAAAAATATCTTCTTTTTTAGAGAAATGATAATACAATGACCCTTTTGCAACCCCTGCAATTGCTGTTATTTCCTCTACACTTGAATTATCATAACCTTTTTCTGAAAATATTTTTATAGCAGTATTAAAAATTCTTCTTTTTGTTTTATTCACTGGAAATCCTCCACTATCACTAATTCATATTTATAATACCCTTAAAAGTCATTTATTAAGCATATGTAACTTCAGACTTTTCTCATTGTTGTATTTTATCATATGCTTTATTACTTTACAATAAAATTGTCACCAAATTCTTATTTTTTCAATATGAATAAATCTAACTTTGCTCAAATTGTAAGAAGATATTGGTTTATTATATGAATCATAGGTGTGTGACGCTATTAATATGTTATCTAAATTTATAGGTTTCTTAATATTTACTATTACTAATGAGTGTGCATATTTTAGCCCATCAAAACTAATTTGAGCTATATCTCCTAACTATATTTTCTGTTCTGATACTTCACTCCCATATGGCCCAATACCTTTATTATTAACTAAAAAATTAAATAAAAATTCTACTCCGGTCCAAGAAGGAGATTTATTATTTCCATTTTTATAAAACCAACCATTTTGATTATAATTCATAACCTTAGCACCAGCATATATACATTGAGATGCAAAAGAAGTGCAGTCTCCTCCCACACTATCAAAATTATAATATTTAGGATTTCTATCAAAAGCCCATTTCTTTGCATATTTAACAACACTTTTTCTATCATAATCTCTTGACTTCAAAAAAATCACCTCATATATATTATATGAAATGATGAGAAAACCTCCCCTGGCAATGCCAGGGGAGGTTATAGGGATTATATTTTCTCAATGTTTGTCAAAATTTGCTTGAGGTCATTAGGACCGACAATGCCATTCTTCATAAGAGCCTCGACCAGAAGATTTAAGGCGTCATGGTTGACACAAAGGATATCTTTAGCACGTTGCATTGCCTGCTCAATGATTTTATCAATTTCTTCATTGATTCGGTCTTTGACCTTATCGTTTGTAGTTTCCTCAGTATAGTTTCTGTTTTTGCCAAACTCAACCATACCATACCGAGAAACAAGGCTATGTGCCTGCTGAGTTGCCATTTGCAAATCCACGTACGCACCAGAAGTAATTGTTCTCGTGAACATTTTCTCTGATACACGTCCAGCCAAATTCATTGCAATACTATC
The DNA here is from genome assembly GCA_051891435.1 of Clostridia bacterium. Classification (GTDB taxonomy): domain Bacteria; phylum Bacillota; class Clostridia; order TANB77; family CAG-508; genus UMGS1933. The sequence goes on along the minus strand of JBJFFE010000072.1, from coordinate 7,349 downwards.
AATATAGTATTCCATAGTATACTCAGGAGTAACATCATTTTTTTCAAAAACAGTTACTCCCAAATACGAATCACTAGGCATAATTGAAACAGCAACTACATCATAGTTGTTTAATTCCTTTGAACACAATGCCACTAAACAGTGACCTGCCTCATGATACGCAGTAGAACGCTTTGTGCGATCACTCATCTTTGCAAACTTCTTGAAATGATACGAAAAGTTTGCAAGCACAGATTCTCTGTCAACTTCAGTTTTTCCTGCCTGTTTTGCAACCACCATCGACAAATCAATGAGATCCTTAGTACGGTCAGGATTGCAAGTTTCGTTGTGGAAGCATGCAGCATTCAGAATAATGAAACCAACCATTTCCTCAGTAATAGAAATTCCATGGTAATTACTAAGAGTTTCAATGCTCTTCTTGAGCATCGGATAAACCTCTTTCATTTTGGGTTCTTTTACATAAACCGGGCGGAAACGGCGCTTAAGGGCACCATCACGGGAAAAATACTTTTCGTATTCATCATTTGTGGTTGCACCGATGACGCGGACCTTTCCACCAGACAAAATTGGTTTTAATGTGTTTGCAAGGTCAATTTCACCTTCTCTGCATGCACCTGCTCCATTTATCAGGTGCATTTCATCAATGAATAGAATGATATTTGGTTGATTATTTAAATAATCAACCAAGGCAGAAAAGCGCTCTTCTGCCTGCCCGCGATACATAGTTCCTGCAACACTGGATGTTACATCTAAAGCCAAAACCGTAAAGCCTTTAAATTCCGCAGGGCAAGTTTCATTCAAGATATCATGAACCATCTTCACCACAATAGAAGTTTTACCAACACCAGGTTCGCCAATCAGAGCAACATTTCTTTTGGTTTTCTTCATTAGAGTTTGCCAAACGAGCTTGCATTCCCTGTCTCTTTGAGAAATGTCGCAAGATTCTCCCTTGAGCTCTTCGTTCAGATTCCTTACAAAACTCTTGAGTTCCTGAGGAATTTCAAAAGGTTGAGTTGCATCAACAGTTGTAGCATCAGCAGAACTTTCAGCATTTACAGTAAAATACTTTTTGAGTAATTCAGTGCGGACACCAAAGGTTCTAAAAATCTTGATTACATCACAAGGGATTTTATACAAGAAAAGTTCAGTAAATTTCCTGATGTCTACTGTTTCTCCAATAGATAAACAATCTTCCACTAAACCCAGAAACTCCATCAAGTCTTTACTAAAAAAGATAGTGGTAATTTCATCAGAATTGTCTTTAAGGGTGATTCGGTAATTTTCCCCATCTTCACGTTCTGTTTCAATCTTTTTAGCATTCTCCTCATTTCCAGTTTCCTGAATTACTTCTACAGGAATGTAGTCATATGTTTCCTCTACCATATCAGGGAAAAAGGTTATGTCTTCAACTTGTGACAAAATCGCATTGTACAGTGGACTTTCCTCCGCCTCAAGTAGTGCTTTAAGTAGCATAGTGGAATTTATCCGTTCTACTTTTAAGGCATTTGCTTCTTGTGCAAGGTCTATAAGCAATTTAGAAACTTTTTCATCAAATGAGCCTTTAAACATTAAGTATCCCTCCTTGTTATTTGGTATAGCATATACATATGCTAAAACTTAAAAAAGTTCCAAAAGTATTCTATCACAAAATCTAACACTTCTCAATAGTTTTCATAATGTTTTTACATAAGTCACGGGAGCTAGTATTTCCAGCCCCCGTTTGGATATCAAATAAATTTAGTAGGAATTGTTTTTACCAACCCCCAGGAATTAACTCTAAAAAGAGTGTCCCGATTCAAAACACCAACATTTTTGCTATCTACTTCATTTAAAATTCTTGTAGCAAATTTATCTTTTACTTCAGGTTCACCATGATTTACTAAAACCAGTTTTAAATTAGAAAACTGCTTAAGAAAATCAATCATAGTATCTGCTTTTGCATGTGCCGAGAATTCAGAGGTGTATTCGACTTTGGCTCTCTTTTTGATGAGCAATCCTGCAACATTAACAATCTCTCCTGCAGGAGTATCCTTAATTTTTCTTCCCATGGTACCAACTGCCGTATACCCTGTAAAATGGATAAGCATTTTCTGCCTTCCTAAATAAGCAGGAATATACGAACGTGCCGGTCCATAAGAACCCATGCCAGAAGAAGTTAAAATAATCTTGCAAGAATTGTCTTCATGGAGCAAATTGTTTCGAATAATCTTATCTACAAAAATAAAATTCTCAGGCAAGAAGTCTTGCATCTCCTCACGAATGCCTACAAGCCCTTTAAGATACATGTTGGTATATCTTATAGCAAGTTTGCCATCCAGATATACCGGAATACTAACATCCAGCTGACCAGAATTCTGAAGACATTTAAGTCTGTATAAGATTTCTTGCGTTCTTCCCAAAGAGAAAACAGGTGCCAAAACTGTCCAACCTTCCTTGATTGCTTTCAGGATATTTCTGTCAAAACAAGGCTCGATTTCAGATGAATTCGTATCCCCATAAGTAGATTCTTGAATTACTGTCACTGGTAAATCAAGTACCCATTGTGGAATATGAACATCATTTTGGAAAACACTTTTGTTATTATAATCTCCAGTAAAAATCAGGTTAATATCTTCATATTCAGGAAAACTAATTCTCACTAAAATAATTGCAGCTCCAGGTAAATGGGCATTTTCGAAGAAATTCACTTTAACATTCTCGTTAATTTGAATAGTTTCATAATAATTACAAGGAGTACAAAGATTTATTGCATGAGACACATCTTCTTCGCCATAAATAGGAAAATTTCCATTGATTTTGGCATTATTTTTTAAAACTGAATAGCTGTCATTTAAAGCTTCTGGTAAAAGATTGCATGTTGTTTCTGTCGCATAAATTTTTCCTCCAAAGCCTTCTTTGACCAGTAAGGGCAGGCGACCCGTATGGTCAACATGATTATGTGTGACTATACAAAAATCAATATCATTTGCCTTAAAAGGAAACTTTTTGTTATACTCTTCCCCATCGTCTTGTTGGAACAATCCACAGTCTACGACAAATTTCAGCCTATCCTCATTTGGGAATGTAGTAACACATAAGTGACAGGAACCTGTCACTTTATCATGGATATCCATGATGTCAACGTGAAACCGGGATTTACATCCCATAAAAAAACCTCCTTAAATTTATTTGACATTATCGTATTAACAAAAGTTAACACACGATAAAAATCAGCATAATTAGTTTATCATAAATATCATCAATTTTCAAGACTTATTAGTATGCCCTTTGCTGCCCTTTTGCCTGCTGCTATTGCTCTACATACTGTTGATTTGTTTTCTGTTACGTCTCCTCCTGCATATACTTTATCTAAATTTGTTTTTCCATTTTCATCAATTACTACTAATCCTTTTTCTAACTCTATGCCTTCTTTTTCTAGCAATTGTTTTTCTGGTGATAGTCCTATAGCGAAAATAAATGTATCTACTTCCATATTGTAATTTGTATTACGTAAGTCTACTGCTTTTCCATCTATTACTTCTGTTTTTATACATTCTATTTCTGTTATATGCCCATTTTCTCCTTTTGCACTAATTACTTTTGTACATGGGATTATTTCTACTTTGTCTTGTATAGCATCTTGTATTTCTATTGTTCTTGCTGGCATATTGTCTATGCCTCTTCTATATAGAATTGATACTTTACTTGCGCCCATTCTTATGGCACTTCTTGCACAATCCATTGCAACATTTCCGCCACCTATTACAACTGTTTTACCTAAATTATCTATTTTTCGACCTTGATTATACTCTTTTAAGAAATAATCAGATTCATAAATTCCATCTAATTTTTCATTGCATAATGAATAAGTAGTAGGAGTTCCTGCACCAATTCCTAAAAATATTGCTTCATATCCTTGAGCTTTCAATTCTGCTATATTTATATCTTTTCCAAATTCACAATTTGTTTTTACATTAATTCCTAAACTCAATATCTTATTAATTGTGTTATCTAAATCTTTTTTATTCAATCTATATGGTGGTATTCCATATCTTAAAATACCCCCTAATTCATTTTCTTTTTCAAATATTGTTACATCTGTTCCCTCTTTTGCAAGTTCAAATGCACATGATAAAGAAGCAGGTCCAGAACCAATTACTGCTACAAAATGTTTATTATTTTCTTTTGGTTTAACATGATATTCGATTGAATTATTTTTTGCATATTCATTAACCCAATACTCTAATTTTCCAATATCTACTGGATTACTTTTTATTCCTCTTGTACAGCTTCCTTCACATTGGTCTTCTTGTGGGCAAATAGCGCTACATATTGGGCTAAAAATATTATTATCCATCAAAATTTTATAAGCTTCTTCTATATTATCTTCTTTTATTTTTTCAATAAAAAATGGAATACTGGTCTTTATAGGGCATGCTTTTTGGCATGGTTTATGCTTACAATTTAAACAATATTTTGCTTTTTCTTGAATTATTTCAATTGGTTCCATTTTTGTCTCCTGTTTTTTCTATAATATTTAAATTATATAAACCTATAATTCTATTGTTTTATTACTTCCTTCATTTCTATGTCTTCTTTTCTATATTCTTCTGGTTTTAACCCAAATCTTGTTCTCATATAGTCTAATGTTAGCACTATTGCAATTAAAGCTCCTAAACTTACCAAAAGGAAAGATAAATCTACTCCAAATTTTTTTAACACCAAACTTCCTATTACAGACATTGTACTTGCAACAATGCCTACTATTAATTCATATGTAAACATTATTTTATTTCTTATTTTCTCTGTCGAGAAGTTTTTCAAATATTTATCTTTTAATATATACCATATTGATGTGCACATTCTTAAAACAGCATACATTATTAAAATAATTGGTACCGATACTGAATTTGTGCATACATTTGTCACGATTCCTATTAATATACAAGCTCCAACATATGATAGTGATATAAAACTTAGTGTTCTACTTCTAAATTTTTTGTGTATCTTTCTACTTAAAGTAACAGCTACTCCTCCAAGCAAACTTAGTGTTGCAAATATCATTGAAAATTGTTCCTCTGGAATTCCTTTAGATATTAGTAAATCGCTTTTATATATATCTATAATTTTTATTATCCCATAAAATATTGCTCCAAAAATTATGTAAGATTTCATTCTTCTAGATTTTGTTATAAATTTAAATGATTCTTTTAAATCTAACGAATAATCTTTTAATACTTGTCCCATATTCTTTCTCTTATCCTTATTCGTAGGATATATATCTTTAAAACTAAAAGATAATACTGTTGAAATTATTACGAATCCAAGGCAAATAAACATTGGCAAATAATTATTTATTACAAATAAATAACCCGCTGATAAGCAAGCAATTCCATCTATCCAATAATACCAGCTTCCACCTTTAGTGTCTAACTTTGAATATAACCCTTCTCCTCCTCTTGTTGCCACAGAATCATAAAGCAAATTAGTTTCTGCAATTGTTTTTATGGCATATCCTAAAGCACAAAATAAATCTGCTATTATTATACCAAGCATTCCAGGAGATATAATTAAAGTAACCAAATATACAATAATTAAAATGTTTCCTATTATAATTCCTTTTCTTTTTCCTAAAATATCAGCTATTGCAACTGCTGGTATTTGCATCAATAATTTAAAAATTATATAAAATGCATTTATTATTAAAACTTCACTTGCCGTGACTCCTTTTGTTTTTGTATAAAATAAAAATTCTATTGAATAAAAGCAAAGTAAATCCCAAGAAAGCATCTTATATATCGGGTATAATCTTGCATTATTTCTCTTTCTTTCATTTATTTCTCGTTTGTTCCCCATTTATTTATTCCCTTCTTGTATTAACACAAGAATTGTATCATAAGAGTTTTTACTTTTCAACAAATTTATATAAAAAAGCTTTACTTGGTTAATGTTTAGTCCAAATATTACCGATTACTATAGTGCCAGCCGTTTTGTATATTTTATAAAAAATTAAATTTGACAGCCCTTTGAGGCGGGGGAAGACCTGCGTACGCCTTGGAGAATTTAATTTTTTAGAAAATCATACAAAAGGTAGGCTGACTAGTAACTTACTTGGTTAGAATATTCATCCTCTATTAAAAATACTTTTTACAATGCCATCATCAATCATTTTTGCAAATATATTTTTTAATATTATTAATATAATTGGTCCTAAAAATAGTCCAATTATTCCGATAAATTTAAAACCTGTATACATTGCTATTAAAGTAAAAATAGGATGAATTCCAATTTTGTTACTGATTAATTTGGGCTCTACCATTTGTCTTACTAGTATTGTAAGTATATATAATCCAACTAATAATAATGCTAATGATATTTTTCCATCTATTGCTGAAATGATTGCCCAAGGCACCATTACTGTCCCAGAACCCAGTATTGGAAGTGCATCAACAAATGCTATTCCTAATGCACAAAGTAATGGATATTCTATTTTTAGACCTGAAAATTTTCCAACATATAAGCCTATTAATACTATAAAAAATGATATTGCAATTAGTATTACTTCAGCTTTCAAATAATTACCTAACACTGAAGTTATCTCTCTTAAGTGTTTTATAAATCTTTTTACCCATAATCTTGGAACATGGTGTTCTACTTGATCTAATATATAAAATTTATCAGCACATATAAAATATGTTGAAAGTATTGTAATTGTTATATAAATAAATGCTACTGGTATTAATGTAACTTTTTGTAATGTATTAGTTAAAAAATTAGTTGTAAATGTTGTTACCGTATTTAAAAGCTTTGTTGTACAGGTTTCAATAATTTGAATTACTTTTTCTGGTAAATCTATTTCTTTTATTCTAAAATTTAATATATACTTTTGAATAAATGTATAAAATTTTTCTATATATATGTTTATGCTTTCTAATAGGTTGGAACTTTCTGTAATTAAAGTTATTACACCCCATATTATTAAACTAATTAAAATTGTAAAAATAACTATTAAAACAATAATTGCACTTGTTTTTCTTGCGAAACCAGTTCTATCAGCAAGTTTTCTTATTACTGGCTCAATAATTAAAGAAATTATAAATCCAATTAAAAAAGGCATGTAAAATACAGCCAATTTTAAAAGTATAAATATTAATATAAGTGACAATATGAAAAACAAGATATTTTTTGCAACAGTTGTCCAATACTTTACTTTAGCATCCAAAAGCATAACACCTCTTATAATTATATGTACAAATTTAGGTTATTATTAATTACTGCTTGATAAAAAAGATAAATTGTAATTTGTGTGTTGATTCTTCTCAGCCTACCTTTTGTATGATTTTTTTAAAAGATCAAACTCTCCAAGGCAT
>JBJFFE010000071.1:0-27584 GCA_051891435.1 Clostridia bacterium | reverse complement strand
AAGCAACGAGCAATTTAAAATATAAAAACCCCGACGAGATTTGGCGGACGTCTTTTGATGCTTTTAATAAATAATTATTCTTACAAATTACAATTTATTGTTTTGATTAAAATAAATGAAAAATGAAATCATTAATAATTACCGGTGGAAATATTAATAAAGAGTTTCTACAGGATTTTTTAAAAGAAAATAAATTTGAAAAAATAATAGCAGCAGATAAAGGTTTGGAAATATTAAATAAACTTAATGTAAAACCAGACTTTATAATTGGAGATTTTGATTCTGTAAATAAAGAGATTTTAGAGAAATATATAAATGTACCTATTACATATTTAAAACCAGAGAAGGATTTTACAGACACACATATGGCATTAAAACTTGCAATTGAAAAAGGGGCAAAAAAAATAACAATTATTGGAGCAGTAGGAACAAGACTAGACCATACTATAGCGAATATTCATATATTAAAAGAAGCAATAGAAAAAGATGTAAAAGTTCAAATAATAGATGAAAATAACAAAATAGAATTAATAAACAAAAATACAAAGATAAAAAAAGATAGTAATTATAAATATGTCTCTCTTATACCATTAACAACTGAGATAAAACGGAGTAACTTTAGAAGGTTTTAAATACAGCTTACAAGATGCTACTTTAAAAATAGGGGAAAGTATTGGGGTAAGCAACGAACAAATAGATGATGAAGCAACTATAAAAGTAAATGAAGGAATATTAATTTTAATTTTTTCAAAAGATTAAAAACCTCTCACTTATAGATATACAAACACATATTATATATTTATAGGGGGGAGATTTTTTTATGGTATTAACAGGGGAAAAAATAATATTCGGTTTAACAAGTGCACAATATGCTTTTGAAAAAACAATTCCCCAAATTTTAAAACTAACTGAAGAAGGAGCAGAAATAATTCCTGTAATGTCTTCTGATGCTTATAATTTAGATAGCAAATTTGGAAAAGCTAAGGAGTTCGTAGAAAAAATAGAAAATGTAACTTTAAGAAAAGTAATTCATACAACTGAAGAAGCAGAAATTTTTAATAATTTTAATGAAATAGATTTAATGGTAATTAGCCCATGTTCTGGAAATACAATTGGAAAATTAGCAATAGGTATTATGGATACACCTGTACTTAAAGCTGCAAGAAAAATTTTAAGGAGTGATAAAAGTCTAGTTTTGGGAATAGCAACTGCAGATGGGCTAGCTCGGAAATGCAGAGAACATAGGGAAATTATTAAATAGAAAAAATATTTTTTTTGTTCCATTTAGGCAGGATAACCCAATAACAAAACCAAGGTCACTTTCATTTGAACCAAAATATATATTTGATACAGTTTTATATGCTTTAAAAAAAGAACAAATACAGCCAATTTTGTTATAAACATTTTGGCTATAGTTCAATTAATATGTATTAATAATATCAGCCGTTTTGTATATTTTATAAAAAATTATAATTCGACAGTCCTTTGAGACGGGGGAAGACCCGCGTACGCCTTGGAGAATTTAATTTTTTAGAAAATCATACAAAAGGTAGGCTGATGAATAAAAATTTTGTTGAAAAAGAGCTAAAAATGTTTTGACAAAACACTAATTATATGATACAAATATGTCTGTTAAAAATATAAAAAATGGGGATGTAAAAAATGGGAGATATAAATGTATTTACAGGACCAATGAAATGTGGAAAAACACAAAAAATATTAGATGAAGCACAAAGACAAGAAATAGCAGGAAAAAACATAAAAGTATTTAAGCCTAAAATAGATGACAGATTTTCAGATGTACAAGTAATTAGTAGAAAAGGTTATAAAACAGATGCAATAGCGATTAATGATATAGATGAAATAAAAAATTATGATGCAGATGTATATGTAATAGATGAATTCCAATTCTTAAAGGGAGACCTAAAAGAATTGTACAAGCTAGCCAATGCAGGTAAAAAATTCTATATAGCAGGATTGAATTTAACAGCAGAAAGAAAACCATTTGGCAATATGGGAGATTTATTATGTATGTCTGATAATGTTCAAATACTTACATCTGTATGTGAAGTATGTAGAAATGACAATGCAATATATACATATTATGCAGGAAAAGATAAAACAGGCGATGTACTTGTAGGTGAGGACAATTACATACCAGTATGTAGAAAATGTTATGAAAAACTAATGAGAGAAAAAAATAAATAAAATTTATTTTTGAAAAGAGGTAATACAATGGAAGAAAAAAAACAAATAAAAGTTAGCTTAAAAGTAGCTATAATATTTTCAATAATAATTATACTTATTGCATGTGGCATAGCTATATGTGTTATAAAAAACAACAAAAGTAACAAAGTTATTATAAGTAGTAACGGCAAAATAGACGACTGGCAATATTCAAATGATGCAAAAAATAATACTAATTCTGGATATAAGGGTGGAACTATTTATTCTTCAATAATAAGCGGTTTAGATAGTTCAAGTGTGACATCAGGAGACGTTTCAGCAGTAGAATCTTTTTCGGCATCAGATACATCAATTGGATTTTCGGTTGGTGGCGCAAAAGATGCTAATAATTTTAGAGAAAATATAAATAATGGATATTTTCCAATATCTACAGATATAACTTATAATGGAATATTTTATGATTATGTATTTGATACAGGAAAAAAGAACGAGTCAGAAGAGTTGTTTTCACCATCATATTCTAGTGCAATATCAAATGATCCTATATCAAATGAAAAAGAGTATTATATAACAGTTGGATTAAATTCTAATATTAAAGAAAGTGATTTCTCAAGAAAAAAACTAAATTTAGTTGTGGTTTTAGATATATCTGGTTCAATGAGCTCTAATTTAGATTCGTATTATTATGATAGTGCATTAGAAGTATTTAGTAAAGACAGAAATAAAAGCAAGATGGAAATTGCAAATGAATCGGTAAATATATTAATTGACCAATTAAATGATGATGATAGATTTGGAATGGTTTTATTTGATAATGATGCATATTTAGGAAAACCTCTAAGTTTAGTAGGAGAAACAGATGTAAAAGCAATACAAAATCACATATTAGAAATTCAAGCAGCAGGAGGAACAAACTTTGAAAGTGGATACACAAAAGCCACAGAATTGTTTAAAGAATACTCTAATATAGATAGTGATGAATATGAAAATAGAATAATTGTAATTACTGATGCAATGCCAAACTATGGAACTACTTCAAAAAATGGATTATTATCATATGTAGAAGAAAATGCAGATGAAGGAATTTATACGACTTTTATAGGAGTAGGTGTTGATTTTAATACAGAATTAATTGAGAGTATTACAGATGTAAAAGGTGCTAATTACTATTCAGTACATAGCTCAGCAGATTTTAAAGCAAGAATGGGAGAACAGTTTGAATATATGGTTACTCCATTAGTATTTGACTTGAAATTAAGTTTAAAATCTGAAGATTTTGAAATCGCTTCAGTTTATGGTTCAGATACTGTGAATAAAGAAAATGGAAATATAATGAACGTAAACACATTATTCCCATCAAAAACAACAGATACTGGAGAAGTAAAAGGTGGAGTGGTATTACTTAAATTAAATAAAAAAACAGAAGATAATTCTGGAAGTTTAAAATTAAAAGTTTCTTATAAAGATAGGAATGGTAAAGAATATAGTAATTCTCAAACAGTAGAACTTGAAGATAGAGAAGAATATTACGAAAATACTGGAATAAGAAAAGCAATACTTCTTACAAGATATGTTAATGTATTAAAAAATTGGATATTATATGAAAGAAGTGAAGAAGAGCAATTTATCATATCACCATATTATGGAATAGAAGATTGCAATTATACAACTGAAGAAATATACAGAATTTTAGGCGAAAACGAGAGGACGTCTGTAAAATTATCGGTTAGTGAGGAATATAGAAACACATTCAATACAATTAAAGAATACATAGAGCAAGAAAACAAATATATAAAAGATAGTGATTTAAAACAAGAAATAGAATTATTAGAAAAATTAATAAAATATAAATAATATTTAGTTAGAATGGGAAGATAGAAAATTTATCTTCCCATTTTGATAATTCTTGATGTATTAAAGTAAATTTTTATTTTAAAATATTGCAAAGCAAAAATCCATAGGATATAATATAAGAAAGGGGAAAAATAAGGAGGAAAACAAATGAAAAATACAAAGGGAATTACACTTATAGCTTTAATTATAACGATTATAGTTATGCTTATTTTAGTAACAGTAACAATAACAACTGCCATAAATGGTGGGTTATTTAATTATACAAAAAAAGCTGCAGATAGGACAAATCAAGAGATGGCAAGGGAACAAATAGAATCAATATTACCATTTTATTATTTGGAAAAAGATAATATGACGCTAGAGGAGTTTTTAGTTGGAAATTTACAAGATGATATAACTGCTATTAGATATGAATACACAGATGACTACAATGATTCGCAAAGGTCAAAATTATTTTTTAATTATAAACTCAGCAATGGATACTGTGGATTTACAATAGACTTACAGACATTAAAGCTAACAGACCTTGACAATCCAATAAAACTGTTTGAACAAATTAACAACGAAGATGATTTAGAAGAAGGCAAACAATACCTTATTGCAAGTGGATTAACTTCTGTAGCAAATTTGTCTGATATTGCATTTGTATTAGATAAACCTAATCCAGAGGAAAATGAAGAAGGAACAAAAAACAGATTAAATAAAATTTATGATGTTGCTGCAGGGCAAATAGCATATAATGGAGATTATGCACTGAGATTAGATAAAAAAGACGGTAGTTATACATTCTATGATGCTAAAGAAAATAAATATCTTAATGGTTCGCAAAATTTAAAAAATAGTTTGGTTTTAGGCAATCAGGATGCTCTTGCTAAATGTTCTATAACATTTAATTCAAGTGGTGCAGCACGAATTGTTTTTTTGGGACTAGATCAATATAATGTAATAAGAAATTCTAATTTTATTACAACTTGTTATAGTTCAGGAACGACTGGAAATGAAATATATTTATATAAGGAAGTTGGATATGCTCCTCCCAATAGACTTGATACCCCAAATGTAAAACAAACACTTGATGATAAAAAAGTTACATTAACGTGGGACCCAGTAGATGGGGCAACTTCATATTCTGTATCATGGAAAGATGAAGCAGGAAATAAAGATACAGAAGTAGTTACAGAATGTAAATTTGTAAAAGAAGGTTTAAACAATGGATATGCATATTATTATCAAGTAAGAGCAAATTCAACAGATCCTTCAAAAGTAAATTCAAATTGGACAGATGAAACAATTGCTATACCAACAACTGGTACATATGAATTAGTCACGAACGAATCGGAGCTAATATCAGGTAGTACATATCTAATAGCTACAGCAAAGGATGGTAAAGCATATACCATAGGAGCTCAAAATGGTAAATATAGAGATCCAGTAGAAGTAACTATAGAAAATCAAAAAATTAGCTTGACAAATGATTTTTATCCTTTTAGACTAGAAGTAAATGCAGGAAATTGGAGTTTTAAAGATTTGAAAAATAATGGATATTTGCTTGGAGGATCGAAAAGCTTTGGAATTAATACTAGTACTGGAACTCAAAATTTTACAGCTTCAATAGATAGTAGCTCTTATGTTGCTTCTATAAAATATGACAGTTATTATTTGAAATATAATAGCGGTAGCCCTAGATTTACTTGCTATTCTTCAGGACAAAATGATATCTATTTGTACAAAGAAGCTGGAGAAACAGTACTTCCTACTCCTGTTGTTACAGCAACAGCAATAAACGGAACAGTAACATTAAGTTGGGGAATGGCAACAGAAGCAACATATTATTTGATTTGGAATGGAGAAGAGAGAACAACACCTATAACTAGCCCATATACAATTTCAAGTTTATCAAATGGAACAGAATACACATATCAAATAAAAGCTGTTAAAGGAGAAGAAATAAAGCTTTCTGAAGAAACAACAGTTACCCCAATTGCAACAAAAACATATGAACTTGTAACTGATGTATCCGAGCTTTCAAGTGGGGTGTCGTATTTGTTGGTAAATAGTAAAACTGCTGGAACAGCATATTCAATGAAAAGCGCAAATAACAATAATATAAGTTCACAGCAAGTTACGATTTTATCAACTAATCCTGTTACAATTGAATACTCAGGAAAAGAAAATTATGACTATGTTTTAGAAAAAGATAATGCAAATAATGCATGGAAGATACGTGAAGATATATCTAATGCTTATTTATATACACCATATGATAGCAATACTTTAAGAATGGGAGGAACTGATGAAATATCAACTGATGATGAAAATATTACTGATATTGATTTATTTAATATTAGTTTTGGAGATACTAATAATAATGTAATTATATCTGGATTTTGCTCAGTTCTTCAACAAAGAAGTATAAAATTTAATACTAGTAGCAATGTATTTTCTTTCTATAAACCTACAAGTAGTGGAGTAACAGAAATATATTTATTTAAATGTATAGACTAAGTAAAATAAACACCTTACCAAAAATATTTGGTAAGGTGTTTATTTTTTACTTGACAACTTACAATATAAAAGGTAAAATATAATAGTACAGAAATTATAAATATTTAAATTGATAATATATATAATCTGAACATTGAAAATTTAATAGAAAGAGGTGCATTGTTTATGGTAATAGCAATAATAGCCACTTTCGTTATCTCAGCAGCTGTATGTATTCCAGTAGGAATTACAATAAGAAAGAAAACAGCTGAATCTAAAATAAAAGGAGCAGAGAGCGAAGCTTCTCGAATCCTAGAAAATGCAAGGAAAGAAGCTGAAAATGCAAAGAAAGAAGAACTTTTAAAAGCAAAGGAAGAAATATTACAATTAAGAAATGATTTAGATGAAGAGATAAAAGAAAGAAGAGGCGAAGTACAATTACAAGAAAAAAGAAATTTCCAGAAAGAAGAAAGTTTGGAAAGACGTTCTGAAAACTTTGAACGTAAAGAGAAAGATTTGGAAAGAACAATTCAAGAAATTGATAAGAAAAGAAAAAATTTGGACGAAATGCTTAACAACCAAATGGCAGAATTACAAAAAATTTCTGGATTATCAAAAGATGAGGCAACAAAAATTTTGTTAGACAAACTAGATAGGAAACTAACAGATGAAAAAGCTGCTTTAATTAAGGAATCAGAAAAACAAGCTAAAGAAACAGCAAATAAAAAAGCCAGAGAAATTTTAGGTTATACTATCCAAAAATGTGCAGCAGATCACACTTCTGAAACAACAGTGTCTGTAGTTTCATTACCAAATGACGATATGAAAGGTAGAATAATAGGAAGAGAAGGAAGAAACATTAAAACACTAGAAACATTAACAGGAATAGACCTAATAATTGATGATACTCCTGAAGCAGTTATTTTATCAGGATTTGATCCATTAAGAAGAGAAGTTGCAAGAATTGCACTTGAAAAACTTATTGAAGACGGAAGAATTCATCCAGCCAAAATAGAAGAAATGGTGGAAAAAGCTAAAGAGGAAGTAGAAGAAATTATAAAAGAAGAGGGAGAAAGAGCCGTATTAGAAACAGGAGTACATGGCTTACATCCAGATTTAGTTAGATTAATAGGAAAACTAAAATATAGAACAAGTTATGGACAAAATGTTTTAAATCACTCGATTGAGGTTTCTAATTTAGCAAGAATAATGGCTGAAGAATTAGGATTAGATCCAAAACTTGCTCGCAGAGCAGGATTATTACATGATATAGGTAAAGCCCTAGACCATGATATGGAAGGAACACACGTAGAAATAGGTGTAGATGTTCTTAAAAAGTACAAAGAAAATGATTTAGTAATAAATGCAGTACAAGCACATCATGGAGATGTAGAACCAAAAACAATAGAAGCTGTATTAATACAGGCAGCAGATGCAATATCAGCATCAAGACCAGGAGCAAGAAGAGAAACACTAGAAGCATACATTAAGAGATTAGAAAAATTAGAAGAAATTGCAGATTCATTTGAAGGTGTTGATAAATCTTATGCAGTTCAAGCAGGAAGAGAAATAAGACTTGTTGTAAAACCTGAAAAAATTTCAGATGCTCAGATGGTAGTAATGGCAAGAGAAGTAGCTCAAAAAGTAGAATCTGAAATGGAATATCCAGGACAAATAAAAGTAAATGTAATAAGAGAAACAAGAGCAATAGATTATGCAAAATAAAATAAAAAATAAGATTTTGAAGTGAACTATAAAAAGTTCACTTCATTTTTCTTGCTTTTTATTTATATCTTGAAGATAAAAAAAGAAGAATTAAAAACCAAAATATCATTAAAAAGTAAAAAAATTTGTTAATTGCTTGACAAATTTTTAAATTACTAGTATACTATTTTAGTGACAATTTTTGAAAAAAACTATTTACATAGATACTATAGTTATTTAAGGAGGGAGAAAAATGGCACAACCAAAAAGAAGATGGTCAAAAGAAAGAACACATTTAAAAAGATCAACATGGAAATTAGAAAAACCAAGTATTGCAAGATGTAAACATTGTAATGAACCAGTAATGCCACATAGAGTTTGTTCAAACTGTGGATACTATGATGGAAAAGAAATTATAGAAAAAAAAGATGCTTAATAAGCATCTTTTTTATTGACTAAATTACATAAATGATATAAAATACAAAAAAGAAAGTTAGGTGAAAAAAATGTCAAAACCAATGGTAGCAATAATTGGCAAACCAAATGTTGGCAAATCTACATTTTTTAATTATATAGTAGGCAAAAGACTTTCAATTGTTGAAGATACTCCAGGAGTTACAAGGGATAGAGTATATGCAGATAGTAATTGGAGAGGAAGAGATTTTACTTTAATAGATACAGCAGGAATAGAACCAGAATCAAAAGATGTTATTTTATTTGGAATGAGAGAACAAGCAACTATAGCAATAAATATAGCAGATGTGATAGTATTTATAACAGATATAAAGCAAGGTGTAACAGCTGCAGATAAAGAAATTGCTATGATGTTAAAAAAATCTGGAAAGCCAGTTGTCCTTGTTTGTAACAAAGCAGATAATTATGGGCAAACAAGTGATGATATATATGAATTTTACAATTTGGGCTTAGGAGACCCTATGCCAGTTTCTTCTACAAATGCTTTAGGAATAGGTGACGTTTTAGATGAAATTTATAAACATCTTCCTCCAATAGATGAAAACGAAAATAATGAAGAAGTAATTAATGTTGCAATAATTGGCAAACCAAATGTTGGAAAATCTTCATTAGTAAATAAAATTTTAGGTGAAAATAGAGTAATAGTAAGTGATGTGGCAGGAACCACAAGAGATGCAATAGATTCTTATTTCGAAAACGAAACAGGAAAATATAATTTTATAGACACAGCAGGTATTAGAAAAAAAAGTAAAGTAAATGATAGTATTGAAAAGTTTAGTGTAATGAGGTCACTTTTAGCAGTGGAAAGAGCAGATGTGTGTTTAATGATGATAGATGCAACCGAAGGTGTAACAGAGCAAGATACAAAAATTGCAGGAGAGGCACACGAAGCTGGAAAAGGGATAATTATTGTAATTAATAAGTGGGACGAAGTTGAGAAGGAAACTGGGACATTGGAACAGTATAAAAAAGATGTTTATAATAAATTACGATATTTAACCTATGCACCAATTTTATTTATTTCAGCAAAAACTGGGCAAAGGGTAGATAAACTGTTTGAATTAATTAAAAAGGTAGCTAAAAATAATTCACTTAGAATTTCAACAGCAACATTAAATCAGGTTATAAATGAGGCAATAGCTGTAGTACAACCACCAACAGACAAAGGAAGAAGGCTAAAAATTTTATATGCTACGCAAGTGTCATCTAAACCACCAACATTTATAATATTTGTAAACAGCAAAGACTTATTCCATTTTTCATATGAACGATATTTAGCAAATCAAATAAGAAGCAATTTTGAGCTAGAAGGAACACCAATAAGAATAATCGCCAGAGAAAAAGATGAAAAAAATAATTTATAGGAGGTATATATTATGGAAGCATACATTACAGTAGCAATAGTTGCATATGTTATAGGGAGCATAAACTTTGCAGTAATATTTAGTAGAAAATTTGCAGGCTTTGATGTAAGAGAAAAGGGAAGTAAAAACGCAGGAACAACCAATGTATTAAGAACCGTAGGGAAAAAAGTAGCATTACTAACTCTTGTATGTGATATACTAAAAGGTGTGGCAGCAATTCTTGTAGCAATATTTGCAAAAAATATGTGGAGTGGATTTGATGTTAATACTTTAAAATATATTGCAGGTTTTATGGTAATACTAGGACATACGTATCCAATATTTTTTGAATTTAGAGGTGGAAAAGGAGTCGCAACAGCAATTGGAGTTCTATTAATGCTAGATTGGAAAATAGGTTTAATATGTTTAGTATTTGGACTTGTAATAATTGCAATAACTAGAATGGTTTCACTAGGATCAATATTTGCAGCAATTCTTTTCCCAATATTAACAATCTTTATACACGAAGGTGGTACAGTAATTGGAACAGTAATAAGCTTTTTGATAGCAGCATTAATCGTATTTAACCACAGAAGTAATATAAAGAGGATAAAAGAAGGAAAAGAAAATAAATTATCTTTTAAAAAATAGGAGGAATTACCAATGAAAAACATTTGCATTATAGGAAGTGGAAGCTGGGGAACAGCGCTTGCTATTCATCTTGCTAAATTAGGACACAATGTAAAAGTATGGTCTTTTATGCAAGAAGAAGCAGATTTGATAAACAATGAAAAAAAGTGCAAATTTTTGCCACAAGCTGTTATTCCAGAAGGAGTGCTTTGTACAACAGATTTTAAGGAAGCTATAGACGGAACTGAAATGATACTAATTGTTACTCCATCAAAATTTGTAAGAGAAACCATAAAGAAATTTAAACAATATGTAACAAACCAACAGATAATTATATGTTCAAAAGGATTTGAAGAAAAAACATTATATTCATTAAACGAGGTAGTAGAAGAAGAATTACCAAATTCTAAAATTGGCGGATTATCAGGACCAAGCCATGCAGAAGAGGTGTCAATAGGAATTCCTACAGCATTAGTAATTGCATCAAAAGATGAAGAAGTACTAGAAAATGTAAGCAAAACATTTATGAGTGAAACATTAAGAATATACAAATCATATGATATAAAAGGGGCTGAGCTTGGCGGAGCACTTAAAAATATAATTGCTTTTTGTGCTGGTGTTATAACTGGACTGAACTTAGGTGACAATACATTTGCAGCTCTACTTACAAGAGGACTGTCAGAAATGGCAAAATTAACAGTAAAAATGGGTGGAGATGTAAATACAATATATGGCTTGACAGGACTGGGAGATTTAATAGTTACATGTATGAGTGGACATAGTAGAAATAGACGTGCAGGAATATTAATAGGTCAAGGGAAAACTATAGAAGAAGCAAGAAAAGAAATTGGAATGGTAATTGAAAGTATAGATAACATAAAAATTGCATATGAACTTTCAAAAAAATATAATGTAGAAATGCCAATAGTAAATTCTGTTTATAAAGTTTTATTTGAAAATTCAGACCCAAAAGAGGAAGTAATTAAATTAATGAACAGAGAGGCAAAATTTGAAGATTAGAATAAAAAAATAAATAGTGTAAATAATAATAATGATTCATTTAATTTTTATGAATAGTAATATAAATAGTAGAGGTGAAAGAAAATGGGATTTTTTAATGAAATAGGTAAAAAAACAACAGAAGCAACAAGCAAAATAACAAAGGAAACAAAATTAAAATTAAAAATGAATGACAATAAAAATAAAATAAGTGATTTATACGAAGAAATAGGTAAAAAAGTATATGAAAAACATGTAAGAGAAGAAAATATTAATATTAAAGAAGAATTGAAAGAACAATGTGAGAAAATAGATGCTTTATCAAAAGAAATTGAAGAGGCAAGACAAGAAATATTAAAATTAAATAAAAAAAGACAATGTCCAAAATGTTATGCTGAAATAGAAGAAGAAGCTTTATTTTGTTCAAAATGTGGGTATAAACTAGAAACTGTTGATGTAGTAGAGCCAGAACAAATACCAGAAGAGGAAATAGAAGAAAAGTCAGGAGAAACAGAAGACATTAATAAATAGCTAGTAAGGGTATCTTTCAAAAAGATACCTTATTATTTTATCTGCATTATGTTGGGTTACATTAATAAAAAAATCTTTATCTAAACTAATCCACATATTTATTTGGAATTTATCATTATTATCTATAAAAGCACTAATTATATCTGAAGCAACTAAGGGATTATCATAAATAATTTCAAATTTAGTATTATCAGTAATATTAATATTTTTGTTAAAAAAAGCATCTACAAATTTTTTTATTTCATTATCTTTTTTACTATATATATTTACAATAGCACTCATATAAAAACCTCCAATATTATTATTTGATAAATTATCTTCAATATGTAAAAGAATAAAAGGTATTTTTTAGGGAACATTATTTTTAGGTGATTTATTTTGAAAAAAAATAAAAAAATACTTGCAATATTTTCCTTAGTAATAATTTTATTTCTATTTTCAGGATGCAGTAAAAATAACGAAGAAGAATTAAAAGAAAAGGTTATCGCAGAATTAGAATATTTAAACTTAAAGATAATAGACATGTTAAATGAATTAAATAATATATCTTTTAATACTTATACTGTTATATCTGAAGATGTAACTTTAGATAAAGAGACACAAAACAAACAAGGAACGGAAGAAGGAGGGCAAGAAAGCACAGAGGGAAAAACAAAACAAGAATCTGAGGAGGGAGGACAATCAGGCAGTAATAGCCAAAATTCTGGACAACAAGGAACTGAAAACGAAGAACTAATAAACACAACAAAGATGGTTACAGATTCAACTTTGGCGCAAGATAGAAATAACATTGATTGGACTAAAATAAAACCAGAAATAGAATTAGTAAATGAAAGTTGGAGTGTAATTCTACTTGATTTATATGGTTTAAATGTCAAAGATGAGACGATTTTAGATTTTAGTTCAAAGTTAGATTCTTGTATAATTGCAATAAAAAATGAGGACAAACCACAGAGTTTAACTTTACTTGCAGAACTATACTCTGATATACCAAAATTTTTAAAAGAAATAAATGCAGATGAGAATTTACAAAAAATAAGACAAACACAAAGCTATGTGATAAACGCATATAGTTTAGCATCAGATATGGGAAATAGCGGAATAAAAGATAATTTAAAAAGTGCAATAGATATTTATTTAGAAGTTATGAGTGATATAGATTATAATAAAGATAAAACATATAAAACAAATAAAATATATGTGTTGTTAAATGAACTCTATAATTCAATAAACGAAAAAGATTCGGATTTATTTTATTTGAAATATAGAAGTTTTATGAAAGTAGTAAATGAATTATAATCTTATTTTTAAGAAATTACCGAAAAATAATTGCTATTTTCATAAAAATGTAATATAATCGTCACACAAATGTAATAAAAATTCGTGAAAGGATGATGCTAATGTTTAGCTTTGGACAAGATATAGGAATTGATTTGGGGACAGCAACAGTAATTGCATATGTTAAAGGAAAGGGAATTGTTTTAAGAGAACCTTCAGTTGTTGCAGTAAATAATGTTACTAATGAAGTTTTGGCAGTAGGAGGAGAAGCTAGACGTATGCTTGGGAGAACACCAGGAAATATTGTAGCAACAAGACCACTAAAAGATGGAGTAATTTCAAATTATACAGTTACAGAAAAAATGCTAAAACATTTTATAAATAAAATTTGTGGGAGATTTGTATTTTCACCAAGAATTATGATTTGCATACCTTCACAAGTAACAGAAGTAGAGAAAAAAGCAGTAATAGATGCAGCATCTCAGGCAGGTGCAAGAAGAGTGTACTTAATAGAAGAACCAATTGCAGCAGCAATTGGAGCAGGAATAGATATATCAAAACCATGTGGTAATATGGTGGTAGACATTGGTGGAGGAACAGCAGATATTGCAGTTATCTCACTTGGAGGATCTGTAGTTAGTACATCAATAAAAGTTGCAGGAGATAAATTTGATGAAGCAATTGTAAAATATATAAAGAAAAAATATAATATGATAATTGGCGAAAGAACAGCAGAAGAGTTGAAAATTAATGTAGGTTGTGTTTATCCAAAAATACAAGATATAGGAATGGATATTAGAGGAAGAGACCTCACAACTGGACTTCCAAGAACAGTAACAATTATGTCCAGTGAAATGCTAGAAGCTTTAATAGAACCTGCAATGGCAATAGTTGATGCAGTGCATGCCACACTTGAAAAAACACCTCCAGAATTAGCAGCAGATATAAGTGATAGAGGCATATATATGACAGGAGGAGGAAGCCTAGTAGATGGATTAGACAAGCTTTTACAAGAAAAAACGGGAATAAATGTAATGATAGCAGAAGACGCAATTTCTTGTGTAGCATTAGGAACAGGAAAGGCATTAGACAACTTAGATGCATTAGATGGAAAATTAAGAAGATAAAGGAAAAGAAAAATGAGAGTAGCATTTTATACACTACGGTTGCAAAGTAAATCAATATGAGACAAATGCCATGACCCAAAAATTTATAGAAGCGGGATATGGCATTGTAAATTTTGAAGAACAAGCAGATATATATATAATAAACACATGCACTGTAACAAATATTGCAGATAGAAAATCAAGACAAATGTTAAGAAGAGCAAAACAATTAAATTCAAAAGCAATAATTGTTGCTGTTCGGTTGCTATGCCCAAACTCATAAAGAGCAAATGGCAGAAATAGAAGAAATTGATTTAGTATTAGGAAATAATGAAAAAAACAATATAGTAAGCATTACAGAAGAATATTATAATGGAAAAAATAAAACAAAAAAACAAGTAACAGACATAGACCACCAGAAAGAATTTTTAGACTTTGGAACAGTTACATACACAGAAAAAACAAGAGCTGTAATAAAAGTACAAGATGGTTGCAATAATTTTTGCTCATATTGTTTAA
Organism: Clostridia bacterium; assembly: GCA_051891435.1. GTDB lineage: Bacteria > Bacillota > Clostridia > TANB77 > CAG-508 > UMGS1933. The sequence continues at coordinate 12,475 of JBJFFE010000071.1, read as the reverse complement.
TACCATATGCAAGAGGAAGAATTAGAAGTAGAAAAAAAGAAAGTGTATTAGAAGAAATAGAACAAATTACTAAAAAAGGTATAAAAGAAGTTGTTATTACAGGGATACATATTGCATCTTATGGAAAAGACTTTGAGGAAAAGTATGAATTAATAGACTTATTAGAAGATATTAACAAAATAGAAGGAGTTAGAAGAATTAGACTAGGTTCATTAGAACCAAACATTATAACAAAGAATTTTGTAAATAGACTATCTAAACTAGAAAAAATATGCAATCATTTCCATTTGTCATTACAAAGTGGATGCAACGAAACTCTAAAAAGAATGAATAGAAAATATACTATGGAGCAAATTGAAGAAAGTATAAATTTGCTTAGAAAAAATTTTGATAATTTAGCTTTAACAGCAGATATAATAGTTGGCTTTCCAGGAGAAACAGAAAAAGAATTTGAGACTACGTATAATTTTTTAGAAAAAATAAAACTTACAAAAACACATGTATTTAAATATTCACCAAGAGAAGGTACAAGGGCAGCAGTAATGCCTGACCAAATTGATGGAAATATAAAAGAACAAAGAAGTCAAAAATTAATTGAACTATCAAATAAAAATGAAGAAGAATTTTTAAAATCCCAAATTGGTAGAGAACTAGAAGTATTATTTGAAGAACAAGAAGGAAACTACTGGAAAGGTCATACTAGCAATTATTTGGTAGTAAAAAAAGAAGGTAAAAATCTAGAAAATATGTTGCAAACAGTAAAAATTGCTTCTGTTGATAAATTATACCTTGTAGGGGCTGGTCTTGACCAGACTGTAAAATAAATTTATTTGAGGGTCGGTCAAGAGTGATCTATACAAAAAATAATGCAAAAAAACACTGTAACAAAACTGTAACACAAATGTAACACAAAAGCAATTGAAATTTACCTAATTATGGTATATAAGTATATAAGATTAAAAAAGGATATCGGAAAACAAAAGAAAAAGGATATCATAAATGGGAGGAATATATATGGAAGAAAATAAAGTATATTGCAAAGTGGGATTTGATGGAGAACAAAAAGAAAATATAGGAACACAATATGAAAGTAAATTTAAAGTAGCTGAGAGCAATAATCTACCTGCAAAACCAACATTTTTTACAAAATTAAAAAATGTATTGTTCTATGAAATAAAAGTAGAATTAACACCATATGAACAAAAAATTGAAGATGAAATTAACGAATTCTTACACCAAGAAGTAACTTGGCAAAGCTTTAAAAATTTCTTATTCCAAGAAGTAGAAATAACACATAAAGGAAAAAGAATATTATAATAAAAAATCTAAAAGAACACTTGAAAAGTGTTCTTTTTTGATATACAATAGGCAATATAAAAAATAAAAGATGCTATAAAAAGTATCGGAAAGAAGGTTATTTATGTCAGTAAAAGTTGCTATTAATGGATTTGGAAGAATTGGGCGTCTTGCATTTAGACAAATGTTTGGCGCAGAAGGGTATGAAGTTGTTGCAATCAATGATTTAACAAGCCCAGAAATGCTTGCACATTTATTAAAATATGATTCAGCACAAAAAAGATATGAAAAAGCTGATACAGTAGTTGCAGGAGAAGATTCAATAACAGTAGATGGAAAGACAATAAAAATATATGCAGAAAAAGATGCTGCCAATTTACCTTGGGGAGAAATTGGAGTAGATGTTGTTCTAGAATGTACAGGATTTTATACAACAAAAGAAAAAGCAGAAGCACATATAAAAGCAGGAGCTAAAAAAGTTGTTATATCAGCACCAGCAGGAAAAGACCTACCAACAGTAGTATTTGGAGTTAATGAAAACATATTAACTAAAGAAGATACAATAATATCAGCTGCGTCTTGTACAACAAACTGTTTAGCACCTATGGCAAAAGCATTAAATGATTTTGCACCAATACAATCAGGAATTATGACAACAGTTCACGCTTATACAGGAGACCAAATGTTATTAGATGGACCACATAGAAAAGGAGATTTAAGAAGAGCAAGAGCTGCAGCAGTTAACATTGTTCCTAACTCAACAGGAGCAGCAAAAGCAATTGGATTAGTTATTCCAGAATTAAATGGAAAATTAATTGGATCAGCACAAAGAGTTCCAGTACCAACAGGTTCAACAACAATATTAATTGCAGTAGTTAAAGGAGAAGATATAACAGTAGAAAAAATTAATGAAGCAATGAAATCTAAAGCAAGTGAATCTTTTGGGTATACAGAAGAATTATTAGTGTCTTCTGATATTATAGGATGTACTTATGGATCATTATTTGATGCAACTCAAACAATGGTAACAAAAGTAGCAGATGGATTATATCAAGTTCAAGTAGTTGCTTGGTATGATAACGAAAATTCTTACACAACTCAAATGGTAAGAACAATAAAATATTTTGCAGAATTATAAAAATTAAACACGGGGTTAGGCGTAGGGGTAGGCCTCCGTGCCTACCCTTATAGAGGGAAAGGACGGAGCCTTATCCCTACAATTATATTATAAAGGAGATTTCTATGAACAAAAAAACAATTAGAGACATAGATGTAACAGGAAAAAAAGTCTTAGTCAGATGTGATTTTAATGTGCCTTTAGATAAAGAGACAGGAAAAATCACAAATGATTTAAGAATAGTGGGAGCATTACCAACAATAAGATACTTATTAGAAAATAAAGCAAAAGTAATACTTTGCTCTCACTTAGGAAAACCAAAAGGAGAAGTAAAACCAAATCTTTCATTGGCACCTGTTGCAAAAAGATTATCTGAATATTTAGGATTTGAAGTAAAACTTGCAAAAGATATTGTTGGAGAAGATGCAAAAAAATTAGCAAGTGAAGTAAAAGAAGGAGAAGCAATCCTTTTAGAAAATGTTAGATTTGACGCAAGAGAAGAAGCAAATGATGCAGAATTTTCAAAAGAATTAGCATCACTTGCAGATATATATGTAAATGACGCATTTGGAACAGCACATAGAGCACATAGCTCAACTGCTGGAGTTGCAGACTATTTACCAGCTGTTTGTGGCTTCTTAATAGAAAAAGAAGTAAAAATGTTAGGAGATGTATTAGATAATCCAGTAAGACCTTTTATTGCAATATTAGGAGGAGCAAAAGTTTCTGACAAAATAAAAGTAATAGAGAACTTAATAGAAAAAGCAGACAGTATAATAATTGGTGGAGGAATGACATATACATTTTTAAAAGCAATGGGCTATAATGTTGGAGATTCAATTTGTGAATTAGATAGACTAGACATTGCAAGAGAAACAATGAAAAAAGCAGAAGAAAAAAATGTAAAATTATTATTCCCAGTAGATACTGTTTGTGGAAAAGAATTTTCTAATGAAACAGAAATAAAAATTGTAAATTCAAAAGAAATACCAGATGGATGGCAAGGACTAGATATAGGACCAGAATCTATAAAATTATTTACAGAAGAATTACAAAAAGCAAAAACAGTTATGTGGAATGGACCTTTAGGAGTTTTTGAATTTGAGAACTTTGCAAAAGGAACAAATGCAATAGCAAAAGTACTATCAGAAATAGATCGGAACAACAATAATTGGAGGAGGAGACTCAGCAGCAGCAGTAGAAAAAGGTGGATATTCTGAGAAGATAACACACATATCTACAGGAGGAGGAGCATCACTTGAATTTTTAGAAGGTAAAGACCTTCCAGGAATTTCATGTTTGGAAAACAAATGAAAATCAGCATTTTGCACATTTTAATAAAATCGCAAAATCCTCAATGTGCACACGCACGCCTCCGGTTTTGCTCATTTATTAAAATGCACAATATACTAATTTTGCTTTGTTTTCAATTCAAATTTTCTACAAGGTAGCCAAACGCAGGGGCTTTATATATTTTAAAAGCGAATTTCCTCGTGGGGACCGCCGTGGGCTGTTAAAGGCGCGAGCCTTGTTACAGCGCCGGTGGGAAGAAATGAGCAATTTAAAATATATAAACCCCGACGAGATTTGGCGGATGGCGAAAGACAAGGAGGATATTTATGAGAAAAAAAATAATTGCAGGAAACTGGAAAATGAATAAACTACCAAATGAAGCCATATCATTTATAGAAGAATTAGCACCACTTGTAAAAGATAGCAAAAATGAAGTGGTACTATGTGTTCCATATACTGACCTATTTTATGCTTTACTTACAGCACAAGGTACAAATATAAAAATAGGAGCACAAAATATGCATTTTGAAGAAAAAGGAGCATACACAGGAGAAGTATCTGGAGAAATGTTAAAATCAATAGGAGTAGAATACGTAATTATTGGACATTCTGAAAGAAGGCAGTATTTTAATGAAACCGATGAGACGGTGAATAAGAAGTTAAAAAAAGCATTATCTGTAGGATTAAAACCAATAGTATGTGTTGGAGAAAATCTAGAACAAAGAGAAAACGGAACAGCGAAAGATGTGGTTACAACACAAGCAAGACTTGCATTAGAAGGTATAAATTCTGAAGAAATAAAAAAAGTTATTATTGCATATGAGCCAATATGGGCAATTGGAACAGGAAAAACTGCTACAAAGGAAGACGCAAACGAAACAATAAAATGGATTAGAGAAGAAATTGAAAAAATATATGGAAAAGATGTAGCAAATAGTGTTATAATACAGTATGGTGGAAGTGTAAAAAGTTCAAATGCAAAAGACTTGTTTACAATGTCAGATATAGATGGAGGACTAGTTGGAGGCGCAAGCTTAGATGCACAAGAATTTTCAAAAATTGTAAATTACAATAAATAAATTCATTAAGGGAAGATGAGGAGACCTATATATATGAGTAAAAAATTAACAATGCTAATGATATTAGACGGATATGGAATAAACGATAATGAAAAAGGAAATGCAATAGCAATTGCAAACACACCAGTAATGGATAAACTAATGAAACAAAACCCAAATACAATTATAAAAACTAGTGGATTGGATGTGGGTTTACCAGAAGGACAAATGGGAAATTCAGAAGTTGGGCATACAAACATTGGAGCAGGAAGAATAGTATACCAAGAATTAACTAGAATAACTAAAACAATAGAAGATGGCGATTTCTTTAGTATACCAGAGCTTGTGCAAGCAATTGATAATTGTAAGAAAAATAAAACAAAATTACATGTAATGGGCTTGCTTTCTGATGGAGGAGTACATAGCCATATAAGACATTTATATGCAATATTGGAACTTGCAAAAAGAAAAGATTTTGAAGATGTATATGTACATTGCTTTTTAGATGGGCGTGATACACCACCTGCATCTGCAGAAAATTATATAGCACAATTAGAGAAAAAAATGGCAGAAAAAGGTGTAGGAAAAATTGCAAGTATCACAGGTAGATTTTATGCAATGGATAGAGATAAACGTTGGGAAAGATTGCAAAAAGCTTATGATGCTCTTGTTAATGGAATAGGTGAAAAAGCAGGAACTGCACAAATGGCAATAGAAGATTCATATCAAAAAGAGATTTTTGATGAATTTGTTTTACCAACATTAATTTGCAATGGAGAAGAACCAATTGCAACAATTGAACCAAAAGATTCTGTAATATTCTTCAATTTCAGACCAGATAGAGCCAGAGAAATTACAAGAGCATTAGTAGATGAAAACTTTGATGCTTTTGAAACAAAGAAATTAAACTTATTTTATGTATGTTTTACAAACTATGATGACACAATTCCAAATGTTCACATAGCATTTAAAAAAGATGAATTAAAAAATACATTTGGGGAAGTTGTAAGCAAAAATAATTTAACACAACTTAGAATAGCAGAAACAGAAAAATATGCTCATGTAACATTTTTCTTTAATGGAGGAGAAGAAAAACAATATAAAGGGGAAGAAAGAATATTAATTCCATCTCCGAAAGTAGAAACTTATGATATGAAGCCAGAAATGAGTGCTTATGAAGTTACAGATAAAGTTGTTGAAGCAATAAAAGAACAAAAATATGATACTATAATATTAAACTATGCTAATTCAGACATGGTAGGGCATACAGGAAACCTAGATGCAGCAGTAAAAGCGGTAGAAGCAGTAGATGAATGTGTAGGAAGAGTAGTCGAAGCAGTAGAAGAAGTAGGAGGAGTTTTATTAATTACAGCAGACCACGGGAACTCAGAACAAATGATAGATTACAAAACAGGAGAACCACATACAGCACACACAACAAATCCAGTACCATTAGTATTAGTAGGAATGGATGCTAAATTAAAGACAGGAAGACTAGCAGACTTAGCACCAACAATGCTTGATATTATGGGAATAGAAAAACCAGAAGAAATGACAGGAGAAAGTTTAATAGAAAAATAAAATGTTTTTTAGAAGTGAGAGGTTAGAAGTGGTTCACACCTCACACATCTTAATTTATAAATAAAAAAGAAAGGATGATTTTTAATGAAAGATTACTTAGAAATTGAAAGTGTAAGAGCATTAGAGGTATTAGACTCAAGGGGAAATCCAACAGTTCAAGTAGAAGTAGTAACAGAAGGAGGATTTACTGGAGTAGCAATGGTTCCATCAGGAGCATCAACAGGAAGCTTTGAAGCAGTAGAATTAAGAGATGGAGACAAAGATAGATACTTAGGAAAAGGTGTGTTAAAAGCAGTAGAAAATGTAAATAAAAAAATTAGCAAAGAATTAGAAGGAATGAATGTTTATGAGCAAGCTAAAATAGACAAAATGATGATTGAATTAGATGGAACAGATAATAAAGGAAAATTAGGGGCAAATGCAACTCTTGGAGTATCACTTGCAGTTGCAAAAGCAGCAGCAGCATCTTTAGGAATGAGTTTATATAACTACATTGGTGGAGTAAATGCAAAAGAATTACCAGTTCCAATGATGAACATTATGAATGGTGGAAAACACGCAGACAGTAGCTTAAGTGTACAAGAATTTATGATTATGCCAGTAGGAGCAAAAACATTTAGTGAATGTATGAGAATGGGTGTAGAAGTATACCATAACTTAAAGAAAGTACTAAAATCAAAAGGATATTCTACAGGTGTTGGAGATGAAGGTGGATTTGCACCAAACCTAGGAAGTGAAGAAGAAGCTGTTGAATTAATATTAGAAGCTATTAGACAAGCTGGATACAAACCAGGAGAAGATGTATGCTTAGCATTAGATGTTGCAGCAACAGAAATGTATGATGAAGCAAAGAAAATAGGAAAAGATGGATATTACTTCTGGAAAACAGATGAATTTAAAACAAAGGACGAAATGATAGATTTTATATGCGGCTTAGCAGAAAAATATCCAATTATTTCAATTGAAGATGGTTTAGCAGAAGAAGACTGGGAAAGCTGGAAAAAACTAACTGAAAAGATTGGAGACAAAGTTCAATTAGTTGGTGATGACCTATTTGTAACAAATATTAAACGTTTACAAAAAGGAATTGATAACAAAACGGCAAACAGCATTTTAATTAAATTAAATCAAATTGGAACATTAACAGAAACATTAGATGCTATTGAACTTGCAAAAAGAAATGGTTATACAGCAGTAGTTTCTCATAGAAGTGGAGAAACAGAAGATACAACATTAGCAGATGTAGCAGTAGCAACAAATGCAGGGCAAATAAAAACAGGAGCACCATGTAGAACAGACCGTGTTGCAAAATATAACCGTTTACTAAACATAGAAGATGAACTAGGAGATGTGGCAGTATTTAGAGGAAGAAAAGCAATAAAATAAATTAGTAAATAGTGAAAGGGCAACCAAAAGTTGCCCTTTTATAAGAGGATAAATAAATGATTTTAAAAGGTAAAGTAAAAAAAGGTTTAGGAAATGCAAGTTTTTGGATAAAAAAAATAGAAGAAAAATTCTACAAAAATTTTGAAATGAAATTATTTCATGGTACATTAAACATAGAATTAGAAAAACCATATGAATTAGAACAGTATTATACTATAGGAAAAGAAGAATATGGTGGAACGCAAAATGTGTATGTACAAGAATGTAAAATTTTAAACCAGAAAGCATATATTGTAAGGTCAGAGAAAACAGCACATAACTCTAATATTATAGAAATTGTATCAGATATAAGCTTTAGGGAAAGATTTAATCTAAAAGATGAAGATATTGTTGAAATAGAAATATAAAAACTAAATGTGTTTTTATAAATTAGTTCTAAAAAAATATCATAAAGCATATATTTAAATAAGGACATGCTTATTTAAGGAGAAATATATGCTTTATGATATTTTTAATTTTTTCTCAAATAATATTTCCAAAATTTTAAAAGAAACAATAAAAACAGAAGATGAAATAAAATTCTTAGAAGAAATAAGAATAAGAAATGGCAAAAATATTATTTTAAAATTTAATAATAACGAAAAAATTATAAATTATATTGTGAATTCAAAGGATATATTAGAAACGCTACAAAATATTTGTGAAAATTCCATTTATTCATATCAAAAAGAAATATGTGAGGGCTATATAACAATAAAAGGTGGTCATAGAATTGGTATAACTGGAAACTGTGTTATAGAAAACAATAGAGTTATTAATATAAATTACATATCAAGTTTAAATTTTAGAATAGCAAAACAAATAATAGGCTGTAGTAATAACATGCTAAATAATATTATTAATAGAGAAAATGAAACTATTTATAATACTTTAATTGTATCTTTGCCAGGTGCAGGAAAAACTACATTATTAAGAGATATTATAAGAAACATAAGTAATGGAAGTGAATTCTTAAAAGGTTTAACAGTAGGACTTGTTGATGAAAGAGGCGAAATTTCTGCGATGTATAAAGGAGAAACACAAAATGATATTGGAAACAGAACCGATGTATTAGCAAATATTCCAAAAGCTATAGGAATGAAAATGTTAATTAGAAGTATGGCGCCACAAGTAATTGCAGCAGATGAAATCGGAAATAATGAAGATATTATTGCAATTAATGAAGCAATGTGTTCTCGGAATAAAAGGAATATTTACAGCACATGGAGCCAATTTAAAGGAATTATATTTAAATGAATATTTAAAAAAACTTATAGATTCATTCATATTTGAAAAAATAATTTTTCTAAAGCCAAAGGGAAAACGTGGGGAAATTGAAAAAATTTATTCATTTGATAAAGAAAAATACATTTTGCAAGATAAATAAAGAGGGTGATTTTACGTTAGGATTAAAAATAATAATTTATTCTTTTATTTTTCTATCAAGTTCTGCAATAGGAATGTTGATTTCAAAAAAATATGAGGAAAGAGTAAATGAACTAAAAGAATTTAAAAATGCATTAAACATGTTTAAAGCAAAAATAAAATTTACATATGAGCCAATACCTGAAATATTCGAGCAAATATCGGAGCAGATTACCTCAAAACCCGGAAAAATATTTAAACTAGCAAGCAATAATATGAAATTATTAACAGCGGGAGACGCTTGGAATATGGCGATAGATACCGACTTTTTAAATATAAACGAAGAGGATAAAAACGTTTTAAAAAACCTAAGCAAGTTATTAGGACAAACGGATATAGAAGGGCAAATAAATCAAATTGAACTAACTAGTAATTTTTTAGATGAGCAAATAGAAAAGGCAGAAAAAGAAAAACTGAAAAATGAGAAGATGTATAGAACTTTAGGAATGATAATAGGTTTAGCTATTGTAATAATATTAATGTAAAAACGGAGGAAATATGGATATAGAATTATTGTTTAAAATAGCAGCAATAGGAATTTTAGTTGCTGTCTTGCACCAAGTGTTAGTAAGGGCAGGAAGAGAAGATCAAGCAATGATGACAACACTTGCTGGTTTAGTAATAGTTTTAACTATGGTAATAAAAGAGATTAGTTCATTGTTTGAAACAGTAAGAACATTGTTTAATCTTTGATAATAAGTAGGTATACATAATTATTATGATAAGTAGCCAAACGCAGGGGCTTATATATTTTAAGAAGCGAATTGTTCCGTGGGGACCGCCGAGGGCTGTTAAAGGCGTTAGCCTTGTTACAGCGCCGGTGGGAAGCAATGAGCGATTTAAAATATATAACCCCGACGAGATTTGGCGGATGGAAAGGCTAAAATATAATGGATATAATCAAAATAATAGGAATAGGCTTAATTGCATTAATAATAATTATTATAATCAAACAATATAGGCCAGAATTCACAATATACATATCAATAATAGCAGGAGTACTAATCATTACACTTAGCTTGGACAAACTTACAGGAATAATAAACATATTAACCACATTAAGCAATAAAACTGGAATTAATTCAGAATATTTAAAAATTTTATTAAAAATAACTGGGATTGCAATACTTACAGAATTTGCAGTAAGTATTTGTAATGATGCAGGAGAAAGTGCCATTGCCACAAAAATAGACTTAGGAGGGAAAATAATAATTATTAGTATATCAATACCAATAATTGTTGCTTTATTAGAATTGATAGTAAGAATATTACCTTAAAGTTGTTCACATCTTGAAAATCCGCCAAATCTCGTCGGGGTTTATATATTTTTTATCAAGAAAAGTCGTCAGGTTTATAGGGTAATCCGGCAGCCGTGCTGGACGACCGTTTTCTTTCAAAAAAATATATTAAACCCCTGCGTTTGGCTACTAATTTTTAAAATTTTATTAAATACTGCGGACTTGGAGGTAAAATGTGTAAAAAAATAATGATATTATTTTTTATAATAATGTTATTTCCTATAACAGTACAAGCTACAGATAAACTAATAGAATCACAACTAGATGCATTAAATTTATCTTCATTTATACAAGAAGGGGAAAAATATACAAAAGATAGTTTTGGAGATTTAGATATAGGAGAATTATTAAGTTCAGCTATTACAGGGGAAATAAATACAAAAACCATATATTCTAGTGTATTAAAAGTACTTGGAGACGAAATAACATCAGCTATAACGATTCTTGGAGGAATTCTTGCAATCATTGTTATACATGCAATACTAAAAAATATAGGAGAAAATATTGGAAATAACAACATTTCACAGGTGACTTATTATGTAGAATATATACTAATTGTAACACTTGTAATGACAAGTTTTACAACGGTTATAGACATGGTAAAAACAGCTATTACAAACTTAGTTGCATACATAAATATACTGGTACCATTACTATTAGCTTTGGTTATGACAAGTGGAACAACAGTTACTGCAAGCGTAATACAACCAATTATATTATTAATAATTGTTTTTATAGGAAATGGAATTACATTATATATATTACCTCTACTACTTATTTCAACAGTACTTGGAATTGTATCCAACCTTTCAGACAAAATTCAAATAGGTAAATTATCTAAAATGCTAAAATCAAGTATAGTTTGGGTAATGGGATTTGTTCTTACAATGTTTGTAAGTATTCTTTCTTTAGAAGGAACATTAACAAGCAGTGTAGATGGACTTACAATAAAAGGTTTAAAAACTGCAAGTAGTACTTTTATTCCGGTTGTGGGCAAAGTGCTAGGGGATTCAGTAGATACAGTACTTCGGTGCTACTTCTGTAATAAAAAATGCAGTTGGAATAGTTGGGATAATAGTTGTTATAGGAATATGTGCAATTCCAATTATAAAACTTACAGTATTAATGATTTTATATAACTTTTCAGCTGCAATAGCAGAGCCTCTGGCAGACAAACAAATAGTAAATGTACTTGAACAAATTGGAGGAACTTTTAAAGTTTTACTTGCAATAATGTTCTCGATAGCAGCATTATTAATAATAGGAATTGCAATTGTATTGAAAATATCTAATACAGGATTAATGCTCCGGATAATTATTCCAATAAGATGAGGGGAAGGAAAAATAATGGTAGAAATAATAAACTCATGGGCACAAAAAATAATAATAGTAGTAATAATATGCACAGTAATAGAAATGATACTCCCAGAAGGCAAAAATAAAAAATATATAAAGACGGTAATAGGAATATATGTTGTTTTTACAATAATATCTCCAATAATTTCAAATTTAAATACTGGAAAGAGCTTAGACTTAGAACAATACTTAGATTTAAATAATAATAATGAAGCTATAGAAGTAAGTAGTAATATAGATACAAATAAATATATAGAAGAAGTATATAAAGAAAAATTAAAAACAGATATCGAAACGAAGCTAAATTCTATTAATTATGAAGTAAGAAATATAAATATAGAGATAGAAACAGAAGATGAAGAAACTTATGGTACAATTTTAAAAGTGGAATTAAATGTATCTAAACAAGAAGAAGTTATAGAAAATAATAATATAAAAGTTGAGAAAATTGTAATTGGCGAAAACAATGACACATATTTAAACTCTAATATTTCAGATGAAGAAAGGGAAAAATTAAAAATTTTTATATATGAAAATTATGGAGTAGACAAGGAGAAAATTATAATTAAATAAATTGTAATTTGTGAGACACTACTTCTCAGCCTACCTTTTGTATGATTTTTTTA
>JBJFFE010000070.1:0-29444 GCA_051891435.1 Clostridia bacterium | reverse complement strand
TGTATGATTTTCTAAAAAATTAAATTTTCCAAGGCGTACGCGGGTCTTCCCCCGTCTCAAAGGACTGTCAAATTTAATTTTTTATAAAATATACAAAACGGCTGACATTATAGTAATTGATAACATTAGGATTGGATTGCAACTCAATAATATCGGGGGTGATAAAATGATAAATTTTAAAGAAGAAATAGCAAAATTAATATCAGAAATAACAAAAATAGATATAAAAGAACTAGCATCATATATAGAAATACCACCAGATTCAAAATTAGGAGATTATGCTTTCCCATGTTTTAGACTGGCAAAAACATTAAAAAAAGCACCTCCAGCCATAGCTACTGAAATAAAAGAAAATATAAAAATTGAAAACAGTGTAATTGAAAAAATAGAAGTAGTTGGTGGATATTTAAATATATTTATAAAAAAAGACATTCTAATAGAAAATGTATTAAAAGATATTGATGAAAAAAAAGATAAATATGGATTTAGCACTGTTGGAGAGGGAAAAACAGTAGTAATAGAATACTCATCTCCAAATGTTGCAAAACCATTCCATATAGGACATCTACGTACAACAGTAATAGGTGGAGCATTATATAAAATATATAACGCACTAGGATATAATACAGTTGGAATAAACTATTTGGGAGACTGGGGACTTCAATTTGGGAAAGTAATGGCTGGATTAGAGCTTTGGAAAGACGAATACGATTTAGAAAATGATAGTATAAATAGTTTACTAAAAATATATGTAAGATTCAGTGAAGAAGAAAAACAAAATACAGAACTTACAGATATGGCAAGAAAATGGTTTAAAAAATTAGAGGATGGAGACGAGTATACAAAAAAAACTTGGGAATGGATAAGAAAAGTAAGTATAGATAATTATAATAAAACATATAAATTATTAAACTCTAAATTTGATTCTTACAATGGAGAAGCATATTATAATGATAAAATGGATGCTATTGTAAAAGAACTAGAAGAAAAAGGATTACTAAAAGAGAGCCAAGGAGCTAAAATTGTAGACTTGGAAGAATACAATATGCCACCATGTATAATAATAACTTCTGCAGGGACAACAATTTATGCAACACGTGATATAACTGCATTTATAGATAGGGTGCATACATATAATTTTGATAAAATGGTTTATGTAGTTGGAGCAGAACAAAAACTACATTTTGAACAATTTTTTAAAGTACTAGAAAAAATGGGATATGGAGAATATGTAAAAAGAGCAGTACATGTACCATTTGGATTAGTAGTAGATAAAAATGGAGAAAAAATAGGAAGCCGAAAAGGAAACTCAGTTTTCCTAGAAGATATACTAAATGAAGCAATTAATAAATCTAAAAAAATAATTGAAGAAAAAAATCCTAACCTAGAAAGCAAAGATGATGTTGCAAGAAAAGTTGGAGTTGGAGCAATAATATTTAATGATTTATATAACAGCAGAATAAAAGATGAAATATTTGACTGGGATACTTTGCTTAATTTCCAAGGAGAAACACGGACCTTACATGCAATACATTTATGTAAGAACAAAAAGTTTAATGGAAAAAGCAAATTATGTACCAGATATTAATAAAGTAAATTTTGATTTATTACAAGAAGATGAAGTAATTGATATGGCTAAATTATTATATGATTTTGAAAATACAATAATGCTTTCAGCAGAAAAAAACGAACCATCTATTATAGCAAGATACTTAATAAATTTAGCACAAAAATTTAGTACTTTTTATAACAATAATAAAATAATAAATGAAAATAAAGAATTACAAGAAGCTAGACTTTATTTAACATATGCATGTGGAAATGTGTTAAAAATAGGTGCTGGTTTACTTGGAATGGAAATGCCTGATAAAATGTAACAATATAAATAATTAAATTTTTAGGAGGTTTTATTTATGAAAGCAATTGAATTAAAACACCCATTAGTAGAACACAAATTAGCAATTTTAAGAGACAAAAAAACAGGTACAAAGGAATTTAGAGAAATCATATCAGAACTAGCAACAATACTATGCTACGAGGCAATGAAGGATGCACCAGTATATGAAACAGAAATTGAAACACCAATACAAAAAATGACAACACACAAAATAAATGAAAATCATTATGCATTTGTTCCAATTTTAAGAGCAGGAACAGGAATGCTAGATGGAATTATAAAAGTAATGCCAAATGCAAAGATTGGACATATAGGAATGTATAGAGATGAGGAAACATTCAAACCTAATGTATATTTCTTTAAAGTTCCTAAAGATATAGATAAAAGGGAAGTAATAATATTAGATCCAATGGTTGCAACAGGAGGATCTGTATCTGATACTATAGAACATTTAAAAGCAGAAGGGGTTAAAAAAATGAAGCTATTATGTATAATAGCAGCTCCAGAAGGAATAAAGAAGATTGAAGAAAAATATCCAGATGTTCAAATTTACTGTGCATCAATAGATGAAAAATTAAATGAACATGCATACATAGTACCAGGATTAGGAGATGCAGGAGATAGAATATTTGGAACAAAATAAAGTTTTTATGAATTATTGCATAAACTATAATATAAAAGTAACACAGACGAAGAAAGAGAAGAGGTTTTTTTAAAATGAAAATATTAATGTTAACTTGGGAATATCCACCTAGAATAGTTGGAGGAATAGCAAGGGTTGTAAATGATTTATCTAAAAGACTAATAAAAGATGGACACGATGTATATGTAATTACATATAAAGAAGGAAATGTACCATATTATGAAAATGACAAAGGTGTTCATGTATATAGAGTAGATAATTATATGATAAATGCCAATAATTTTATAGATTGGACAATGCAACTTAACTTTAACATGATTTCAAAAGCAACAGAAATAATCAATAAAGAAGGGAAATTTGATGTAATACATGCACACGATTGGCTTGTGGCATATGCTGCAAAAACATTAAAAGATTCTTTCGGAATACCATTAGTATCAACAATACATGCTACAGAAGCAGGAAGAAACAGCGGAATACATACCCCAGAACAAAAATATGTAAATGATACAGAATGGATGTTAACATATGAATCATCAGAAGTAATAGTAAATAGCAAATTCATGAAAAATGACTTACAAAGATTATTTGGACTCCCATATGAAAAAATAAATGTAGTACCAAATGGAATAAATACAACAGCATATAATGGAGTAGAAAAAGATTATGATTTTAGAAGAAAATATGCCATGGATAATGAAAAAATTATATTATTTATGGGAAGACTAGTATATGAAAAAGGTGTGCAACACTTAATTTCAGCAATGCCTAAAATATTAGCAGGATATCATGATGCAAAACTTATAATAGCAGGAAAAGGTGGAATGATAAACGAATTAAAATCACAAGTTAATGCAATGGGATTAGGAAATAAAGTATATTTTACAGGCTATTTAAATGCAAAACAAGTTTCAAAAATGTATAAATGCGCAGACATATCGGTATTCCCTAGTACATATGAACCTTTTGGGATAGTAGCATTAGAAGCAATGCTTGCAGGTGTTCCAACAGTAGTTTCAGATGTAGGGGGACTAAACGAAATAGTTGAGCATAAAGTAGATGGAATGAAAAGCTATGCAGGAAATCCAAATTCATTAGCAGATTCAATACTAGAATTATTATTAAATCCAGAACTTTGTGATAAGATAACAAAAAAAGCAAAACAAAAAGTAAAAAATGAATATAATTGGGTTAAAATAGCCCAAGACACATATTTTACATATGAAAAAGCAATATGCAAAACAATGGCAGAAAGACAAAAAGAACAAATAGTTCAAGAAAAAGCAAAAAAAGAGAAAAAAGAAAATGAGATTACAAATTTATTAAACTTCAAAAAACACCAAGCATTTGCATAAAAAAGTTGACATTTATAAATGCTTATTAAAATAAGTGATAAAGAAATATATCTGATGTGAGAAGTAGGATGTGGAAAGTGGGATTTGAGGAGAAATTTCGAAGTTTAATTTTTAAATTCGCACCTCACACCTCCAACTTCACACTGCGTTAATTAATAAGGAGGACAAGTATATGTACGTATATGATGAAGCAAACAATTTAGCAAAAGCAATAAGAGAAAGTAAGGAATATTTAGAATACGAAAAAGCAAAAGAAGATTTAAACAACAATCCAGAAATGAAACAAAAGGTAGATGAATTTGAGAAAATAAGATATGATGTACAAGTAATGGCATTTCAAGGAGAAAAACAAGACGAAGAAAAACAAAAAAAATTACAAGAAATGTATCAAATATTAATGAAAGATGCAAAAATCAAAGAATTTTTTGATATTGAAGTTAGATTTAATATAATGCTAGCAGATGTAAACAAAATTATAAGTGAATCTGTAAAAGATTTATTGTAATAAAATATTAGAACAAAGGAGAAAAGTATGGAAAATGCTACAAAAGCATTGCTAATAGCTGCAGCAGTCTTGATTGCAATAGTTTTAATTGCAACAGGAGTATTATTAATAAAAAATGCATCAGGAATTTCCAAACAAGCAGATGAAGTTCAAAATTCATTAAGTCTGTCAACAGATTCTGCAATTAGAGATTACCAAAAAAATTATGTAACAAAGGAAGAATTTAATAAATTTGTAGAGTATTTTCAAAAAGAAAATATAACTTCTAATGAATTCAAGGATATTATTATAAATGAACAAAACGTAAAATTAAGAAATCAAATCCAAATTATAGGATATTTATACACAGGTGATGTAAATTTTCATGATATACCAACTAATATATTAAAAAAATCTAGCAACTTTCAAAATTTAGATGATTATCATAAATACATGATAGAAGAAGGATTTGATATATTAAAAAAACGTAATGAACTTGAATTATTGCCAGGAGGGCTTACGAGCCATAAGCAATATTATATAAAAATATATGCAAAAAAAAGTGGATATGCAGATTATGATACATTAGATGAAACAACAAAGGAAAAAATAGAAAAAGATTATATTGACGATAGGAATAATAAAACTGTAACAGCCTGGGGAACATGGAGTTGGTCTTATGATGAAGACGGTTATATAAATAAGACATATTATATTGCACATTTAAAATTTGAAAAATCATGGTATTCTAAAAAGGAAAATTAATAAATAAAGGAGCAAAATATGGAAAACGCTAGAAAAGCCTTGTTAATAGTTGCGACAGTCTTGATTGCAAAAGTATATATTGGCTAATTACTTTTTGACTATTAATAGGTTATACTGTTAGGTATTAGACTATAAAAATTTTTAAATTCATATCCTTGGGACTTTAAGTAAGAAATAGAATCTTTTAAAACTAAAGAACTATTACTAACATCTTTGGTATCATGCATTAATATAACTAATGTGTTCTTATTTTTAGAAGATTCTATTAAATTGTTTAATAGTTGCTTGGTAGTATATTTTTTCATAGAATCGTTATTTAAACAATTCCAATCAATATAAGCATAATTCATTTCTGAAAGTAGTGAAACTGCTTCTTTTTTTTTAGATTTATAAAGTGGAGCCATAAAACCATTAGGAAATCGAAATAGATGAGAACAGTAATTTGCTATACCAATTGCATTGCCTATTGCTAAATCAGTTTTTCTTATTTCATCTATAAAACTTTCTGAAGACTGATATAAAGTAGAATTGTTGTGATTATAAGTATGATTTGCTATATAATGTCCTTCTTCATAAGCTCGTTTTACAATTTCAGGATTTGCATCAACAGATTTACCAATAACAAAAAAAGTGGCTTTTATATTTTCTTCTTTTAAAATATCTAAAACTTTTGGAGTGATTGACGTAGTGGGACCATCATCAAAAGTTAAATAAGCAACTTTTTCATCTCCATTAGTAAGATTTGAAATCTTTTCTATAAAATCATCTGAAACTTCACTATTACAGGCTAAGTCTACTGATGAATATGTAGATTTATATAGAATAAAAAATAAAATTAAAATTATTAGGGACACAAAAAAACTTATTAATAAAGTCTTCTTTGTAAATAAAAAAAATTTCAAAATAATCAC
Organism: Clostridia bacterium; assembly: GCA_051891435.1. Taxonomy (GTDB): domain Bacteria; phylum Bacillota; class Clostridia; order TANB77; family CAG-508; genus UMGS1933. The sequence continues at coordinate 23,389 of JBJFFE010000070.1, read as the reverse complement.
CATTTATATAACATATTATAAAAAACATTAAAATATTACATATATTGTTAAAAATATAAACTAATACTTGAGGTTTATTTCAGCTTTGTGTTATACTAAAAGTATAAAGGAAAAGAGGAAAAAATGGAAGAATATATTTGTTTAGGTGCATGTATTATAACTATAATATTATTTAAATTTATATTTAAAATTAATATAAAAAAGGCAAAATCTTTAGAAGAAAATAAAAAAATGCAAACAGTAACAGACAAGTTCCCAGAAAATATTGAAATAGCGAAAGAAATGCTTGAGATGCTAGATAATAAAGATGTTAAAATAGAAGAGGCAAAAGACACAAAAACAAGCTTATATATAGCAATTACAAATAAAATATCAATAGCAGATTTAAAAGATAATTATGCAAGAATACAAACAATAGCACATGAATGTATACATTCTGTACAAGATAGAACCGTGCTTATGTTTAATTTTATATTTTCTAATATTTCAATTTTATATTTTGCGATAGTTACAATTTTAACAATATGTGGTATAATAAAAAACAGTATTTTCCAAATATTTATTTTGACTTTACTTGCATTTATACAATTTTCAGTAAGAGCTTTTTTAGAAATAGACGCAATGACAAAATCAAAATATTTAGCAAAAGAATATATGGAGAAGAAAAACTTATGCGCAAAAGAAGAAATAGATACGCTTATTAACGAATATGACAAAATAAATAAAATAGGAATTCCTTTTGTAACAGATAATTTAATTACAAATGCATTAATTAGAATAAGTGTATATATATTAATTGCAATTATATCCTAAAATATAAGAGTGTTTAAAAAATAATATAATGATTGCAAAACAAAGGAGAAAGTATATGGAAAATGCAACAAAAGCATTATTAATTGCAGCAACAGTTTTGATAATAATTATTTTAGTCTCATTAGGAATTATGTTGTTAAAAAATTCTACAAAGACTGATGAACAAGTAGCTGAAGTTTCAAATTTAATAAGTTCAAATGCAGATGCAGCAATAAGAAATGTTCAAAAATGCTTTATAACAGCAGAAGAGTTTAACAATATGTCTGAATATTTCAATTCAGATAAAAAATATGCACAAAAACTTATTAATTTTGTAGGAATTGATAAAAATACTCAAATAAGAAAACAAGTAGAAATTATAGGTTATCTATATACAGATATAACCAAAAATTGTGACATTAATTTAAATACAAATAATACAGAAAGTCAGCTAAATAATCTGGTTAAAAATGGAAGAATAAAACAGATGTCAAATTCATTATCAAATCAAGAAAGAGTAGAATCTTATTATAATACATTTTGCAAAATAAAAAATATAGAAAAAAATGATGCAAGTTATAAAAGTTTCTTATCTGATTGGAAAGATAAAACAATTTCAGCATATATTAGATATTGTTATGGATATGATGAAGATGGATATTTGAATAAGTTTTATTATATAGCATATATGAATTTTCCAATGACATGGTATAATAATTAATAATTCAAATGAAAAAAACTATCATGATATAACAAAAGTTAAAAAAAGAATCATAGTTTTAACGAGGTATTAGCCTATTTTAATTTATAATGCTGAAATAAAAAATTTTATTTACAACAAAGAATAATAAACATAAGGAGACAAAATGTTAAAAAAAATTTGGAAACATTTTAAATTAATAACAAAACATAGGTGGTATGTATTTAAACTTTCTATAAAAGCAGGAATTCCATTTAGAGGATTTGTACATGATTTGTCGAAATATTCACCAGTAGAATTTATAGAAAGCTGTAAATATTATCAAGGAAATAGAAGTCCAATAAACTTTGCAAGAAAAGAAAAAGGATACTCAGAAGCATGGTTACACCATAAAGGAAGAAATAAGCATCATATAGAATATTGGTATGACTGGAATGCAGAAGAAACACCAGTAATTCCATATAAATATGCAGTAGAAATGCTTTGTGACCATATTGCAGCAGGAATAGTGTATAAAGGTAAAGAATGGAATAAGGAATATCCATTAAAATATTGGAATGAAATAGAAACAATAAGAAACTTATATAACCCTAAAACAGAAAAATTCTTGACGGTTATCAAAGAAGAAATTGCGAAAAATGGAATAGAAAAAATCATGAATAAGAAACACTTAAAAGAACAATATAAAAAATATTGCAAATAATTTTAGATATTTAATTTGAAGGTAGCCGCACGCAGGGGTTTCATTTTTTCTTTTTTTAGGAGAATCTCAAGTAGGGATTACTTAGAGGAGCCTAAAAAAAGAAAAATTGAAACCCGACGAGATGCGGCGGACTTTTGTAGGAGGCAAAATTGGACAAGCAAAAATATATCAGAAACTTTAGTATAATAGCCCATATAGACCATGGAAAATCAACTCTAGCAGACAGACTAATAGAAAAAACAGGCTTACTTAGCCAAAGAGAAATGGAAAGTCAAGTGCTAGACAATATGGACTTAGAGCGTGAAAGAGGAATAACAATAAAAGCACAAGCAGTAAGAATGAATTATAAAGCAAAAGATGGTAATGAGTATATATTAAATTTAATTGATACTCCTGGACATGTAGACTTTAATTATGAAGTATCAAGAAGTTTGGCAGCATGTGAAGGAGCTATTTTAGTTGTAGATAGTAGCCAAGGAGTAGAGGCACAAACACTTGCAAATGTGTATTTGGCACTAGATAATAACCTAGAAATATTACCAGTAATAAATAAAGTAGATTTGCCAAATGCAAGACCAGATGAAGTAAAAAAGGAAATAGAAGATATAATTGGAATACCTGCAGAAGATGCACCTTGCATATCTGCAAAATCAGGTTTAAATATTGATGAAGTTTTAGAAAGAATAGTAACAGATTTTCCACCACCAAAGGGAGACAAAGAAAAACCACTAAAATGCTTAATATTTGATTCTTTTTATGATAATTACAGGGGTGCAGTAAGCTATGTAAGAGTAGTAGAAGGAACCGTAAAAACTGGTGACGAAATATTATTTATGGCTACAAATAAAAAATTTGTAATTACAGAACTTGGATATTTAGAACCAGGAAGATATGCACCAGCTGAAAAACTAGAAGCAGGCGAGGTTGGCTACATTGTAGCAAGTATAAAAACAGTTAGTGATCTTCATGTAGGAGATACAATAACAAAAGTAAATAACCCAGCAAAAGAACCATTACCAGGTTATAAAAAAGCAAATTCAATGGTATATTGTGGGTTATATCCATTAGATGGTAGTGATTATGAAAGGTTAAAGGATGCATTAGAAAAATTAAAATTAAATGATGCAGCTCTTGAATATGAACCAGAAACCTCAATAGCATTAGGCTTTGGCTTTAGATGTGGATTCTTGGGATTATTACACTTAGAAATAGTTCAGGAAAGGTTAGAAAGAGAATTTGACCTAGATTTAATTACAACAGCACCATCAGTTATATATAAAGTATATGAGCAAACAGGAGAAGTATTAGATATTTATAATCCTATAGATTTGCCACCAGCCCAAAAAATTGCATACATTGAAGAACCAATAGTAAAAGCAGAAATATTACTTCCAAAAGAATATGTAGGGAATGTCATGGAAATGTGTCAAAATAGACGAGGCACATATTTAGATATGAAATATATAGACGCTACAAGAGTAATACTTTACTATGAACTTCCTTTAAATGAGATAATATACGATTTCTTTGACACATTAAAATCAAAAACAAAAGGTTATGCTTCTTTCGACTATGAGTTTAGCACCTATAGAAAAGCAGATTTAGTTAAATTAGACATACATATACATAATGAACCTGTAGATGCATTGTCTTTTATAGTGCATAAAGATTCTGCTTATTCAAGAGGAAAGAAAATGACAGAAAAACTAAAAACAGTTATACCAAGACAATTATTTGAAGTACCAATTCAAGCAGTAGTAGGTGGTAAGGTTATTGCAAGGGAAACAATATCAGCAATGAGAAAGGATGTACTTGCAAAATGCTATGGAGGAGATGTAACAAGAAAGAAAAAATTATTGGAGAAACAAAAGAAGGGCAAGAAAAAGATGAGACAAATTGGTAATGTGGAGGTCCCACAAGAAGCATTTTTAGCTGTTTTAAAATTAGATGATGAATAACACTAAAGACGCCCGCCAAATCTCGTTGGGGCTATATTGTTTATAAAATATACAAAAGGTAGGCTGAACGGTAACGAATAAAATTAAAAATTATCTTGTGGAGGTAATAAATGAATAAAAAAAATAATATAAAAAAAGAGAAAAATTTTGAAGAAGCATATCAAGACCAAATTGAAGGTCGTAATGCTGTGTTAGAATTATTAGAAACCGGAAAAGATATTAACAAAATATTTATTGCAAATGGAGAAAAACATGGTTCAATAAATAAAATAATATCTATGGCAAAAGAAAGAAGAGTTGTAATAGTAGAAGTTGACAGAGCAAAATTAAACCAAATGGCACAGTCAGATAATCATCAAGGAGTAATTGCAATAGTTCCACCTTTTGACTATTGTGAGGTAGAAGATATATTAAATTTAGCAGATAAAAAAAATGAAAAACCATTTATATTAATTCTAGATGGAATAGAAGATCCACATAATCTTGGATCAGCCATTCGAACAGCAGAAACAGCAGGGGTGCATGGCGTAATAATTCCAAAAAGAAGAGCTGCAACAGTTAATAGTACAGTTTATAAAGTATCTGCAGGAGCAGTAGAACACATGAATATAGCAAGAGTGAATAACTTAAATGAAACAATAAAATATTTAAAAGACAATGGCATCTGGGTATGTGGCACAGACATGGAAGCAAAAAATTATTACTACAATGAAAATTTCGATGGACCAATTGCAATAGTAATAGGAAGCGAAGGCTTTGGAATGAGCAGATTGGTAAAAGATAATTGCGACTTTTTAGTAAAAATCCCAATGAAAGGGAAAATAACTTCATTAAATGCTTCAGTATCTGCTGGAATAGTAATGTATGAAGTAGTAAAGCAAAGAAAAAATAATTAGGAGGTATAAATTCATGAAAAATGAGAATTTAAAATACTATGAAGTTACTAAAATAAACACAATTAAGGAAATGCTAGATTTAGCAGTGAAAGAAGCGGGAGATAAAACAGCTTTTGAATATAAAAACAAAAAAGAGATAGTAAAAGTTTCATATAAAGAATTCAAAAACGATACAAATTATTTAGGAACGGCTTTATCTACAATAGATATGTTAAAAAGCCATATAGCAGTTGTAGGAGATAATAGCTATAACTGGCTTACTGTTTATTTAACAGTATTACAATCTGATGGAGTTTTAGTTCCAGTAGATAAAGAATTAACATGTGAAGAAATTATAAATGTATTAAAAAATAGTGATAGTGAAGTTTTATTCTATTCAAGTAAATTTGAAAAATACATAGAAGAATTTAAAAAGGAATTACCAAAAATAAAATATTATATTGGATTTGAGCAAGAAGAAGATAAAGAAAATATATTATCATATGATAAATTTATGGAAAAAGGAAAAAAAGAATATGAAAAAGGAAATACATCATTTACAAGTATAGAACATAAAGATACTAATGTATTAAAATTATTGGTATATACATCAGGAACAACAGATGAACCAAAAGGAGTTATGCTATCAGAACATAACTTAGTTAGTTGTGTATACTATGGACTTCAAGTTTCAACAGTATATACTAAATGTCTATCAGTACTTCCATATCACCATACATATGAAGCTGTTGCAGGGATATTAGTAGCTCTACATAAACATGTTACAATTTGTATAAATGATAGTTTAAAAAATGTATTAAAAAATTTACAATTATACAAACCTGATTATATATATTTAGTACCAGCTTTTGCAGAAGTATTTTATAAAAGTATATGGGCTAATGCTAAAAAAACAGGTAAAGAAACTGGTTTGAAGATATTAATAAAAGTAAGTAATGCTTTAAGAAAAATAGGAATAGATAAAAGAAAAACATTATTTAAATCAATACATGAAGCTTTTGGTGGCAACTTAAGAAAAATAGTTGTAGGAGGAGCTCCTATAAGACCAGAATTAGGAAAATTCTTTGATAGTATAGGAATAAATTTAATAAATGGTTATGGAATAACAGAATGTTCTCCGCTTGTTAGTGCAAACATGGATGATTTTAATGATCCATCAACTGTTGGTATAGTTCTTCCATGCTGTGAAATAAAATTTGAAAATGTTACACCAGATGGCGACGGAGAAATTTGTGTAAAAGGCGATATTGTTATGATGGGATATTATAAAGACCCAGTACGTACAGAAAAAGTATTAAAGGACGGATGGTTTAACACAGAAGACTTTGGAAGAATGAATGAACATGGGCAATTAATAATAAATGGAAGAAAGAAAAATGTAATTGTTTTAAATAATGGTAAAAATGTTTATCCTGAAGAAATAGAAAATTATATTTTAAGAATACCATATATATCAGAAGTAATTGTAAAAGGAGTAAAAAATAATGTAGGGCAAGAAGTGGCATTATGTGCAGAAGTATTCTTGAATAAAGAAAAAGTTGAAGAATTAGAAATAGAAAATGTAGAAGAAACACTAAAAAAAGATATTGCAAAAGTTACAAAAGAATTACCATTGTATAAACATATTGCAGATGTGGAAATAAGAAAAACTGAATTTAACAAAACAACAACAAATAAAATTAAAAGATAAAACAGGGAGGTTTTAAATGCAAAGAACAAAACTTGCAGATAGAATACTTCCAACATATACAAAAGGTGAAGAAATATTTAATATGACTTCACATATTGTTGGAGGAGCATTAGGAATTGTGGCAACCACATTATGTGTAATTATGGCTGCACTTAACCATAATGTATATGGAATAGTCAGTGGAGCAATTTATGGATCTACGATGATTTTACTATATACAATATCTAGCATTTACCATGGACTAAATCCAAAAGGAACTTCAAAAAAGGTTTTCCAAATATTAGATCATTGCTCAATATATTTGTTAATAGCAGGTTCATATACACCTGTTGCATTATGCAATATAAGGTCAGTTAGTCCTTTCTATGGATGGCTAATTTTTGGCGCAATTTGGGGAGTTGCAGCTCTAGGTATAACATTAAATGCGATAGATTTAAAAAGTACTAAAGTATTTTCAATGATATGCTATTTACTAATGGGTTGGTGCATAATATTTAAATTCAATTTATTATTAGAATCAATGCATAAAAATGGAATAATACTTTTAGTAGCAGGAGGAATAGCATATACTATAGGGGCAGTTTTATATGGAATAGGTAAAAAGAAAAAATATTTCCACTCAATTTTCCATCTATTTATTGTATTAGCAACTCTATTACAATTTTTTGCAATATTGTTCTATGTAATGTAAAAAATTAAATGGTAAACAAATGAAAAATAAATTAAAAGAATGCTAGACTATATCAATTTAATATTAGCCCTAAAATACATGAAGCCAAGATTGGGTCTTAAACCAAAAGAATATACAAGAGAGGATATTGAAATGAAGGAGATAATAAAACAATAAAAAGGGGTTATATCTATGGGAAAAATGAAAAGAACAAATTTGGAATGGGATAATTACATTAATTATTTAATTGACGCAATTAATGGAAGTAAATTTATGAAAAGGGCAGAAAATAAACCGATGTCCACACCAAAAACGTCATTAGAAAGCCATATATCAACAAGATCAATACATTTGAGACAATCTGCTGATATTGCAAAGAGAATTGCGGAGGGGCTTGATTTAAACGCTAATTATATATATGCAGGTATGCTTATGCATGATGCGGGGCATCCTTTTAGTGCACATGAAGGAGAAGAAATTTTTACATGCATTGGAGCTTTGTTTGATACACAATACTTCCATCATAATGCTAAAGGAGTAGAAGTTATTTTAAGTGAAGATATTTGCGGACAAGCAATTAGTAAGATTCCAAACATCGAAAATAATCCGGAATTAAAACAAAAATTAAAAGATGAATTTTATTACTTTTTGGATGTAATTATTTCACATGATGGAGAAGCTTCAAGAAAAGAAATGAATAAGCAAGCAGTTGAGTATGGAAGTATAAAAGAAGCAGTATATGCGAAAATGAGATTGGCTAATTCGGAGAATAACTATAAATTTGTTGCACAAACACCAGAAGGAATGCTTGCTAAATACGCAGACGTTATTGCATATTTGGCATCTGATATGCAAGATGGATTTAGACTAGGAATATTAAATGATTTTAGTGATGATTACTTAGAATTATTCGGAGAAATGTTTTCAACAGAGTATTCTGTGACAAGAGAACAAAGAATTGAAAATGGAAAACATTACATAAATGAAATAAAAAGTAAGAATTTAAGAGAAACCAGAGAATCTATAATGCAAGAAAAAGATGAGGAAATAAAAAGAGAAATAAGTAATATTTTAACAACATTGAATCAAAGAAAACTTGACTTGTTTAAAAGTGATCCTGAAGAACTAGAGAAAGTCTTAAATGAGGCAAAAAATACATTTACAGCTAAAAAGAAACAGGAATTTTGGGATAGACAACCAAGAGCTTATTCAGAAGAAGAAAGACAAGAGTTTGAAAAGCAATTAGAGCATAAGGCTGAAAATGATGAGGATTTGACAACAATGGAAGAAGAATTTGCTGAATATTTAAATAGCATATACTCTAAAGTTAACAAAATAGAAGAATATGCAGTTAAAATGCTTAGAGTTAGGTCAAGCGTTGCTCGCGAAGTAACAAGCAAAATGCAAGAGTTTTTTATAAGTGATTTAATAAAAAATTCTCAGGAGTCAGAGGTGCCACAATTTTCTGAAGCAACTGCAAGAATGTTTTTTAAAGCAAAAGAACTAAACTACAGAGAGTTTGTTCAATATACTAAATGGGATTATCAAATAACAGATTTACCAAAAGCAGCATTAGAATTAGTTCAAAAATGTGCAGAAAGTCTAAAAAAATCTGGCGCAATAAGAAATAAATTCTATGATGAATCTATTAAAGCATATATTACAGATCCAGAATGCTTAAAATATATGAAGACCAAATATAGACGTGAACAAGAATATACAACGTATAAGGAAGAAAATGGTATTGCAAGATTGAAGTCTCATGCAACAACACATGATTGTAAGTGGAAAAATGACAAAAAACAAATAGCACATAAAAGATTATACAAAAATGTATACCAATATGTAGAAAATGAAGACCAAGTATTTGCTATAAGATACCAGAACACATATAGAGCAATTATTAATAGGGTAGAAAAAAAGATAAAAATTGCATTGTCTAGTGAATCACAAAGTAAAAATGAGTTTTATCAAGAACAATTTCAAGAGCAAATAGACCAAATTAGACAGGAAATAATTGAAAAATATGGTACATTTGATTTAACACCAGAACAAAAAGAAGAATATATTGCACTTAAAACAGAGCAAGATTTAGCTAATATAGAAGAAAAAATGGCAATACAATTGTCATCAGACTACTTAGCGGGAATGACTGATAGATCTTTTAATGATATTGCATTAAAAACAGGTTACATTACACAAGAGAGTTTGCAAAATAGTGTTAGAGGTCAAAGCAGTAGCAACACTGTACAAAAATTAGCAGATGCTATGGCTGAAGAAAGATAAGAAATAAATTTAAGAAGGTCATGCACTTTTATTTTTCTAAAACATATAATTTGTTATAGAAAAATGGGGGTGCATTTTATTTGCTACTTTTTTTTACAGGTCTTTTAACATTCTTAAAGACGACTTTTTTTATGGTTGGGTATATTTCAAATAATAATTTATTTCCAGAACCATTAACTGCTGAGGAGGAAAAAATATATTTAGAAAAATTAGCTAATGGAGATGAAAATGCAAGAAATATATTAATAGAAAAAAACTTAAGATTAGTAGCACATGTTTGTAAAAAATATAATATTCCAAATTTAGACCAAGACGATTTAATATCAATGGGGACAATAGGTCTAATAAAAGGAATAAATAGTTTCAATTTAGATAAAGGAGTAAGACTTGCAACATATGTGGCAAGATGTATAGAAAATGAAATATTAATGTACTTAAGAAGCACAAAAAAATTGCGGTGCAGAGGTATATTTAAATGAACCTATAGGAAAAGACAAAGATGATAATGAAATAACGCTACTTGATGTAATAGAAAATGACGAAATGAATATAGAAGATGAGATAGACTTAAAATTACGAGTAAAAGAACTATGTGAAAAGATGAAAAAAATATTAAAAGAAAGAGAAAGGTTAATAATAGAATTAAGATTTGGACTTCGGAGGAAAAAAACCAAAAACACAAAACGAAGTAGCAAAAATACTGGGGATATCACGTTCCTATGTATCCAGAATAGAGAAAAAAGCAATTGGAAAACTAAACGGAGAAATAAGTAACTAAAAAATTCAAAACCAATTTACATAATTTGACACAGATAATAAATAAATGTTATAATTAATTAAGCGTTCGTGAGAACGTAAGCATAAAGATCCTTAAAAAATGAATACTTGAAAGGAGGAAAAAGATCTTTATGTCGGCCAAAAGAAATGAAAGAACTATCCAAATGATGGAAAACTTCATGGGACTGCATGAACAGGGACTTTCTATTCCTGAAATTGCAAAACGGTATTCTTTGAGTAATGATACCGTTTATAGAAATCTGAAAGAAATTGCAGACAAGAACGGAGTTCCCCGTGAGGAACTGCTACAGGTGGTCAAAACCCCAATATCCCAATCCTTTTGGGAAAGGGACAGAACGCAAGCGAAAGTAAGCTTTGAAACCCTGAAAAGCGGTTTTAAAACCTTGGACGAGACAATCGACATCATGAGACAGACAATTAAGGAGGGCTTTGAAAATGAAAATGACAATTAAAATGCTGCACATGGATGCAAAGAAGAACATGACCACTGAGGAGGTTATCCATAAATACGGTTTTGATACAGCACAGGATTTCTTCAAAGCTGTTGAGCGGATTTCGAATGCAGGCAAGACAAGAGAACTCAAGGGTATTTTTGCGCACAACGACAAGATTGCGCGAAAGACACTTATTAATGCCAGTGTGCCTGCTATTGTAGAGACACCTACTGATGTTAATCTCCAAGAAGATGCATTCGAAGAAGCTGGAAGCCAGGAACAGAAACAGAAACCTAGCAGCATTGATATACTCAGAGAGCAAGAAAGTCTGCTCAGTGGTGAGGTTATCAACCTCGAAAAGAAGCACAAGAAACTTGCTGAAGTCCGAATGGGCATCCGAAGGGATGTCGCAAGTCTTGACACAGTTCTGGAAGAATTGAAGAAACTTGTGGAAGAGAACTTCAAAAAGCTTGAGGATTTTGAAGCTCAATATGATAAGACTGCCGAACGGATGGCAGAAGTGTCATTTGAGATTGCAAGCAAGCGGGACCAGTTGGAAAAACTTCGTGAGCAGATTGAGATCCTTTCCAGTGTAACAATTTTCGTTTATGAAGACGGTAACGTCGAAGTTGAAAACGGCGAGTTTGTTTTTGACGAAACCCAGGCGAAGCTGTACTTCGAAGACCTTCTTCAGAAACCGGAAGCTGAGGAGGTGACCATCAAGGTAATCAGAACGATTGCTAAGATTAAGGCAATGGGAGGTGAACCGACTGTGGTTTTCGAATCCGAAAAAGCCCGAACACTATTCGAAGCAGAGTAGGAGCGACAGCCGACTAAAGACGGCAAGACCTAGGATGATATCCTAGGTCTTTTGCCGTTTTGAGAAAAATTAAAAATACAAAAATGAATATTGAAAAAATTATAAAAATGTATTACAATATAGCAGAAAATGGAGGAAGAATTGTGAACGAAGAAGTTATTAAAGAACAACTAGAATATATAGAAAAGGTTAGAAAATTAAACGAAGGAAAACAGCTATACTATAATATACTAACAATGGGTTGCCAACTAAACGAAAACGATTCAGAAAAAATAAGTGGTATGGCAACAAAAATGGGATATGTTTATACAGATGACTTAGAAAAAGCAAATATGTATATTATAAACACCTGCTGTGTACGTGAAAATGCAGAAGAAAAACTTTTTGGAAAATTAGGAGAACTAAAAAAATTAAGAGAAAAAAATAACGGAATAATAGCTCTTTGTGGATGTATGATGCAAGAAAAACATATACAAGAGAAACTAAAACAAAGTTATCCATATGTAGATATTATATTTGGAACATATACATTACACAAATTTCCAGAAGATGTTTATAAAATATTAAATGAAAGAAAAAAAATAAAAGATGTTATAGATATAGATGGGGAAGTTTATGAAGGACTTCCAATAAAAAGAAATGATGGAAAACGAGCATCTGTAACTATAATGTATGGATGTAATAATTTTTGCTCATATTGTATAGTACCTTATGTTAGAGGAAGGGAAAGAAGTAGAAAACCAGAAGATATTTTACAAGAAATAGAAGAACTTGCAAAGGAAGGATATAAGGAAATAACATTACTTGGACAAAACGTAAATTCATATTTGAGAAGTGAGAGGTTAGAAGCTAGAAGTGAGAAAAGTTTAGGAGAAGTAAATTCCTTTGCAGACTTATTAAGAGAAGTAAATAAAATAGAAGGGATAGAAGTAATAAGATTTATTTCGCCACATCCTAAAGATTTTACAGATGACGTAATAGAAGCAATAAAAGATTGCAAAAAGGTATCAAGATTAATACATATACCACTTCAATCTGGAAGCACAGAAGTTTTAAAGAAAATGAATAGGAAATATTCAAAAGAAACTTACTTAAAATTAATAGAAAAAATAAAAAATAAAGTACCTTATGCGTTATTTTCAACAGATATAATAGTAGGATTCCCAGGGGAAACAGAAGAAAATTTTGAGGAAACTTTAGATGTTGTAAGAAAAGTAAATTTTGAACAAATATTTATGTTTATATATTCAAGAAGAGTTGGAACAGTAGCAGACAAAATGGAAAATCAAATTCCAGAAGAAATAAAACATAAAAGATTTGATAGGTTAAAAGAACTTTTTGAAACACAAGTAGAAGAAAACAATAAAAAATATATAGGAACAACTCAAAAAGTTTTAGTAGAAGGCTATAGTAAAACAAACGACAAAATGCTTACAGGAAGAACAAACAGCAACAAGGTAGTAGTGTTTGCTGGACCAGAAAATTTAATAGGACAAGTAATAGATTTAAAAATAATATCAGAGCATAAATGGTATTTGAGAGGTGAAATATAAATGGCAGAATTTTCTCCAATGATGCAACATTACTTAGAAACAAAAGAAAAATACAAAGATTGCATATTGTTTTATAGATTGGGAGATTTCTATGAAATGTTTTTTGAAGATGCAAAAATTGCTGCAAGAGAATTAGAAATAACACTAACAGGAAAGGAATGTGGACAACCTGAACGTGCACCTATGGCAGGAGTTCCCTTTCATGCTGCAGAAAATTATATTTCAAGATTAATAGAAAAAGGCTATAAAGTTGCAATATGTGAACAATTAGAGGATCCAAAAACAGCTAAAGGAATTGTAAAAAGAGATGTTATAAGAGTTGTAACACCTGGAACAGTTATGGAAGCAAATATGTTGGAGGAAAAGAAAAACAACTATATAATGTCAATCTTTAAAAAAGGAATATATTTTGGACTTGCTGTATGCGATATTACAACTGGGGATTTTTATGCAAGCAAAATAATGGGAGAAAATAATTATGCTACTCTCATAGATGAAATTTCTAAATTTAATCCAGCAGAAATTATAGTAAATAAAATGTTATTTAATTCATCAGAAGAAATTGATGGAATAAGAAAAAGGTTTGGAGCATATATAACAAATTTACAAGAAGAAGCTTTTAGAGAAGATGTAGATACATTATTACAAAATTATACTTTTTTAGAAAATGAAAGAAAACTAGAAAATTTAGATAATTATTTATTAGAAGTAACAAGTATAAATGCACTTTTAGATTATTTAAATCAAACTCAAAAAATTAAATTGGAGCATATTAATTTAATACATATTTATAATACAAATAAATATATGGCATTAGATATAACTGCAAGAAGAAACTTAGAACTTACAGAAAGAATGCACGATAAATCTAAAAAAGGAACACTCCTTTGGGTATTAGATAAAACACTTACATCAATGGGAGGAAGACTTTTAAGAAGATGGATAAATGAGCCATTATTAAATGTAAGTGAAATAAACAATAGATTAGAAGCGGTAGAAGAGTTAAAAGATAACATAATTTTAAGAGGAGAAATAGCAAATAATTTAAAATATGTTTATGACATAGAAAGATTAGTTCGGGAAAATTGCATATGGAAATTGTAACGCAAGAGATTTAATATCGTTAAAAAGTTCATTAAAACAACTACCTGAAATAAAAAAAATGCTACAACAAACTAATTCAAATATGTTAAGAAATTTATACTCAGATTTAGACGTATGTGAAGACCTTTTTGACCTAATAGATAAAGCAATTGTAGAAGAACCACCAATTACAGTTACAGAAGGTGGAATAATTAAAAATGGTTACAATGAAGAAGTAGATGAACTAAAAAAAGCAACAACAGAGGGTAAAAATTGGTTATTAGAGTTAGAAGCAAAAGAAAAAGAAGAAACTGGCATAAAGAATTTAAAAATAGGTTTTAATAAAGTGTTTGGATATTTCTTTGAAGTAACTAAATCATATTTAAATTTAGTACCAGATAGATTTATAAGAAAACAAACATTAACAAATGCAGAAAGATATATAACAGAAGAATTAAATGAAATTGAAAGCAAAATACTAGGTTCAGAAGATAGAATAGTAACATTAGAATATAATTTATTTGTAGAAATAAGAAAAACTCTTGCAGCAAATATTGTAAGACTACAAAAAACAGCCAATATAATTGCAATTTTAGATACATTAATTTCATTTGCAACTGTTACGCAAGATTTGAACTATGTAAAACCAGTAGTTGATGATAGTGGTATTTTAAATATAAAAGGTGGACGTCATCCAGTAATAGAAAAAATGATAGATACCGGAAGCTTTGTAGATAATGACACATATTTAGATAAAGAAGATGATAGGTTAGCAATAATTACAGGACCTAATATGGCAGGAAAATCTACATATATGAGACAAGTTGCACTAATTACTCTAATGGCTCAAATTGGATGTTTTGTACCAGCAATTTCAGCAAGAATTGGAGTTGTAGATAAAATATTTACAAGAGTTGGAGCATCAGATGATTTAAGTATGGGACAAAGTACATTTATGGTAGAAATGATGGAGGTCGCAACAATACTTAGAGAAGCAACTCCAAATAGTTTAGTAATATTAGATGAAATAGGAAGAGGAACATCAACATATGATGGATTATCAATTGCATGGGCAGTTGTAGAACATATGGCAAACAAAGAAAAATGTGGAGCAAAAACACTATTTGCAACACATTATCATGAACTTACGGAGTTGGAAAATAAAATAGAAGGGGTAAAAAATTATTCTATTGCAGTAAAAGAAAAAGGGGAAGATGTAATATTCTTAAGAAAAATAGTTCCAGGAGGAACAGACGAAAGTTATGGAATACATGTAGCAAAACTTGCAGGAGTTCCACAAGTCGTTGTAAAAAGGTCTAATGAAATATTAAAATCTTTAGAAAGAAAAAGCATGCTTGGAAGCAAAAATGTAGAAAAAGAGAACAAAAAAGTAATGGCAGGACAACTAGACTTATATAACTACAAACTAGCAGAAATAGCACATGAACTAGACAAAGTGAACCTAAACGAGCTAACGCCAATAGATGCTCTAAATGTATTATCAAAAATGAAAGAAAAAATTAAATAATGCTTGTAAAATTTGAAAAAAACTGACAAGTATGTTATAATAAAATTCTAAAAACCCGAAAGGGAAAATTTAGGAGGAAACAACATGGACAAGACTAAAAAAGACAATCAGGAACACAAAGGGCTGAAGAACAGCAGATACTGGGAGAACACCATACCCGAAAAGGATGGGAAGAAACCGGAAGAGAAAGGACGAGTTCCTGATCGTCAGAACCCTGATCGGCTCAAGGAGTTACATTAAGGGAAAAACAAGTGCTTAGACCAGCTGTGGTCTAAGCACTTGTTTTTTTGCAAAATTCTATTAATTTTCTATTGCCATAAATTGTTTTTCATGATATATTAAACATATAAATGAATGGGGGTAATTCAAATGAAAAAAAGAATTGGATTAATAATCATGCTAATAGTAATATTAGTAGCGTTAACAGGATGTGTCAATGTAGATTATGAGGTAGAAGTAAACAAAAATGGTTCAGGAGAGATTTCATATATATATGGTTTTTCGAAAGAAACATTAAACAATTTACAAGTTTCAGCCGAAGATATGGTAGAATCCATGAAGGAACAAGCAGAAGAAAATTCATATACTGTAGAAGCGTATGAAAATGATGAAATATCAGGTTTTAAAGCTAAGAAACATATAGAAGATTTAACTAAAGATTTTTCTTTACAAGAAGCTTTTGGTGAAGAGTATGTAAAAGACAAAGAAAATAACGGCATTAAAATTGAAGAAGGGTTGTTTGTTACAAAATATTCACAAAATGCAGAAATAGATTTAACAAGCATGGGAGATTTATCAGGAAATGTAAAAATGACATATAAAGTAAAATTACCAGCAAAAGCAAAAACAAACAATGCTACAGAAGTATCTAAAAATAGTAAAGAATTAAAATGGGAATTAACAGCAGGAGAAATAAATAAAGTAGAATTTGTAGCACAAGGAATAAATGTATTAGCAATAATAATTACGGTAATAATTATTGCAGTATTAGTTACAGGTATAACAATGTTATTAATATTTTTAAAGAAAAAACATGCAACAAAAAAAGAAAATTAACATATAATAATAATGTCCCTGCGTGGTACGAAAAGATAGGTATTTTAGAACCAACATATAAGGAAAGGGAGCTCGGGCTCTAAATATGGCGTGCAAGCTTATACTTTTATAATAAGAAGCCCATAAGTATTTAGGAGGGCACCCACCTGCAAGGAGCAGGTCCTTAAAATTCCTATTAAAACGGCTAAGGCGGGGATTTTTGTGCATAATGAAAATGATTTTTTTGTATATAAGCTAGACAATTGTAAAAAAATAGTATATAGTTGTAAAAGAAAAATATAAAAATTTTGGAGATAACATTAATGGAATTCCATGCAAATGAGGGAAAAAACGTAGAAATAGAAGTAAATGGAAAAACATATTTAAGACATGCAATAAAAACAAGATTTGTAAAACAAGGAGAAGATTATATAGAAATATTTAAAGAATATGTTATGCCACTATATGAAGAAGGGGATATTGTTTCATGTAGTGAAAAAATTATCGCATTATGCCAAAATAGAGTAGTAAAAAGGGAAGATATAAAAATAGGATTTTGGGCAAAATTACTTTCAAAATTTGCGTCACACCCTGATACAGGTGTTGGAGTTGGAGAAACAATAAAAATGCAATATGCAATAAACAAAGTAGGTATATTAAAAGTATTATGGGCAAGCTTTGCAAGTGCTGTTACAAAATTATTTGGTAAAAAAGGTGTATTTTACAAAATAGTAGGACAAGAGGTAAGCGGACTAGATGGTTTTTACGACCATATCTGGTCTGAATATAGAGATATAGGGATAGAAAACCCAGAAAATCCTTCTAAAGTATGCAACGAAATAAAAGAAAAATTAGGTATTACATGTATGATAGTAGATGCAAACGACTTAGGACAAGAACTACTAGGAACATCAGATAATCTTGTAGGAAGAGAAGAAGAATTACTTGGAATAATAAAAGATAATCCAGCTGGACAAGGCAGGGAACAAACACCAATAATACTAATAAGGGAAAAAAATCTTTAACAAAATTGTGAATTTGTCTTGACAAAACCCAAAAAATTATTTAAAATAGTAAATGCGTTTGTATTAGACGGTGGATGTAGCTCAGCTGGTTAGAGCGCTGGTTTGTGGCACCAGAGGCCGTGGGTTCGAGTCCCATCTTCCACCCCACGAACCAGTACTTAAAAAGATAAAAAATTTAATATTGGGGTGTAGCCAAGTGGTAAGGCACCAGACTTTGACTCTGGCATTTCGGCGGTTCGAATCCTCCCACCCCAGCCACGTCGCAACTAGTTAATTTGACTAGTTGTTTTACTTTGTAAAACAACTAAAGTCAAATCCCTGTTGCTCCTTTTTCGAAAAAAGTATCGTTCACATCAGCTAAAATCTTGTAAACGCGATTTTTACGCTGATTTGTTCACTAACAACTTTTTTCGAATATTTTTTTGCTTTTAATTTTTAGTTTTAATAAGAGGATTCGAAAAGGACGTGCCGAAACGAAATGAAAGCAAAAAAATTTTTTAAAAATAAAATAAAAAAACTATTGACATTTTTAATTGCATATAATATCTTATAATAAGTTAGTGTTAAGAAATATTAAGGAGGTGTAAAAACCTATGAATACAGATGAAATATTCGATAAAGTTAAAGAAATTATTATAGAACAACTAGGTGTTTCTGAAGATGCAGTTTCAAATGAATCATCTTTTATAGATGACTTAGGAGCAGATTCTTTAGATATTGTTGAATTAATAATGGCTTTAGAAGAAGAATTCGATATGGAAATTCCAGATGCTGATGCTGAAAAAATAGTAACAGTAGGGGATGTTGTTGAATACATAAAAGAAAATTCATAATATTTTAATAGAAAAAAATAATCAATAAAATTGTCAATTTAATTGACAATTTTTTTATATCTTGATAATATATGTGTGTTGAGGAGAAGGATAGCATGAATTTATACCCAGACTTATATGTAAACAATATAAAAGAAATTACAGTAGAAATACTAAACAAAAATCATATAAAAGGTTTAATATTAGATGTTGATAACACATTAATAGATTATGATAAAGTCCTTTTAGAAGGAACTAAACAATGGTGTGAAAACCTAAAGCAGAATGATATTAAAATTTGCATTTTATCAAACACAAACAAGATAAAAAAAGTAGAAAAGGTAGCAAAAATATTAGATTTAGAATATATTTATTTCGCTCATAAGCCAAATAAAAAAGGTTTTTTAAAAGCACAACAATTATTAGATTTAAAGATCAATGAAATAGCAACAGTTGGAGACCAAGTATTTACAGATGTTTTAGGTGGGAATAGAGTAGGCATGTTTACAATACTTACAAAACCAATAGATGAAAGAGATATAGCTATTACAAAAATAAAAAGACCTTTTGAAAAAATAGTAATAAAGAAATATTTAAAAAACAAAGGAGAAAAATAAAATGTACATAAATGATATAAATATATTATATTATACATTAATTGCAATAGCAGGTGGCTTCATAGGACAGTTCGTGGATTATTGCAATAAAATATTTTTAAAAGAAGAAAAAATATTATCAAAGAAAAATTTTCAAGAATATATAAGAACAATTAAGCCAAACTATATTTTAATTTTAATTACAGCAGTAGCTTACATAGCATTATTATATAGATTTGGGAGTACAGATTTAATAAAATTTAGCATGTACATATGTTTAATACCAATGCTTTTATCTGCATTTGTAGTAGACTATAAAATACAAATAATACCTAATAGGTTAAACTTAACTATGTTTGAAATTGGATTGGTATTTGTATTTATATATGGAATGACTAATTTAAGTATTTCAATAGATATGCTTCTTGGAATGATTGCAGGAGGAGGAATATTTTTACTTATTACATTAATTGGTGGTGCTATTGCAGGTAAAGAAGCAATGGGGCTCGGAGATGCTAAATTAATGGGAGCATTAGGATTATACTTTGGATTTGCAAGTACAATAGCAATATCTATGATGTCATTTTTAATAGGTGCAATAATTAGCATATTACTTATGATTATAAGAAAAAATAAAATGGATAGCTACATACCATTTGGACCATTTATAGTTTGTGCAGCAATTATAAGCATATTTGTTCCATTCGAAATAATTTTTACAATATTAATGAAAATATTTTCATTGGGATTATATAAATAATTTTTGTGCTTGTTTTTGGCCCGCCCAATCTCGTCGGGGATTATATATTTTAATTCGCTCATTGCCTCCCACCGGCGCTGTAACAAGGCTAACGCCTTTAACAGCCCACGGCGGTCCCCACGAGGAAATTCGCTTTTAAAATATATAAAACCCCTGCGTTGGGCTACTCTACTGCAAATAATTGAGAGGAGTGTTATTAATGAACGAAAAAATCAGACACTTAAGAGAAAAATTAAAAGCCTTAAATTTAGATGGAATGATAGTATCAAACCCAGTTAGTATTAAATATTTAACCAATATAGAAGTGGATGGGTTGTTATTAATAACACGAAAAGAAAATATATTTTTAACATACACCATGTATTTGGAAATGGTAAAATCAACACTCACAATAAATGATGAAGTAATAGTTGCAGATTTTAGAGATATAGGAAAAGATGAATACGAAAACTTTTTCTTGTTCTGTGAAAATGTTGGATTTGAGGAGAATTTTGTTACATATAAAGAATATCAATTCCTAAAACAGAAATATAGAATAAATAATTTCGCAGAAACTGAAGAAATAATTGAAAAATTAAGGGAAGTAAAAGATGATGAAGAGATAAAAAATATAAAAAAAGCATGTGAAATAACAGATGCATGTTTTGAACACTTAAAGAGTTTTATAAAGATAGGCAAAACAGAAAAAGAAATTGCATTTGAAATAGAAATGTTTTTTAGATCACATGGCGCAGATGGACTAGCATTTGAAACGATTGTTGCAGCTCGGAGAAAATTCTGCAAATCCACACTGGGTTCCATCTGATAGACAAGTACAAATGGCAGAACCAATATTAATAGATATGGGCTGTAAATACAATGGCTATTCATCAGACATGACTAGAATGATGTTTGTAGGATGCATATTAGAAGAGACAAAAAGAGTTTATGATATAGTATTAAAAAATGAGGAAAATGTAGTATCTCAAATAAGAGAATATGCAAGCATAAAAACAGTGTCACAAATGGTAGAAAGTGATTTTAAATTAAATAATTATTCACTAATTCATGCACTGGGACATGGTGTGGGATTGGAAACTCATGAAAGACCATATATCACAGCAAGAAATGACACATTCTTAAAAGAAAATATGGTAATAGCAAATGAACCGGGAATATATTTGCCAGGAAAATATGGAATAAGAATAGAAGACACAATATTAGTAACAAAAAACGGGTGTGAAGTATTAACTAAAAGCCCAAAAACATATACTGTAATTTAAAAAAAATGAGAAAATAATGTAGGGGCTGGTCTTGACCAGCCCGAAAAAAATAGCTGGTAGGTCTTGACATACCATTACGAATCATAAAATTATTATTTATTCAATTGCATAGTAATTCTACAAATTAGGTATAATATAAAAAGGGGCTTGCAAAATCCCATTAATTATAGTAAAATATATGAAGTTAAAAATATAAAAGAAAGAAGGAGAAATTTATGGCAGAAGTTTATATGGCAGGAGATGTTAGAAACGGAACAACATTTGAAATGGATGGATCTGTATATAAAGTAGTTGAATTCCAACACGTAAAACCAGGAAAAGGAGCAGCATTCGTTAGAACAAAATTAAAAAATGTAATAAATGGATCAGTTTTAGAAAAAACCTTTAACCCATCAGAAAAATTACAAGGGGCAGAAATAGAAAAGAAAGATATGCAATATTTATATAATGATGGTGATTTATATTACTTTATGGATAATGAAACATATGAACAATTACCAATTAATAAAGAAGAATTAGGTGACACATTAAAATACTTAAAAGATAACATGATAGTTAAAATTTTATCTTTTAAAGGAAAAGTATTTGCAGTTGAACCACCAATATTTGTGGAATTAGAAGTTACATATACAGAACCAGGATTCGCAGGAAATACTGCAGGTGCAGGTCAAACAAAACCAGCAGAGTTAGAAACTGGTTATAAAATTAATGTTCCATTATTTGTAAACACAGGAGATGTAATAAGAATAGACACTAGAACTGGCGAGTATATGGAAAGAATTTAGAACTAGAAAGGAAAAAGTTATGTCTAATTTAAATTCAGATTTTAAAGAAATTTTACAATATTTAGAAAAAAACATGAAGAACAAAGAAGACTTAGAAATGGTAAAAGTTCAAATGTTTAATTTGTATAATTTGTTCTTCGATGAAATAACAAATTTAGAAAATTTGGCAAATTCTAGGATTGCAGAACTTACACAAAGACAAGCAAGTATGGAGGAAACTTTATCAACAATAGAAAAAGAAGTAAAAAATATTTCTGTAGATATATATGGAGAAGATGATGAAGATGGTGAATTTACTTTTACTATTGATTGCCCATATTGCAATGAAGAATTTACTATAGAAATGGATGAATTAGAAGATGAGATTACATGCCCTAATTGTAATGAAGTAATAGAATTAGATTGGGGACATGAATGTGATGAAGGAGACTGCAATTCTTGTGGACACCATTGTCATCACGATGAAGACGACGATATGTAATCTAAAGGATTGACGGCTTTGCCGTCTTTTTTTATTGTTAAATGAAGATGTGAACCTGTGGTTGCACCATTTGTGGGATTACCATTTGAATCTTTATAAGGATTATTTGGAACATTATAAACATTTTTTGGACCAACATTTGCAATAATTGTCCCTTTGAGAACATATTCACCAACACAAACTAGAAATGAAGGGGAAACATGGCAGTAAGAAATAGTAAAATTTTCAGATTTAACTGTTACAGTGTATCCACCAGCTCCACTAAAACCAACATATGTAACAGTGCCTGATGAAATAGCTAAAATCTTTGCTCCGATTAGGTGCACCAATATCAATTCCAGAATGATATGTGGAAGCACCAGATGTAGGAGCATTTCTATAGCCAAAATAAGAAGTAATAGCTTTATATCCGTGGAGTAGGCCATAAAAATTTTGAATTAGAAAAATTTAGATAAATGTCATCAGAAATTGATATAATATCATTTGAAATAATAATTTGGTTATTACTGTAAGATAAAGTGGTAACTACAGAAGAAAAACAAAAAATAATAAAAACAACAGAAATAAAAATAACCACAAAAGTAGAATAAAAAAAACTACTATTCATGTAAAAACCTCCATGAAATAAAGTAGCCCCCAATAAAATAATAATAATAATCGATCGCGATGTGGCAGGGGTAGAAGGACTCGAACCCTCACAGGCGGTTTTGGAGACCGATGTG
>JBJFFE010000069.1:0-88610 GCA_051891435.1 Clostridia bacterium | reverse complement strand
TGGATTTTTTGTTTTATTTTTGGAATATTTGCAAAAAATTCTAGCGCTTCTTCTACTGTCATATCTAACACGTCTGCTATACTTTTTCCTTTATATTTTACCTCTAAAGTTTCTTTGTTGTATCTTGTTCCTTTACACACTTCACATGGTACATATATATCTGATAGAAAATGCATTTCTATTTTTAATATTCCATCTCCTTGGCAATGTTCACATCTACCACCAGAAACATTAAAGCTAAACCTTCCTTTTGAATATCCTCTTAATTTTGCTTCGTTTGTTTCTGCAAATAAGTCTCTAATATTATCAAATACTCCTGTATATGTTGCAGGGTTTGACCTTGGTGTTCTTCCTATTGGAGATTGGTCTATATTTATTATTTTATCAATATTTTCTATTCCTACTATTTCATTACATTTTCCTGGTCTTTCACTTGCTTTATATAAATCTCTTGCTAGTGTTTTATATAGTATTTCATTTACTAATGTACTTTTTCCTGAACCAGACACCCCTGTAACACATGTAAATACTCCTAGTGGAAATTTTACATCTATATTCTTTAAGTTGTTCTCACAAGCCCCTTTTATTTCAATTGATAATCTGCTTGGTTTTCTTCTTATTTTGGGTACTTTTATTTGTTTTCTTCCGCTTAAATAATTTCCTGTTTCTGATTCTGTTATTTTCTTTATTTCTTCAACCGTTCCTTGTGCTACAACTTTTCCACCATGGACTCCTGCACCCGGACCAATATCTATAATTTGGTCTGCTGCATACATTGTATCTTCATCATGTTCTACAACTATTACTGTGTTTCCTAAGTCTCTTAGCTTTCTTAGGGTTTCAATTAATTTGTTATTGTCTCTTTGGTGAAGTCCAATACTTGGTTCGTCCAAAATATACATTACACCAGTTAATCCAGAACCAATTTGAGTTGCAAGTCTTATTCTTTGTGCTTCTCCACCTGATAATGTTCCTGCACTTCTAGATAAAGTTATATATTCAAGTCCTACATCCATTAAGAATTGTAATCTTAAATTTATTTCTCTAATAATTTGTTCTGATATCATCTTTTCAGTTCTGCTTAGTTCCAAATTACTTAAGAATTCCTTTATTCTATTAATTGGCATATCTGTAAGTTCTTTTATGTTTTTATCTCCAACTGTAACTGCTAAACTTTCTTTTTTTAATCTTGCTCCATGGCAAGTATCACAATGGCTATAACTCATATACATCTCATAGAAGTTTCTCATGCCATTAGATTTTGTTTCTCTATATCTTCTCTCAAGTGTTGGAATTACTCCTTCAAATGGAGCAGTAAATTTTCTTGTTCCTGCAGCTGAAGTGTATTCGAAATCTATAGTTTCTTCTCCTGTTCCATACATTATCTTGTCTAAAAATTCTCTTGGTAATTTTTTTATTGGTTTTGATATATCAACACCATATTTTTTAGCAATACTTTCAAAATACATTTTTGCCATGGTGTCTCCTTTTTTCATATTGCTTGCGCCAAAAGCTTTCACTCCATCATATAAAGTTTTATTTTTATCTGGTAATATTAAATCTTCATCTATTTTCATTAAATATCCTATACCTAAACAGTCGGGGCATGCTCCAAATGGGTTATTAAATGAAAACATTCTTGGTGTTAATTCTTCAATGCTAATATTACAGTCTGGGCATGCATAGTTTTGACTAAATAGCATTTCTTCTTTCCCCTGTACATCTATTAATACTAAATTATTCGCATATTTTAAAGCAGTTTCTACAGATTCAGATAATCTACTTCTTATATCTGGCTTAACAACTAGTCTATCTACTATTAAATCTATATTGTGTTTTTTCTTTCTATCTATTTCAATATCATCTGTA
Source organism: Clostridia bacterium (assembly GCA_051891435.1). Taxonomy (GTDB): domain Bacteria; phylum Bacillota; class Clostridia; order TANB77; family CAG-508; genus UMGS1933. The sequence goes on along the minus strand of JBJFFE010000069.1, from coordinate 86,741 downwards.
ATTTCATAAGTTGTTCCATCTACTCTTACTCTTACAAATCCTTCTTTACTAAAACCTTCTAGTAATTTTACATACTCACCTTTTTTTCCTCTAATTACTGGTGCAAGTACTTGTATTTTTGTTCCTTCTTCTAGGCTTAGTACTTTATCTACTATTTGGTCTAAACTTTGTTTTTCTATTTTTTTACCACAATTTGGGCAATGTGGCACACCTATTCTTGCATATAGTAAACGAATATAGTCATATATTTCTGTAACTGTTCCAACTGTAGAACGTGGATTTTTCGATGTTGTTTTTTGGTCGATTGATATTGCAGGTGAAAGGCCTTCTATAGATTCTACATCTGGCTTGTCCATTATGCCTAAAAATTGACGTGCATAAGAAGAAAGGCTTTCTACATATCTTCTTTGCCCTTCTGCATATAATGTATCAAAAGCAAGTGATGATTTTCCTGAACCAGAAAGTCCTGTTACCACTATTAATTTATTTTTTGGTATTGTTAAACTTACATTTTTTAAATTGTGTACATTTGCTTTTTTAATAATAATATTGTCGTTCATTTTGGTCTCCTTTTAATATATTCATTGAAAAAGTCATCCATTGGATGACTTTTTAGGAGTTAATCTCCGTTGAACACGGTTTCTTTATAGGCAGTTGATTGTTTATCCATCATATCCCAGTCAGAGCCCCGTTCTTCTGCATGCTCTGCTATACCAGTTTTACACCGGTTTTCACAGTACCAATAGTCTATACATCCATTTTCCTTCAGTTGTTTTTCTTGGCATTCAATGCATTTTTTCATGTTGTCTACTCCTTTTAATATTTAATAATTATATTTTACAATATTATTTATAATTTTTCAATACTAAAATAGTGATTTATGTTTACTTTATGTTAAATTTGTAGTATAATTTTTTAGAATTTGTCGTAGTACAGGTTCATAAAAAGTCTGCAGTAAAAAAGTTGGTATTACCAACAATATATTTTGGGAGGTTCTTAATATGTATCATTTTTCTCGTCGTGATCGGCAAGAAGCCATTTTTGAGCGAATGCGTGAAAATGGAGAAACCCTTACCCTGATGTACCTTTATGGTAATGAAATCGACAAGCTCCTCAAAGAGCATTACACAGTTATTCCAAAAGCGGTTCATCCGCACAGACCTCAGCTTTTCCTTTGTGAAGTAACACTTCCTGAGGAAGAATAACCATTTTTGGTTTGCAGACTTTTTCACCCACCGGTATTCCGGTGGGTGTTTTCTTATATTAATTTTTCTAGTTCTTTTATTTTATCTCTTAATTCTGCTGCTTTTTCAAATTCCATATCTGCTGCATGTTTTAACATCTCATCTGTTAATTTTGTAATCATATCTTCTACAGACTCATCTTTGTCTATTCCATACTCCGTATTTATGTCCTCTACGATGGTTGCTTTTATTAAATCTCTTACTCCCTTATTTATTGTTTGAGGTGTTATTCCATGTTCTTTATTATATGCTTTTTGTATTTTTCTTCTTCTATTTGTTTCATCTATCGCTTTTTCCATACTTCCGAGTTAATTCATCTGCATACATTATAACTTGTCCATTTGAGTTACGTGCTGCTCTTCCTATTGTTTGTATTAATGAACGTTCTGAACGAAGAAATCCTTCTTTATCAGCATCAAGTATTGCAACTAAGGACACCTCTGGTATGTCTAATCCTTCCCTTAAAAGATTTATTCCGAACTAAAACATCAAACTCTCCAAGTCTTAAGTTTCTTATTATTTCTAGCCTTTCTAATGCTTTTACATCAGAATGCATATAATTTACTTTTATATCTAAACTTTTTAAGTAACTTGTTAAATCTTCTGCCATTTTCTTTGTAAGTGTTGTTACAAGTACCCTCTCACCTTTTTCAGTCCTTTTTCTTATTTCTCCAATCAAGTCATCTATTTGGTTCATAGCAGGTTTTACAATTATTTCTGGGTCTAAAAGTCCTGTTGGTCTTATTATTTGTTCTACAACATTTTCTTTTGAATGTTCTTTTTCATATTCAGCAGGTGTTGCACTAACAAATATACATTGGTTAATTCTGTCTTCAAATTCATTAAATTTTAGTGGTCTATTATCATATGCAGAAGGAAGTCTAAAGCCATAATTTACAAGTGAATCTTTTCTTGCTTTATCTCCATTATACATAGCTCTAACTTGTGGTATTGTTGCATGTGATTCATCTACCAATAGTAAAAAGTCTTTTGGAAAATAATCAAATAATGTATATGGTGCACTACCAGGTTTTCTTTGACTTATATGTCTTGAATAGTTTTCTATACCAGAGCAAAAACCGGTTTCCTTCATCATTTCAATATCAAAGTTTGTTCTTTCTTCTATTCTTTGTGCTTCTATAAATTTGTTTTGTTCCTTAAAATATCTAACTCTTTCTTCTAATTCCTCTTCTATTGTCTCAATTGCTTTATCCATTTTACCTTTACTTGTTACATATTGAGAAGCGGGTGGCACTAAAATATGATTTCTTGTTCCAATTGCTTTGCCTGTAAGTGGGTTTATTTCTGTTATTTTTTCTATTTCGTCTCCCCAAAATTCTACTCTTACAGCAGATTCACTTTGAGAGGATGGATATATTTCCATTATGTCACCTTTTGCTCTAAAAGTTCCTCTTTTAAAATCTATTTCATTTCTAGTATATTGCATTTCTACAAGTTTTTTCATTACTTCGTTTCTTGATTTTTCCATACCTTGTCTTAGCGACATTGTTGATTCTTGATAATCTTCTGGATCACCTAAACCGTATATGCAAGAAACAGAAGCAACTATTATAACATCTTTTCTTTCAAATAAAGCAAGAGTTGCAGAATGTCTTAATTTATCTATTTCATCATTTATTGACGAATCTTTTTCTATATAAGTATCTGATGAAGGAATATAACTTTCTGGTTGGTAATAGTCATAATAAGATACAAAATATTCAACACTATTTTCTGGGAAAAACTCTTTGAATTCGGAATATAATTGTCCTGCTAGTGTTTTATTATGTGCTAAAACCAATGTTGGTTTTTGTACTTTTTCAATTATATTCGCCATTGTAAAGGTTTTTCCGTGAGCCTGTAACTCCTAGAAGCGTTTGAAATTTCTTACCTTCTTTTATTCCCTTTGATAAATATTCAATTGCCTGTGGCTGGTCTCCAGTAGGCTTATATTCTGAATGTAATTTAAACATATTTACTCCTCGTTATTTTTTAAATACTTATTTTAAAATTTTTTTCTGCTAATTTAATCACTTGTTTATTGTTTTTATTATTATTTTGTTCTGAATCGAATTCTTCTATAAGAGTATTACCTAAGTTAGACATTTTTTTATCTAGTTTATTTACTATTTTTGAACATTCTATAAGTTCTTTCGAGATGTTTTTAGGTAAGTTTTCATCGTATTTATATTTTATTTTGTGCTCTAAGCTTGCCCAAAAATCCATTGCTATTGTTCTTATTTGAATTTCTACTTTTACATTTGTCATCCCTTTTGAAAAACTAACTGGTACTAGTGCAATTAAATGATAACTAGAATATCCACTTGGTTTTGGATTTTTTATATAATCCTTTTCTTGAATTATTTTTATATCTGGTGTTTGCTCAAACATTTCTACCATTCTATAAATATCTGGTATAAATGAGCAAATTATTCTTATTCCTGCCACATCATTTATTTCATTTAATAAGTTTTTATAAGTTACCTCTAATCCTTTTTTCTTTAATTTTTTTACAATGCTTTCTGGTGATTTTATTCTGGTTTTAATATGTTCTATTGGATTATATTTGTAAAGTAATTCAAATTCTTGACTGATAATATCTATTTTTGTTTCTATTTCTTTTAATGCCGACTCATACATAAGATTTATTTTTCTTAGTTGCTGAGCTCCTTCTTTTACTTCATCAAAATTTATTAAATTATTTTCCATATACCAATCTCCTCATATTATTTGGCTGTATTATATAACAATATTTTAGCACTGTCAAGTTGTGTCTGCTAGCAGTATTAAAGCAGTTAAAGGAAGCCCCTTAACTGCTTAATATTATTTAACTTTTATCACTTGTAGGTATAAAATGAGTTGCAAATTTATATTTTTCACGATTTTTTATGTACATAAATCCAATAAAACTAAAAACAATCGCCCCAATAAAGTTTACCAATAAATCTTTCATTGTATCTATAATTCCTATATCTAAATAACCACCTTCTATAACTGCCAATTCTTTTCCGTTAGCATCATATAAAATAGTATGGTCGATATTTTTTATTGTAATCGCATTATTATCTTTTTTCGGATCTAAAGTTACAGTACTAATTTGACTTATTATTCTATCTTTTTGCATATCATATTTTAAAAAGGTATCTGCACCATACTCAAAAAACTCCCATAATACACCTATTGTCATTGAAAAGCAAAAAGCTACAATTGCTACAAATAAAGGTGATAATTTAATATGTTTACTATTTTCATTTAATAAATCTATTAATGAAAATCCTATTCCTGCTGCTAAAAATCCATTTATTGTATGTAGTATAGTATCCCAATAAGGAATATTTCCATAGAAATTATTTATCTCCCCTAAAATTTCTGCTGAAAATATAAAAAGATATATAATTGTTTCTAATACACTTGGCAATGTTATTTTAAATTTTTCTTCTATGATAGTTGGGATAGTAAACAATATTAATGATAGCATACATAAAAATGCATTATTCCAGTCTCCTCTTAGTACTTGTAAAACCATACATATAATTACTAAAACTCTTAATATCAAATAAACAGCTAAAGATTTCTTTTTGGTTTGTTTGTATTTTTCTTTAATTTTTTTGATATACGCTCCCATATTTTTCCCTTTCATATTATTTTTATTACTATATTTTATGCAATCATTTTACCATTTAATTATTTTTTTATCAATATGATATTTAAAATATTCCTATTTTAGTAGTATAATATATTTGAGGAATGAAAAATGGAATTAATATTTGAAGTTGAAAATGAAATGAGTATAAATGAAATATTAAATAAAAAATTAAATATTTCTGCTAGATTAAAAAGCAAATTAATAAAAAATAAGCTTGTTTTACTTAATGGAACATTTGTTGATACAAGAAATATTGCACATTTTGGAGATATTGTTACAATTGATTTAAGTTATCCTGAAGACAATTCCAATATTGTTTCTAAAAAAATGGATTTACAAATTATTTATGAAGATAAGCATCTTCTTGCTATTAACAAACATGCAGGTATCCCAGTTCATCCATCTATATTACATTTTGATGATTCTTTAGCAAGCGGAGTTAAATACTATTTTGATAGAATAGGTTTAAAGAAGAAAATACGAGCTGTAAACAGAATAGATTTAAATACTTCTGGCTTAGTTTTATTTGCTAAAAATGAATACATACAAGAATGTTTAATTAAACAAATGAAAAAATCCTCTTTTAAAAAAACATATTTAGCTATTGTACACGGTCATATAAAAGAAAAAAGTGGAATAATAAATGCTCCTATTGGCAGGAAAGAAAATAGTATTATAGCGCGCTGTATTTTATCTGAAGGTCAAAAAGCCATAACTCATTATGAAGTTTTACAAGAATTTGATAAATATTCATTAGTTAAGTGCATTATAGAAACAGGTAGAACTCATCAAATTCGTGTTCATATGGCTTATATTGGTAATCCACTTATTGGAGATACTTTATATAATCCTAATGAAAACTTAGAAATAATAAAACGTCATGCTTTACATAGCTATAAAATGGAATTTATTCATCCTATTTCTAAAAAGATAATATCTTTAGAGGCAGAACTTCCAGAAGATATGAAAAAAATAATAAGTCATTAATTTTGGCTTATTATTTTTATACTCCATTCAAGTTTGCTTTTAAAAAATTTCTTCTACTTCTACTAACCTTATAGCCTATTAACCTGCCCTTATATTCTAATTTTATATTTTCTAAAGTTTTAAAATTCTCTGGCCTTATTATATCTGGCAAGTTTGTTTTTATTCCTGAAGTTTCTAATACATATTTTACAAATTCAGCACAATAAAAAGAATGCTCTATTTTTATTTTTTTCTTAATACTCACAGCAAATAATCCTATAACATTAAATTTGTAAGGATTTTCACAAGTTTCTATATCTCTAATAATTTTTTCTATACTATTATATTGTTCTTCATTAACTTCTAATGAATATATTTCAGTTTTTGTTTTTATAAATCTTCTAAATGTTCCTGTATTTATACCTTCATGTACAAATCCTCCAATGAAAGGATTATATGGATTTAAACGTCCAAAACTATACATTTGTTTTAATTCTTCATCTAAAGAAATTGATACGTGTGACAATTCATCTTTTGTATATGTCTTTATTATTTTTGATAACATCGTACCTGTGTATGTTAATACAATATATATTTTCATTTTATAACTTCTCGCTTTTTGTGATGTAACATTTATATTATAGCATAATATTATTGTTTGTAAAATATTTTTGTATATTTTCTTTACTTATCAATTAATTATGTTATAATTTATATTAATTATAACGTTTAGGAGGTATACAAATGAAAATTTTATTTAAAATTTTAATAATTGCCATTGTATTATTTATGTTTTCTTTTACTAATGTACAAGCGCTTGATATGTTTTTAACAAATCGAAATGATGCAAATAATGAAAATATATCAAATCAAAACACTATTGATATTGAGAATAAACTTCATGAAAACATTTCTACTGGCGGAGTAAAAGAAAATACAATTGTAGAAAGCAATCCTTCTCCAACGGTTACTACTACAGTTGCTTCTAATAATACATTATCCATTTCTGATATTATTGATATTATATTAATTTCAATTTGTATTGTTTTAATATTTTTAGCAATTGCTATATTAATTAGATGTAAATAGAATAAAAAGCTGTTATCTTTAAAAGTTAACAGCTTTTTATTTTGGAAAAATTTTTCATTACATAAAATGTAATTATTCAAATATTATCTTAATATTTATTATTTAAAAATTGTTAATGCATTTTTTCATGTATATTTTTTTTATTTTTATAAATAATATTATTGAATTTTATTTTTAGGAGGTCAAATTATGCTAAAGAAAAGTTTAATTATATTATTTATAATATTTTCTATTTTATGTATCTCTAACATAGCTTTTGCAACAAATACTACAAATAATGTACGAAATGCTGTTACATCTACTACCAATACAGTTGTAGATGGTGTAGGTAATTTAGCTAAAGATGTTAGAAATGGTGTTGGTCATGTTGAAAATGGCATTGAAGATGCTTTAACAATGGGTAATACAACTAATGCTAATTCAGCAACTAATGTTAATGCAAGAACTACTACTGACGACTACGCAACTACTAGAACTACTGGTGTAACTAGAGCAACTACCGGAACAAATAATACAACTATGTGGATATGGGTAATAGTAGCAGTTGCTGCAGTTGTTATAATAGCACTTGTTTGGTATTATGGTTCTCAAAATAGAGTAGATTAATTGTATACTTTTAAAAATAAATATGGTATAATATACCATATTTATTTTTAAGTGAGGTTTTATATGAATAAGATAATAGCAAAAAATCCAGTAGCAAGACATAACTATAGTATTGAAGATACTATTGAAACAGGAATTGTTTTATCTGGTACTGAAATAAAATCCATAAGAAGCGGTAAAGTTAATTTAAAAGATAGTTATGCTGGTATAAAAAATGGAGAACTATATATTTATAATTTACATATTAGCCCTTATGAATTTGGTAACATATATAATAAAGATCCTTTAAGGGACAGGAAACTATTAGTAACCCGTAGAGAAATTAATAAGTTATTTGGTTTAATTAAACAAAAAGGTTATTCTTTAGTCCCTATTTCTTTATATTTTAAAGGAAATTTTGTAAAACTAGAACTTGGTATAGGTAAAGGTAAAAAACTTTATGATAAGCGTCAAGATATTGCAAAAAAAGATGCCCAAAGAAGAATGCTTCAAAATGTAGATAAGTAAAATAAAAGAAACTCCCCCAGAAAATATTCTAGGGAGTTCCTTTTTCGTCTTAGTCTTAATTATATTCCACAACGAAATATCCATAAGTGTGGTATTTGTAAGACTTTACCATGCCCTTATCAAGAGCATTGAGAAGGATCTGTTCTGTTGCCTCATACGTTTCAGCATCTAAACCCGTATATACCCGTTTGCTTTTTTCCTCAATTTGTTTAGTAGCATGTTCTTTCGCTATTTGTAGTAAAAAGTTCGTCATGACATTATTATCCTCCTATCTTGACATTCAAGTCAATTTCATTTATATTATATCATAATTTTACATAATATTCAAATTTAAGCTTTATTACTTGAGCCAAATACATTTTTCATTTTAAATTCCACAACTTCTTGAATCTTTTCTCTTGCTGGTAGCAAATACTTTCTTGGATCAAATACTTCTGGGCTTTCTGCAAATACTTTTCTTATACTTGCAGTCATTGCAAGTCTTAAATCTGTATCTACATTTATTTTAGATATTCCTAATCTACTTGCTTCATTTAATATTTCATTTGGAACTCCTTTTGCACCAGGAATGTTTCCTCCATATTTATTACAAGTTTCCACAAGTTCTGGTATAACAGTTGATGCTCCGTGTAATACTATTGGTGTATTAGGAATTTTTTCTTTTATTTTAGCTAAAATATCAAATCTAAGTTTCGCTTCTCCTTTAAATTTATATGCTCCATGGCTTGTTCCTATTGCAATTGCTAATGAATCACATCCTGTTCTTTCCACAAATTCTTTAGCTTGGTCTGGATCTGTATACATAGCTTCATCAGATGAAACATTAACATCATCTTCTATTCCAGCTAGTTTTCCAAGCTCAGCCTCAACTACCACTCCTCTTTCATGAGCATAATCTACAACTTTTTTTGTTAAAGCAACATTTTCCTCAAAATCGTATTTAGAACCATCAATCATAACAGATGTAAAGCCTGCATCTACACATTGTTTACATGTCTCAAAATCTGGTCCATGGTCTAAATGCAAAGCAACTGGAATCTCTGAATTTTCAGTTGCTGCTTCTATCATTTTCATCAAATAATTCATTCTTGCATATTTTATTGCACTAGATGATGCTTGTAATATTACTGGTGATTTTTGTGCTTCTGCTGCATCTACAATTGCTTGGATTATTTCCATATTATTTACATTAAACGCACCTATAGCAAAGCCTTCTTTCATAGACTTTTCAAACATTTCTTTTGTTGTTACTAATGGCATAAATTTTACCTCCTAAATAATTTATATGATTATTTTATTTCTAAAATTATGTATTGTCAAGAGATTTTTAATACAACAATAAATTGTAGTTTGTTAGGGAAATGTTTATGGCGAATGTTGTAGGGGTCGCCGTCCTCGGCGACCCGTAATAATGATTATTCACATATTTACGGGTCGCCCAAGAGTGCGACCCCTACACCTTCTAAAATAAATTTCCTCTACAAATTAATATTTACATCTATAGCTATCACACATTGATTCGTCTTCTGCTTTACCGTTGTTACAATCTTTACATGCACATACCCAAATTTCTTCTAATTCGCAAAGTTCTGCAGCTTCATTATTGTATTTACAGCTTGCAACATTGCACTTAATTCTTTGATTTTTAGTCATAAAAAAACCTCCTTTTTAGTTTATATTTTTATTATTTCTCTTTTTATAATTTATAAACTAAAAAGGAGTATTAAATTGTAAAAATTATAGATTTTCTATCTTTCTATTTCTTTTGGTAGTTTTTGTTCTAATATTTTTCTATCAACAGGTGATAATTCACTATCTGCATCTTCTAACATATTTTTAATTGTAAATTGTTCTAAATCTCTTCCTCTTACATCTGTTTTTTTCATACATTGTAAAAAATAATTTTCGTATTTTTCTGCTAATTCCAAAAATCTTTCACGTTGTTGTAAAGTTTTAAATTTTTTTCCATGATTTGCCTGTGAGATAAATTCAGCAATATCTAATGGATGTGTTGATGCAATTTTAATATATTCTAAATCTGCTTCACTAAATTCTTGAGTTGGTTTAGGATGTTCTGGTAAATTAACAATTAAACTTTTTTTATATGCTTCTTTCTTTTTTTCGAGTTGTTGACGTGATTGTTCTTGAAAATTTCTTTTATTTTCTTCCTTTTTATTTTTTCTTACTTCTCCTGGTTTTTCTCTTTTTTTACTCATAAATATTATCTCCTTTACTAGAAATATTAATTACTACCATATTATATCATATTTATTTTCTAATTTCAAGTTTTATGTAGACTTTTGATGTTCTTTGCTTATTTTTTTATTACACTCTTCTGAAGAATTTTGAAAACTTAAATACCAACTTATTCCATTTTTATTTTTTTGAATCTCTTCTAACCTTTCTTGCAACTCGCAAAAAGTATTAGGTTTTGGAACTATAATAGGCTCACCTGGAACCCAGTTTGCAGGAGTTGATGCATTATTACAATCTGCAGTTTGCAACGCCTCTATTACTCTTAATATTTCAGGGATGCATCTTCCTACATTTAAAGGATATATAAGAATAGTTCTAATTATTCCTTTATCATCAATAATAAAAACATTTCTAACTGTTTCTGTAGTCTTCGGTACAGTTGATATCATTCCATATTTTCTTGCAATTTCTCCACTCCTATCTGCAATTACTGGGAAAGGCACTTTAATTCCTGTCTTTTGATAAATGTCATATATCCAAGCTAAGTGTGATGGATTACTATCAATACTTAAACCAATTAATTGTGCATTTAAATTATTAAAATATGTATTAGCTTTTGAAAAAGCAATAAACTCTGTGGTACAGACGGGGGTAAAATCTCCTGGGTGTGAAAATAGTACTACCCATTTTCCTTTATAATCGCTTAACTTTATATTTCCACACGTTGATAAAGCTTCAAAATCTGGTGCCATTTCTCCTATTCTAACATTTCCATTCATCATTATTTCGTAATTCATAAAAAACTCCCTCCATTTTTTTGTATATAATATGAAGGAAGTTTTTATTTTGTTAATTTAATATTTTTTATTTTCTTTCAAAAACCCTAGTATAGAACTAATAAATGCTATGCTTATTAAAATCACTCCAAAAATTGATTTTATGTATATATTATAGACTATTGTTATACAAATTATAATTTATATGCCTTATAAATCATTTATTTATAATTTCTTCTGGTATATTAATTTTTCTTAACTCCTCGTAATTATAAGTTTTATAATTCACATTATCTTTATTATAGTAATTACTTTGAAAATAATATGTTAATGTTGTTCCATTATTATATTCAATTATATAATATCGTCCACTATCATTAAACATAACATCAATTTTTTCTCCAATTTGTATATTATTAAGTGCTTTTATTATTTCTTGTATTAATTCTTTGTTTTCTGTCTTATAATAAATGTATCCTCCCTCTGTTTCTTCTTTCAGCATGACAGATGAAATATTATCAATATCATTTATTGTTACACTGTTATTTATTTTTTCCTTTTTATTGTTATTAACATTTATAGAGTAACAAATTGCAATAACAATTAAAATTATTATAAATATAAATAAAATATACTTTTTCAATTATTTCTCCTAAATCTTTATTTTTCAATATATCCTGTTACTTTTTCTGTATACATATTATCGGTAATTGTTTGGTATCTTTCTCCTGTATAGTCATCAGTAAATCCATTATATGCTTTATATATTTCACCAGTATCAGTATCATATACTCTTTCATAGCCTAATGTTGCATCACTTTGTTTTTGGCTCATAATGTCATAAGATTTTTGCCTATTTTCCCAAGCACTCATATATGAATCAAATGCTTTTTGCATTGAAGCGTTTAATTCAAGTGCTTTTTGTGTTTGTGCATTACTATCATCTATTGTTTGTTTTACATAGCTATCTGTAAATTCTATTGAGTTAACTGATTCTAATAAAATGTCTTTGTAGTCTATAAACTCATCTTTAGCAGAAGTTATTGACATTATATCATATATCATATAATATCCCATATCCACTCCACCTTGGTATTGGTTTCCAAAGTTTACTACTGATGCCATAAATAAACCTTCGCCTTCTTTTGAGTTTTCGCCTGTAAATGTCCCTCTTAATACTTTACTATCTAGTGCAACACTTTTCATACTAGCACTAGACTCAAATTCTTCAATTTTTGTAAAATTACTAAATTTAGGAAATTTCATTGTAGAAAGTGTAGGCTCTAGTGAACTAAGATATGTTGATATTTCATCAAATTTTTTATAAAATCCCTCTGTTGTTGGATTATCTAAAACTACTGCATCTGCGAACAATTTATATTGAGAATTATTTCCACTCATACTATAATAATTCTGCCAACTAGTTTTTGCTGATGTATTTTTTAATAATGGCTGAACTTTTAGCATTAAATATACTTGATTATTGGTATTTTGTGGATCATAAACTCTAATCGCATAAAATATTCCTGTGCCACCAGTTTCAACAGTCCAACCGGTAGGCTTTTTCATTGTAAAATTATCTGTTTTATATTCTTCTAGTGTTAATTTACTTGCTTCATTTGCTACTATTTTTACATCTTCCTTTGTAGCACTCTTTTCCGTTTTTCCCACTTCATCACTTTCTTTCTTGTTATTATTTAAAAGCATTACTCCAAGAATAACAATTATTACTATTGCAATAAGAGCAATTATCATCCATATTTTACTTTTCTTATTTTCGTTCAATTTGTTTTCCCCCTCTTATATTTTTTTAGCGTGTAAAACAACTCTGTATTTATTGTTATTAGCACATGTTGACAATGTTAGAATATTATCACTTCCTGAAACATCTATATCAAATTCCTTTATACTTCTTTTCTTTATAGTGTTTACAAATTGCTCAAATTTTTTGTCATTTTCAAATTCTGTTGTTATATAATAATCTTCTTTTTCGATTTGATAAACCGAAAAAACTTCATAGACCTGTGTTTCATTTTCAGTTATTAAAGTAATATACTTATTATCTTCATTATTATACCAATCTTCATTTATAACCCACTTTAGACTACCAAACATTGAATTATCTCTCATATTATGTCCATATATAACTAAATTTTTATCTGTTCCATCAACTTTATTTTTATAGTCTGCAAATATCCAACCAGCAGAATTATATTCTTTATTAAAATTATGTGTTAAATAATAATCATTGTTGGTGCTCTTTACAACTGTTGTTTCAATATTAGTTCCATTTACTTTTAACCATGCTACTATATCCGAATTTTTTTCTTTTAATTTCTCAAAATCTACTACATATTTTTCCTCATCATCTTCTTTTGTTTCATCAACTGTAACAAATTCTGCTATCTCATCTGATATTTTTTTATTATTTTGATTATTCATATACCATATAACTATTTTCGTGCCAGAATAAAATAAGAGTATAATGAAAATGAATAATAGAATTATACTTATAATGTTTGTTTTTTTCTTATTATAATGCTTAGCTCTAGACATTTATGTTCTCCTTTTTAAAAGAAGACTAACATTTTTTAGCTAGTTTCCTTTTTAATCATTATTATTTGTTATTTTTAACTCTCTTCTTGCTTATTATACATGTTGCTAAAATTCCTGTCAAGGCTAGTGCAAATATGATGATAAACATTATTATATTATCTCCTGTTTGCGGGTTTGTTATTTCGCCTATGGTTGGTTTGCTCTCGCTCGTCACCGTACCATCCGGTTTGTTGCCTTGGGTCGTGCTTGCCGCCTTGATTTCAAACTCCGTGTTGCACTCACCATCATTATAGACAATGGTCAAGGTGTGCTTGCCGACAGCCTGAACCTCAACTGTCATGGTGACGGAATAGTTACCTTTTTTACCGTAATCGCCGTTGACCTCCATATATCGCGAGGTGGTTTGGCTTCCATTCGTTGTACTGCCGGAAGCTTCGTCACCTATGATTATATCATCATTGCCGTCACTTTTCATGGTATAGGTCCTGTTGTCAAAATCTACATCATTACCCTTCACATCCATATCACCGACAACCGTGAACTGCACATCAGGATTTGCCTGGCGCATTATTTCAAGCCATTCGTTCAGCTTCGTTTTTGCATCTTCAATCGCGTTCGTTTTGATAGTTTCAAAGGTGGCGATGGTTACATTCTCCGGAGTAATCGTGTCGATACCCTCAAGAGGTTGCTCTTCTCCGGTCTCTTTGTTACGGAATATCACGAAGAGATCTACACTTATCGAGGAAGCGTCAACAGAGTTGTCTAAGACGCGGACATTGATAAGTTCGCCGTCGTTGATTTTTACCTCTTCAGCATAGGCAACCGTCGGTGTAAGTAACAACACCATACAAATTGTTAAGATTAATGATAAAAGTCCTCTATTTTTCATTGTTTTATCCTCCTTTTTTATATTAATATTTTATCATATTATGTATTAGATTCTATGTTTTTTACCGAATTTTCCGTGAAACTTTGGTAATTGTTTTTTTCCTAATTTTATGATATGTTATAATAGTTAATAATTATTGATTTCGGAGGTATTTAATGAATTTTTGTGAACAATTAAATAAATATATACAACAATTGGAATGTTCTTCTAAAGAACTTGTTGTAGCATCTGGTTTGTCTTCTACTGTTATTAGTCGTTATCGCAATGGTGAAAGAACTCCAAATATAAGAAGTAAACAATTAGAACAATTAGTAGATGGTTTGTATAATATTAGTCAAAATAAAAATATAAATCTAACTCGAAATGAAATTTATAATGCTTTATCTAGCACTTTAAATGATATTGCTATTGATTATGAACAATTAAGTAGAAATTTTAGAAACATTCTTTTGAACTTAAATATAAATATAGCTGATTTATCTCGAGCTATTGGTTATGATGCTTCTCTACTTTCTAAAATTCGTTCGGGAAGCAGAAATCCATCAAAACCTCAAGATTTTATTGAAGCTGTATGTAATTTTATTGTTACAAAATATAAGTCTGAAGATGATAAAAAATCTATTTCACTTCTTATAGGTTGCTCTTTAAAAGACTTAGATGATAGATCTAATTATTTTAACAAATTATCAAACTGGCTTTCTACTAATTCAGTTCCTAGTAACAATAAAATTGATACATTTTTAAAAAATTTAGATAACTTTAGTCTAGATACATATATTAAAGCAATTCATTTTGATGAAATGAAAGTTCCTTTTGTTCCTTTTTATAAGTCTGGTTCAAAAACTTATTATGGAATAGGAGAAATGAAACAAGGAGAATTGGACTTCTTCAAAGCTACTGTGCTATCAAAATCTAATGAGCCTGTTTTTATGTGTAGTGATATGCCTATGGAGGATATGGCAGAAGATGTAGATTTCGGAAAAAAGTGGATGTTTGCTATTGCAATGACATTAAAAAAAGGACTTCATTTAAATATAATTCATAATCTTGATAGACCTTTTAATGAAATGATGTTAGGACTTGAAAGTTGGATTCCAATTTATATGACAGGTCAAGTTTCTCCATACTATTTAACGGGACTTCAAAACTCTGTTTATTGTCATTTTAATTATGTATCAGGTACTGTTGCACTTACTGGTGAATGTATTAAAGGCTATCATAATAAAGGAAAATATCATTTGACAAGTAACAAAACCGATGTTGCATATTATAGAACTAAAGCCGAGTGTTTATTAAATAAAGCAAAACCACTTATGGATATTTATAGAGTAGAAAATAGAAATGATTTTGATGCTTTTATTTCATCTGATGCAAGTATTAAAGGAAATCGTAGAAGAATTTTATCTTCACTTCCTATTCATACAATTTCTGATGAGTTACTTTTGAAAATTTTAAAACGCAATAAAGTTAATAATGAAAATACAAAAGTAATAATAGATTCTGTAAAAAAACAGAGACAAACAATCCAAAAGATTCTAAAGGACAATATTTTAGAAGATGAAATACCAAAACTATCAAAAGAAGATTTTGAAAATTATCCTCCTTTTCTTTCTCTTTCAGATACTTTCTATACTAATGACATTTGTTATAATTACGAAGAATATTTAGAACATTTAACTGATACAAAAAAATATATGAGTAATCATAATAATTATAAAATTTTAGAGAATAAGATAAATACATTTAGAAATATTAACATTACTATTCATTCTGGTAAATGGGTAATGATTTCAAAAAATACTCATCCTGCAATTCATTTTGTTATACATCATCCTAAACTTCGTGATGCTATTGAAAATTTTATTGCACCAGTGGTAGAATAAAACTATATTTATATTTTCAGATGTTAATAAAACTCCCTTCATATTATATATCAAAAAATGAAGGGAGTTATTTTTCAAATTACGCAATAATATATTTTTTATTTGCAATTTTAGTCCGTTTGTATATGCCTTATTTCTTCTAGTTGTCTATTTAAGTCTTCAATTATAGAGTCTTTTTCATAAATTATTTCTTTTAATTCATAAACTCTATTTTGCAAGTCTTCTGTTTTGTCATAAAGTTCATTTAGCTCACTTTCTCTTGTTTTTTCATATTTAATTTCTTGGTTCTTTTTCATTTAACCTAATCTTTCCAAAATAGTCCATTATTCTACTTTTACTCTTTCTTTTCCTAAAATATCCTCAAACTGTATTAATATTTCTTTATCTAAGTATATTGCTCCACATGGTTTATATTCTCCATTATCTAATACTTGTACTGCTATATTGTTTTTGTCTCCGCTAAAAAATCTTATCGCTCCACGTAATTTTGCCTTTTGCGCTTCTTCAAGATTTGTTATATCTAAAGTAAGAACTTTAGGTCTATTAGCCATATTTTCTACTTTACTTTCATTTCGAATAATTTCATTTTCAGTTAGTTCTCGTATATTATTTGCTACAATTTTTATATCTTCATCTTCTCTTATGCTAAGTCTTCCTTCTATAATTACTATGTTTTCTTCTAACAATATTCCGCTTGACCTTCCATAACAACTATCAAATACTATTATTTCACAGGGACCATACAAGTCTTCTACTGTTACAAATGCCATAATTGTATTATTTTTTGTATATTTCTTTTTTACAGAAGTTACAATTCCTGCAAACTTTACAGGTTTTCCATCCATAGTTGTTATATCAAAATTTGGATCTTCAATTTCTTGTAATTCTATCATTTTTAACGTATCTATTGTTGCAACTTTTTTTATTAAATCTTTATATTTCTCAAGTGGATGTCCAGATATGTATATTCCTAGCATTTCCTTTTCCATTGATAGAATCTCTTTTTCGCTATATTCAGGAAGTGTTGTAAATGTGTATTTGTTTTCTTCTACAGATTTATCTTCGGTTGCAATATCAAATAATGTTACTTGTCCTTGCATATTCTTTTTATTAGCATTGTTTATTGTATCTAAAACTCTTTCAAATGAAGCCATAAGTGTTGCTCTTGTTTGTCCTAGTTCATCAAAAGCACCTGCTTTTATTAGACTTTCTATGCATTTTTTGTTTACCGCTTCCCCAGATATTCTTTCACAAAAATCTGTAAAGCTTTTATATTCTCCATTCTTCTTTCTTTCCTCAACTATACTATCAACTGCACCTACTCCAACATTTTTAACACTACCTAAGCCAAATCTTATATCATTACCATATACTGCAAATTTTGTGTAGCTTTTATTTATACTTGGATTTAATATTTTTATTCCTATTCTTCTACATTCATCTATGTATTCTGGAACTTTATCTAAGTTTCCTAAAAAGCTATTTAGTGTTGCTGCCATAAATTCTGTAGGATAATATGTTTTTAAATATGCTGTTCTATAAGATACAACTGCATATGCTGCTGCATGAGATTTGTTAAAAGCATATTTTGCAAACTCTGCCATTTCGTCGAATATTTTATTTGCACTTGCTTCATCTATTCCATTTCTAATACACCCAGGAATAATTATGTTACCATTTTCATCTGTTTGTCCATGTATAAAATATTCTCTTTCTTTTGCCATTACATCTAGTTTTTTCTTACCCATAGCTCTACGTACTAAATCAGCTCTTCCTAGAGAATATCCAGCTAAATCTCTTACTATTTGCATAACTTGTTCTTGGTATACCATACAACCATATGTTACATTTAAAATTGGCTCTAGTGCTGGGTGTGTATAAATTACATGTTCTGGATTAAGCTTGTTTTGAATATATCTTGGGATTTGGTCCATTGGTCCAGGTCTATAAAGTGAAACTCCGGCAATTATATCTTCTAGGCTATCTGGTTTTAATTCCTTCATAAAGTTTTTCATGCCTTGACTTTCAAATTGAAATACTCCAGATGTATTTCCTGCTTGCCAAGTTTCTCTAAATACTTTTGGGTCATTCATATCTTTGTCAAATTCTACATCTATACCTCTAGTTTTTTTTACATATTTAATTGCATCTGCTATAACGGTTAAAGTTCTAAGACCTAAAAAGTCCATTTTTAACAAACCTAATTCTTCTAGGGTTGTCATTATGAATTCTGTTGTTATATTTCCTTCATTTACATACAAAGGTACATACTCTATAACTGGATCTTTTGTAATAACAACTCCGGCATGCATGTGTTGAAGCCTGTCTTGGCATTCCCTCTAGTCCCATTGCAATATCTAATATCTTCTTAGTTTGCTCATCATTTTCGTATAAATTTGCTAATTCTCTGTTTTGTTCTAATGCCTTTTTAATTGTTATATGTAATTCATTTGGTATCATTTTTGCAAGCTTATCTACCTCTGCATATGGCACATCTAAGGCACGTCCAACATCTCTTATTACCATTCTTGCAGCCATTGTTCCAAACGTTATAATTTGAGAAACATGGTCTCTTCCATATTTTCTACAGACATAATCTATAACCTCTGGTCGTCTTTCATAGCAAAAGTCTACGTCGAAGTCTGGCATACTTATTCTTTCTGGATTTAAGAATCTTTCAAAAAGTAAATTATATTTTATTGGATCTATATCTGTTATTCCTACTGCATAAGCTACTATTGAACCAGCGCCAGATCCACGCCCCGGTCCAACAGATATGTTTTGAGATTTTGCGTAATTTATAAAATCCCATACAATAAGGTAATAGTCAACATAGCCCATTTTTTCTATAACAGATAATTCATATTCTACTCTATCCATTACTTCTTTAGAAGGATTATCTCCATACCTTTTCTTTATTCCATCATAACAAAGTTTTTCAAAATATTCTGTATGTGTTTTAAATTCTGGTGGGACATCATAATTTGGAAGTTTTGTATTTCCAAATTCAAAATCGAAGTTACATTTTTCGGCTATTTTTACAGTGTTTTCAATTGCTTCTGGAATATTTTTAAAGTAATCTAACATTTCTTCTGGTGATTTTACATAGAATTCGTCTACTCCCATTCTCATTCTATCTGTATCACTCATTTTTTTGCCAGTTTGTATGCAAAGTAAAACTTCGTGATTATATGCATCTTCTTTTTTTAAATAATGTGCATCATTTGTTGCAACAAGAGGAATTTCTAATTCTCGGCTTAACTCAATTAGCTTTTGGTTTGCTTTTACTTGTTCTGGAAGTCCATTGGGCTGTACTTCTAAGTAATAATCTTCCCCAAATAAGTTCTTATGCCATAGTGCAACCTTTTTTGCTTCCTCCATATCATCTTTTAAAATTGCTTTATTTACACTTCCGGCTAAGCATGCACTTAAACATATTAGTCCTTCATGATATTGTTCTAATATCTCTAAATCTATTCTAGGTTTATAATAAAAACCTTCTGTAAATCCCATTGATACTAAGTGAGATAAATTTTTGTATCCTACCTCATTTTTTGCAAGCAAAATTAGATGTGAGTATTTATTGTCTATTCCAGGTTCTTTATCAAATCTACTTCTTGGTGCTACATAAACTTCACATCCTATAATAGGCTTTATTCCTACTTTTTTACATTCTTTATAAAAATCAACTACACCAAACATAACCCCATGGTCTGTAATAGCTATTGCATCCATTCCAAGTTCTTTTGCTCTAGCAGGCAGTTCTTTTATTTTATTTGCTCCATCTAGTAAACTAAATTCACTATGAACGTGTAGGTGTACAAAATTTGACATGTTTTTCTCCTTTAAATACTTTTTCTTATGGGATTATATTACATTTTGGGCGATATATCAAGAATTTTTATATTAATATTCATATGTTTTAAGTAAAAATAAGCTTAAAAGTATAAATACTTCTAAGCTTTGTTTTGGTGACCCGTACGGGAATCGAACCCATGATTCCACCTTGAGAGGGTGGTGTCTTAACCGCTTGACCAACGGGCCATTTATCTATTTTTTCTTCGTTTTTTCTATTTTCTGTGACCCTACGTATGGTATCGAAGCACGACTTCCACTTTGAGAGGTTAAGCGTCTTGGGCCGCTTGACCAACGGGCCATTTATCTATTTTTTCTTCGTTTTTTCTACTTTCTGTGACCCTACGTATG
This sequence comes from Clostridia bacterium, assembly GCA_051891435.1. Classification (GTDB taxonomy): domain Bacteria; phylum Bacillota; class Clostridia; order TANB77; family CAG-508; genus UMGS1933. The sequence continues at coordinate 66,177 of JBJFFE010000069.1, read as the reverse complement.
GTACGGGCCATTTTTTATATTTATCCAAAGAACGACGAGGACGTCGTTCCCTACAATTTATTGTTCTAATGTCATGTGTAGTATTTCTTCTAATCTTTCTTTTTGTTCTGTTAAATATAAATATCCAATTAGTCCTTCAAAGGCTGTTGCATACATATATTCAATTGGATCTGCATTCTTTGCTACATGATGATTTTGCGTGTTTCTTGTTCTTCTTACTATTTCTTTTTCTTTGTCCGTTAAATCATCATATATTTTTTTTAAAGTATCTGCCTGTGCTTGCGCTTTAACATAATTTATTGCTTTTATATGTAGTTTATGTGGTTTTAAATTTGTTGTTTCGATTAAATATGTTCTTATATATACTTCATAAATGCTATCTCCTACATATGCCCATGTTAATGGAGACATCATTTCTATTTTACTTTTTTCCATTTATTTGCTCCAATGTAATTCTTCCTATTTTGCTTGCTCTAAAATCATTAAGTATTATCCCTGATATTTTTTCGTAGTCTATTTCTCCACCAGACATAATAGCTCCTCTTTTTTTTGCAATTATATTCATTAAATTTAATATTTTGTCTTCTTCAACATTAGTTATTATACTACTCATTTCTTGTTCTGTCAATTTATATTTTAATAATATCTCTTGTTTATAATTATTATATAAAAATTTTAATAATTGATATGCAACTTCTGTTTTTGGTATTATTTCGTCTTTTATTGAACCTACATATGCTAAATTTAATGCAACTTGTTCATCTTCAAATTTAGGCCATAGAACACCTGGTGTATCTAATAATTCTATGTTTTGTCCTATTCTTACCCATTGTTTTTGTTTTGTAACTCCCGGTCTATTCCCTACTTCTGCTGTTTTTTTATTAACTAATCTATTGATTAAGGAAGATTTTCCTACATTTGGTATTCCGAAGTATCATTATTCTAATATTCTTTTTTGTTCTTCCCCTTAAAGCTGCTTTTTCTATGTCCTCTTGCATAAGTTCTTGTACTTTTTTTAAAATATCTTTTGTTCCTTTTCCAGTATTAGAATCTGTAGGAATTGCAATTATGTTATTTGTTTTAAAATATTGTATCCATTTACCGAGTTTGTTTTTCATCTGCTAAATCAGATTTATTTAATAATACTATTTTCTTTTTGTTATTTATTATTTTTTGTATGTCTGGATTTTGGCTAGATTTGGGAATTCTAGCATCCAATATTTCTATTACAACATCTATTAATTTTAAATCTTCTATAATTTGTTTTTTTGTTTTTAACATATGACCTGGATACCAGTTAATATTTGTTTTATTTTCCATTTAATTCATTTCCTATCTCTTTAAGATTTTATTTAATTCAACTTCAGCTTAGAATTTATATTGATTTTTATCTGCTCTTTCATCATATTTTCTATCAAACTTCTCGTTTTGATAATACCAGTCTGTTTTTTTAGTTTTATTACTTGTTTTTTTATTACTTTGGCTAAATCCTATGTCAATAAAAATAATAAATGGCAAAAGTATTCCTATTGCTGATACAAAAATATTTATATAATCTACTATTACAATGTTTTCAATATTAGTTAATATATTATAAATATACATTCCAAAATATCCCCAATAAGATATTAAGTATAATAACGCTCCTATCATACTTCTTTTAAAAATTAGTATTATGCATATTAAAGTCACAAATGTTAAAATAATTTCTACTTGTAAATTTAATGGTGTTATAATGAATTCCATATTCATGCTTGCAGTAAATGCTACTGCCACCCTTATTATCCAAAAAATTATTGCAAATAATCCCATCAATAAACTAAACATTGACATATAAATCCCCCCTAATTCATTTGTAGGGGTAGGCCTTAAATGCCTACCCTGAGCAAGGACATAGCCTTGCCCCTACGACATTTCAAATTATTACATCTCTTTTTAGCAGATTGCCCGTTATTATTCCTAATCCAATAAATTGATTATCTTTATATATTCTATATATACCATCTGGTTTTTCAAAAGTCAATCTAACTCCATTTAAAAATAATTCATTCTTTCTATCATTTAAACTTATTTTTTGTTTGTCCATAAATATTGCTTCTATACTAATGATTTTTTCATTTACTATTAGGCTATTTTCTTTTATTTCATCAATTGTTACTGAATCTTCTAGTTTAAATTCATTTACTTTAGTTCTAGTAAGTTCTTTCATATATCCTACTGTCCCGTATTTTTTCAGATATATCTTCGCATAATGTTCTTATATATGTTCCTTTAGAACAAGAAACTTTAAACATAATCTCATCATTTTCAAAACTTATTAGTTCAATATTATATATCTCTATATCTCTTGGTTCTATATATACCTCTTGTCCTTTTCTTGCGTATTCATATGCTTTCTTCCCATTTATTTTTATTGATGAATACTGTGGGGGAGTTTGTTTTTGCTTGCCTAAAAAAGAATTTAAAATTTCTTTTAAATTCTTTTTAGACAAATTTCCGAATTATATTTTGAACATTCAAGTCTTTGTAAATAACTTTACCTTCAGAATCTGCTGTATCTCTTTTTTCTCCTAATTTTATTGTTGCAATATATTCTTTATCATGTTCTATTAAATACTTAGAAATTTTAGTTGCTTGTCCTATAAGTAATGGTAATACTCCTGTTGCATTTGGATCCAATGTCCCTGTATGCCCGATTTTCTTTGTATTTAAAGTTTTTCTTAAAACATTTACTACATCATGTGATGTAAAGTTTTTCGGTTTATTTATTATAATTATACCATCCATTTATTTCCCTTATTTTAAGTTTTTCTTACATTCTTCTACTATTCTTTGTTTTGCTTCTTCTAATGGTAGTTTTATATTTCCTCCTGCTGCTCTTAAATGTCCTCCTCCATTAAACATTAAGCATATATCTGCTACATTTACATATTCGTTAGACCTTAAAGAGATTTTATATCCATCTTTTTCTTTGTTCTCTCTTAAAAATATTGATACTTCTACCCCTTCAACATCTCTTCCCATTTCAACTATTCCCTCATGGCTATCTGCTTCGGCATTTATTTTTTCTTCATCTTCGGCATTTAAATATGTAAATGCAATTTTCCCATCTTCTAAAAATTCTAATCTTTCCATAGCTAATTTTCTAAGTTCAAATTTAGATTTTGAAATAGTTTGTAAGACTTTCTTATAAATATTAGATACATTTACACCTTTATTTAATAGTTCAGCTGCAAATTCAAAAGTTTCTGCAGATACTCCTTGATATTTAAATCCTCCTGTATCTGTTATTATTCCTGTAAGTAAACATGTACCTATATCCTTTGTTATTTCTATGCCTAATTCCTCTAAAATTGTAATTAATATCTGTGCACATGCTGGTGCTGTTGGATTTACAAAATTATATTCTCCAAACATTGTATTTATTTCGTGATGGTCTATTTGTATAGTAGTATTTGCATTTTCAAAATATTCTGTATAACCATTTAATCTTTTTATATCACCGCAATCTAATGCAATTGCCAAATCATAATTGTTTTTTGTTCCTTCTATTTTTATTTCACTTGCTCCTGGTAAAAAATCAAAAACTGCTGAATTATTTGACATTACAACCTCTACATCTTTACCAAGTGTTTTTAGTCCATTATACATTGCCAAACTGCTTCCAATAGCATCTCCATCTGGCATTTCATGGGTTAAAACTATTATACTTTCTGCATTATTTATTTCTTCTTTAATTTTATCTATAGTCATATATATCTCCTATTCTTCAGGTTTTATATCTTGCATAATATCTTTTAATATATTATCTATTCTTTCTCCATATACCATTGAATCATCTAATTCAAATACTAATTCTGGAGTTATTCTCAAATTTATCTTTTCTGCTATTCTACTTCTAATAAATCCAGAGGCTGCTTTTAATCCTGCAAGTGTTTGTTTTACGTTTCTAGAATTTATTATACTAACTGATACTTTAGCATATCGTAAATCTGGTGAAACCTTTACTTTAGTTACACTAATCATTCCTGTTACATTAGAATTTTTTACTTCATAGTTAATTATATTACTAATTTCTCTTTTTAATTCCTCATTAACTCTAGCTAAACGGTTACTACCATTATTATTTTTTTGCATTGTAATCTCCTTTAAATATTTTTTTAACAAATGAATTCCTACATTATGAGTCAAGAATTGGGAAGTTGGAAGTGCGAAGTGGGATATTTCGAATTCTCACCTCACACTTCACACATCTCACCTCTTTTCCAATGTATCCTTTCTTCTATTTAACCTGCTCCATTATATAGGCTTCTATTACGTCCATTTCTTTTAAGTCATTAAAGTCTTCTATTTGAATACCACATTCAAATCCATGAGCAACTTCTTTTGCATCATCTTTCATTCTCTTTAATGATATTAGTTTTCCTTCATGAATTACTACATTATCTCTTATTACTCTTACTCCTGCATTTCTTGCTACTTTACCATTTGTAACATAGCATCCTGCAACAGTACCAACATTAGATATTTTAAATGTTTGTCTAACTTCAGCATTTCCAATTATAACTTCTTTATACACTGGGTCTAATAATCCCTTCATTGCTGCTTCAACATCTTCAATTGCATTGTAAATTACAGAATATGTTTTTATTTCCACTCCAGTTTTTTCTGCTTTGTCCTTTGCAAGTGGTTCTGGTCTTACATTAAATGCAATGATTATAGCATTAGAAACTTCTGCAAGTGTTACATCCGATTCTGTAACTGCTCCAACATTTGCATGTATTACTTTTACTATTACTTCTTCATTAGAAAGTTTCTCTAATGAAGATTTTACTGCTTCAACAGAACCTTGCACATCTGCTTTTACAATTAAGTTTAATTGTTTTAATTTTCCTTTTTCAATTTGGCTAAATAAGTCATCTAATGTTACTCTTGAATTTGCACTTAAAGCTTTCTCTCTTTCTTTACGTTTTCTTGTTTCTATTAAATGTTTTGCAGTTTTTTCATCTTCTACTTCATAGAATGTTTCTCCAGCTTCTGGAACAGATGAAAATCCTGTTATTTCTACTGGTGTTGATGGTCCTGCTTTCTTTAATTTTCTGCCATTTTCATCAGTCATTGTTCTAATTCTACCTATTGTAGAACCAACTATAATTGTATCTCCAACATCCAATGTACCACGTTGTACAAGCATTGTTGCAACTGCACCTTTAGATTTATCAAGTTTTGCTTCTATTACAACACCTTTTGCTTGTTTATTTGGATTTGCCTTTAATTCTTTCATATCTGCAACAAGTAACACCATTTCTAATAAACTATCAATGTTTATTTTTTTCTTTGCTGATATTTCAACAAATATTGTGTCTCCTCCCCATTCTTCTGCAACTAATCCATATTCCATCAATTCTTGTTTTACTTTTTGAGGATTTGCACCTTCAACATCTATTTTGTTTATTGCAACAATAATTGGTATTTCTGCTGCTTTAGCATGGTTAATTGCTTCAACTGTTTGAGGCATAACACCATCATTTGCAGCTACAACTAATATTGCTATATCTGTAATTTGTGCTCCTCTTGCACGCATAGCTGTAAAGGCTTCATGTCCTGGAGTATCTAAGAATGTAATTTCTCTATCATTTATTTTTACTTTGTATGCACCTATTGCTTGAGTTATTCCACCTGCTTCTCCTTCTATTACATTAGTTTGTCTTACTGCATCTAGAAGTGAAGTCTTTCCATGGTCTACGTGACCCATAACAACAACTACTGGTGGTCTTGGAACTAAATCTTCTTCTCTATCCTCACTATCATCAAACAATTTATCTTCATCAGAGACAACTTCCTTCTTTATGGCCGTTACTCCAAATTCTTGTGCAATTAAAAATGCTGTATCAAAATCTATTTCATTATTGATGGTTGCAAGAATTCCGTAACTCAATAATTTTTTAATTATTTCTCCACTTGTTTTCTTTAATTCTGTGCTTAAATCTTTTACTGAAATAGTTTCTGGAATTGTTATTTCTGTTAGTTGGAATATTTTTTGTTTATTTCTGTCTTCTGTGTTTTCTACTCTTTTTTTATTCTTCTTTCCTCTAGTTGTTGTTAAATCATAATAATCAAGCATTGAACCTTCTGTAAACATATTAGATAATCTATTTTCTTGTTTTAAGTCTTTCAATTTATGACTACTAAAATCTTCATAATTATTTTTTCTAGATTTATTTGCTTTTTTATTTATTTTATTGTCATCATATTTATTATTATTCTTTTGTTTGTCTATTGCCTTGCTAGCATAATCTCTAACATTTTCTTTTTCACCAATATCTGCAGACATTATATTTTTTATATTTTTTTCTACACCTTTTTCATCTAAAGGTCTTCTTTGATTAAATGGGCGATTTTGGTTACCAAAAGTATTGTTATTTCTATTATCTTTGTTAAATGGTCTATTATTTCTTCCATCTCTATTATATGGCCTATTTTGATAATTATTTTCTCTATTATATGGTCTATTTTGGTTATTAAATGGATTACTATCTCTATTATATGGTCTATTTGAGTTAGCATATGAATTATTATTTCTTAAATCTTTATTGTATGGTCTATTTTGATTTCCAAAATTATTGTTTTTGTTATTATATTGTTGTCTAGCTTGAGGTGTGTTTTCATCTTGTTTAATATCATTTTCTTTCTTTTCAGTACCAGTTTCTAGAACTTTTTTTTGAGCAGCTGATGTTTCTGTTTCCTCTGGTTTTTCAATATTTTTTTCTTTAACCTCTGTTTTTGGTTCTTCTTTTTTAGGCATTCCAAATAGCTCACTAACAGTAAGTGGTTTTACTTGTTTGTTCCTATATACAATGTTATAGTCTTTTTTTCTTTCATTTTCAACAAATCCAACTCCTTTTTTAGAAGGTTGAATGTTTTTGTTTTTATCAACTTTTTCTTCCTCGTTCTCCATTATAACTTGTCTTCTTATAATTACTGGAGCACTGTTTTTCCCTGAACTGTCCTTTTTTTGTTTTTCAAAGCTTTCTTCAAGTTTTTTTACATCATTTTCTTCTAAAATACTTAAATGATTTTTTATATCAATTCCTAATTCTTTTGCTCTTTCCACAGCTTCTTTACTACTTATTCCAATTTTTTTTGCTAATTCATGTACTTTCATTTTACTCATATTATATCACCCCCACATTTTTTACTATTAGTTGTTCTCTTTGTTTCTATTTTTTTCAATAATTACACCCCTTATAAAATCACAAAGTTCATCATTTATTTTTAAGCCTAATATCTTTTCTATTCTTTTTGTTTTTATCGCCTTTTCTAAACATCGTTCATCATAGCATATATAGGTTCCCCTACCTTCTGCTTTTCCAGTTTTATCAACAAAAAGCTCTCCGTCTTTATTTAGAACTATTCTTAATAGTTCTCTTTTATCTTTTTTTATATTACAACCTATACATGTTCTTTGAACGATTTTTTTCATTATTCTTCATTTCCTTCTTCTATTTCTTCATTTTCCATATTTTCATTATATTCTAGTAATTGTCTAAATTGTGATTCACTTTTTATATCTATTTTCCATTTTACAAGTCTTGCAGCTAATCTTGCATTTTGTCCAGATTTTCCTATTGCTAAAGATAATTGGTCATCTGGTACAATTACTTGTGCAAATTTTTCATCTTCTTTTACATCTACTGCCATAACTTGTGCTGGAAGTAATGCTGCAGAAATAAATGTTGCAGGATCTTCACTCCACTCTATAACATCAATCTTTTCTCCATTTAATTCATTTATAATGTTTTGTATTCTTATTCCTTTTTGTCCAACGCAAGAACCAACTGGGTCAATATCAGGATTTGTAGAATATACTGCTACTTTACTTCTATTTCCAGCATCTCTAGATACACTCTTTATTTCTATTAATCCTTCATATATTTCTGGTATTTCAAATTCAAACAATTTTCTTACAAAATCAGGAGCAGTTCTTGAAACCAATACTTGAGGAATACCCTTTAACCCCTTTTCTACACTTAATACATAAGCTTTTATTTTATCATTTACTTTGTATTTTTCTGTAGGAATTTGTTCTTTTAAAGGCATAATTCCTTCTAGTTTTCCTAAATCTAATACTACAGTTCCACCTTCTGCTTTTTGAACTATTCCAGAAACAATTTCTCCTTTTCTGTCATTATATTCTGTAAATATCATGTTTCTTTCTACTTCTCTTATTTTTTGCATAATTACTTGTTTAGCTGTTTGAGCAGCTATTCTTCCAAAATCTTTAGGAGCTAATTCTATGTTTATTATATCTCCTACTTCTGCCTTTTTATCATATTTTTTTGCCAATTCTTTGCTTATTTGTAAATTATCATTTTCTACATTTTCTACAACTTCTTTTTGGCTGTATACATGTATTTGTCCTGTAGTTTCCTCCATTACAACTTTTACATTTTCTGCAGAATCAAAATTTTTCTTATATGCAACTACTAATGCATCCTCTATAGATTTTAGTAAATATGCCTTTTCAATTCCTCTTTCTTTTTCTAATTCTTCCATCGCCATAACTAGTTCTTTATTATCAATTGTTTTCATTTTTATACCTTCCTTTCTACCATTTATAAATTGTTTTTATTTGCGAAATGTTTTTTCTATTTAAAACCATTTCATTATTATTTGTTTCAAGAACTATTTCATCATCATTAAAACTCTTTAGTTTCCCTACGTGTTGCTTGCTATTATTTATAGGCTTAAATAATTTTACTTGTACTTCTGTTCCAATATTTTTTTCAAGGTGTTTATCTTTTTTTAGTACTTTTTCTATTCCGTGTAGAAGATACCTCTAAAAAATATTGTTCTTTTATATAATCTGCTGTATCTAATAAGTCTGTTATTTCATTATTTACTTTTTCACAATCATCAAGTGAAATGCCTTTATCACTATCAATATATATTCTTAAGAAATAATCTTTTCCTTCTTTTGTATATTCAACATCATATAGTTCATAACCAAGTTTTTCTACTTGTTTAATTATTAAGTTTTCTACTTTACTTTCTATATTAGTCAATATCTGTCTCCTTTTCAAAACTTAAGAGTGGGAAAACTCCCACTCTTAAGGTCTATTTTTTATTTGCTTAATTATTATACAAAATTTTTCCAGTTTTTGCAATAGTTTTAAGAATATTTCTTAAATTTTTTCTAAAAATATTATTATGAATCAGATTTTAGAAAATAAAAAAGCAAAAGAACTAAATAAAAGATTATATTCTTTTCAATTTTTCATATTCTGCTTTATCATTCTAATTTTTATTATACATCTATTTTGGCAAAATTATTCAGAAAAACACGTAAAAAAAATTTCTGAGTCTACTGTTAAAAATTATAATCTTACTCGTCTGTATTCTAAAAATGCCGAAAGCACTATAAAAGCTAATGACAATTTAATTTCAATTATCGGCACTATAGAAATACCAAAAATTAATATTTCTTATCCAATTTTTTCGGACTATTCTAATGAACTTTTAAAAATATCTGTATGTAAATTTTATGGACCAGACATAAATACCATTGGTAATTTTTGTATTATTGGGCACAATTACAATACATCTGATTTTTTTAGTAATTTATATTTACTTGAGTCAAAAGATATTATTAATATTTATAATTCTAATAGAAACATGCTTTCATATGAAGTATATGAGAGTTACGAAGTTGAACCAGATAATTTAAGTTATTTATCTCAAGAAACTAATCGGAGAAAAAGAAATAACCTTAGTTACATGCAATAATTCAAATCGGAAAAAGGCTTATTATAAAGGCAAAAGAAAAAAGGTAAGTAAACTTACCTTTTTATATTCTACTCTTTATAATCTCTAATTTTTTTGTATGCATATATTGCAGAAACTGCAAATATTACTATAAATATAGCTGATGAATAATCTTCAATACCTGTATATGGAGTTGTTGTTGGCGCATTTTCATTTTTATTGTTTGCTACATTAGTATTTAAGTTTTGGTTTTTATTTTGATTTTCTAACTCACCTGATTCAATCTCTTCAAGATTTTGGTTTTCTTTAATTGCGGTATTACCTTCTTGTTTCAAGCCTTCTAAGTCATCTAAAACACTTGATGCAAAAACTGTATTTGCAACAGCCACTACTGCTAAAATTGCTATTATACTTATTATTACTTTTTTCATATTTTTACCTCACTTTTATTAAACACTTATATATACTTTACCACAAAATTTGATTTTTTTCAAGCCTTTTTTATTATTTTTTTATAATTTTTATTTTTTTATTCATTTTTTATATGATTTTTAATCTTTCAGTAAGTTTTTTCCATCTTTTATATAGTTCCAACCAGAAAATATTGTAGCAATTACAGATACAAACATAAATGTAGTTGATAAAATATTAATTATTAAATTATATCCCGTTAATTTTGTATTTATAAAAGTTGCGAACGCATTTATATCTAGCAAACTTAATATTATAGCTATCATTTGAGTAACTGTTTTTAATTTACCAAAAATATTTGCAGCTATAACTTGTCCACCTTTCTCTACTGCAACTAGCCTATAACCTGAAACAACAAACTCTCTAGCTAATACTATAATTGGTATCCATGCTGGTAATTTATTGAATTCTACTAATATAAGCATTGTAGATAGTACCAAAATTTTATCTGCGAGTGGGTCTGCAAATTTTCCAAAAGTTGTTATTTGATTATTTTTTCTGGCTAATTTTCCATCTAAATGATCTGTGAAAGATGCAATTATAAAAATTAGGTTTATTATCCAATATGTTATTGGTATATTTAAAAATGTACCTTGAATGTTTAAAATGGATATTATAACCATTATTGGCACAAGTATTATTCTAAATATTGTTAATTTATTTGGTAAATTCATATATATTCCTCCAATTCATTTTTTCGGTTATTATTATAACATATAAAATATATTTGTACCATAATTTATAGAATTTTTTTTATTTAATCTTTTAAATTTATGAGAAGTACCGCTGGTACTTCTCATAAATTTAAATTTTATAAAATTATACAAATCAATCCTCCACTTCCTTCGTTTATAATTCTCTCTAATGTTTCTTGTAATTTTCCCTGTGCCTCTTCTGGCATCTTATATAATTTATTTTGTAATCCTTCATTTACTAATTCATGTAAATTTTTTCCGAATATATTTGATTCCCATATTTTCTTAGGATCACTTTCAAATTCTGATAATAAATAATTAACCAACTCTTCAGATTGTTTTTCACTTCCTACTATTGGTGATACCTCGGTTTCAATATCAGCTCTTATCATATGAATTGATGGTGCTTTTGCACGAAGTCTAACTCCATATCTTGAACCTTGTTTTACCATCTCTGGTTCATCTAAAATTAATTCATCCATTGTTGGTGTAACTATTCCATATCCTTTTTGTCTCACTTCTTGAAGTGCTACAGCAACTTTGTCATATTCTCTTTTTATATTAGATAAATTTGATATTGTAGTAAATAATCCAGCTTCATCTTTAACTTCAACCCCTGTTATTTCTGTAAGGACTTTATAGAATAAGTTTTCTTTTAAGGTTACGTTAACACTAATACATCCATTTCCTAAATTAATTTCTTCAACACTTGTTTTAGAAATTATTTCTGTTTGTTTTATCTTTGCTGTAGCTGAATCTATACTTCTTACTGTTTTTACGTCTTTAAAAGCCTCTTTTATTTCTTTTAATAATTCTTGTTTTAACTCATGTGTATCCTCTAGACCATCAATCCAACCTGGAAAATTAATATTAATTCTTTCAATAGGGAATTCATATAATACTTTTCCTAAAATGTTATTTACATCATCTGTATTTAGCTGTGTACAATTACTTGTAATTACTGGTACTCCATATTTTTCTTCTAGTTTATTGGCTAAATCCATAGTTTCTTGTAAATATGGCATACTACTATTTAATACAATTACAAATGGTTTATTCATTGCTTTTAATTCGTTTACAACTCTTTCTTCTGCCTCTATGTAATCTTCTCTTGGTATTTCTGTTATTGTTCCATCTGTTGTAACTAGTATTCCTATTGTTGAATGCTCTGTTATTACCTTTTTGGTTCCAATCTCAGCTGCTTGTTCAAAAGGTATTTCTTCATCAGACCAAGGCGTCTTTACCATCCTTGGAACGTCATTTTCCATATATCCGAAGTGCATTATTTACTAAATACCCAACACAATCTACTAATCTTGTTCTTAATTTTAAATTATCACCTATTTTAATTTCTATTGCTTCATTTGGTACAAATTTTGGTTCTGTTGTCATTATAGTTCTTCCCGCAGCACTCTGTGGAAGTTCATCTCTTGCACGTTCTTTTTTGTAACTATTTTCAATATTAGGTAAAACTAATAAATCCATAAAATTTTTTATGAATGTAGATTTACCTGTTCTTACTGGTCCAACAACTCCAATATATATGTCTCCATCTGTACGGTTTGCTATGTCCTTATATATATCCAAATTCTCCATAATAATTATTACCTCCTATAAATATAAAGTGTTTGTACTACTAAACTTTAATTAATGTATATTAAGAAAAGTTAATAATTATTACCATTTTTTTAATTTTTCTTTAAAATTTAAAAACCCACATAGTAGAAGTTCTACTATGTGGGAAAAATGGATTACAGCCATTTTCTGCAAACATACAGGCTCATAAGCTCATACAAGTCTGTAAATTCCAGCCCTTCAATTGTATAAACATCAACCGTATGTTCACCTTGAGTGGTTTTAATTACCTTGGTTTTGGTCTTGAAATTTAAAACAAAAGACCAATTTTTTCTGAATTCATCAAAATGACTTACCAGTTTGTTTTCTTGTTCTTGCGTTATCGCAGCACCATAGATAATCTCATTTGTTACATTCCAGCCTCCAAAGCCAAACATTTTTTCTTTAATCTGACGAACCGCCTTGAATGTTGAAAGTTTTTCAGTACCTACTTCACTTTCCACCTTATCCAAGGGAAGAGCTACAAAGCTCTTCATAGCAGCAATGTCTTTGACATCAAACATCTGAATGATGTCAATCAAAAGGCCAAGCTTGATTGAAGAATCCTTAAGCAAACATGCGCTTTCCTGCCACATGGTATCAAGAAGAGCATATTCATCGAAATGAATTTTTTCATCTGCCTCCAAATCAATGTCATAGTCATCATTTTCAAAAATCATGTGATGACCACCTGCAATAAAAATCAGGAAAATAAGCAGATATTTAATTGCCTCCATATCTGAAATTTCTATGCCCGTTCTGTCAACTTTTGTAAGAATGTTATCAATCACACTTTGTACACCGAGATCATATACATACAGATATTCAATTGTAAGTAGCTTCTTCAGTGCCTCATTTGAATTATTCAGCATATTTTCATATGCCAAATCTTTCTTCTTGCCATTGAAAATAGCTTTGCCATGATTAGTTGTACCTGGAATCAGTCCCCAAAAGCGTTCCAAAGCTTCTTTTTCCTTTTGAGGAAGCATTGAAACAGCCTTTCCTAAATCTTCCGCTGTTCCAGTAATTCCCGGAATGTTCCCATTTGGAAGAGGTCGCCTAAAATAAGACAAATGCTTTTGTAAGCTTTCTAAAGCCTCCTTTTCATAGCTGATGTTTTTCCGTTTTTTGCCCATTTTTTTCTTCCTTTCGTCTGCACCTCAATAAAGGCGCGTATTACAAAAAATTGCTTATATATTATATTATATGTTTACATAAAACAAAAGAGTTTTTCTATTTTTTCTTTTTTATCCTAGAAATTATTATTTATCTGAATTTTTTCTAGTGACCTTAACCATTTTTTTTGCTTGTTCTTTTTGTTTATCTAATGGTAACCATTGATTAAAAGAACATACAAATTCTCCATATTTCGTTGTGTTTTCTTGTTTTTCCTCATCCATAAAAAAAGCCCCCTTATAAAGTTTTATTTTTATAATGAGCTTTTTTATATTTTTTATTCATTTTAATTTATTTTTCTAAATACTCCTGCTACTTTTCCAAGTATTTTACAGTTTGGTACTATTATTGGATCCATTGTGCTGTTTTCTGGTTGTAATCTGATATGGTCTTTTTCTTTATAGAATGTTTTTACTGTTGCTTCTTCTCCTATTAGTGCTACTACTATTTCACCATTTCTTGCTATATCTTGTTTTTTTACTAGAATATAGTCTCCGTCTAATATTCCAGCTTCTATCATACTTTCTCCTCTAACTACTAACATAAAGCTTTCGCTGTTTCCTACAAAATCTATTGGTATAGGGAAAGTATCTGTTATATTTTCTACTGCAAGTATTGGTTCTCCTGCTGTTATTTTTCCTATTACAGGCACTTCTGCAAGTTCTTTTCCATTATATATTGATTTTGGTTCTTCCTTTTTTCCACCTTTTAGCAATTTTAATGCTCTACCTTTTTGGTCTTCTTTTGACAAATAACCTTTTTCTTTTAATTTTGCAATATAAGTATGTACAGTTGCTGTAGAACTTAAACCAACAGCCTTTCCTATTTCTCTTACTGATGGCGGATATCCTTTATCATTTATTTGTTTTTCTATAAACTTTAATATTGCTTTTTCTCTTTTATTTAATTCATCTGAACTATTTTTTTTCATCTTACAACCACTCCCCAAAATTTTATTTGTTCTAATAATATCACAAGTTCTTTTGTTTGTCAAACAAAAGTTTATGATTTTTTATTTTAATCGTACCATGCAAATTCCCAGTCATTAAATCTTACTGTGTCTCCTTCTTGTATTCCTTCTTGTTTTAGCGCATCTTCTATTCCTAAATTACGCAATGTTTTTTGGAAATAATATAGAGATTCATTATCTTCTAAATTCACTCTTCCCATTAATCTATCTACTGCTGGTCCTTGTACAATAAATTCTCCATTTTCTTTTATTATTTCAAATTCGTCTCTATCTTCTTTTAACGTATATACCATTCTTTCTTCACCATCTATTATTTCTTCTTTTGGTAAAGTTTTAATAACTTCTGATACATATTTAAATAATTCCTTTAGACCCTCTCCTGTTGCAGCAGATATTTTAAATATTTTTATATTTTCTTTTCTAGCTAGCTCTTCTAAATCTTTATATAAAATTTCATCCTGCATTGCATCTATTTTATTTGCTACTATTATCTGTTTCCTTGTGGCTAATTTTTCACTATATTTTTTTAGTTCTTCATTTATTATTTTAAAATCCTCTACCGGTATTCTATCTTCTGAACCCGATACATCTATTACATGAAGTAAAAGCCTTGTTCTTTCTATATGTCTTAAAAATTTTAATCCTAATCCAACACCTTGGCTTGCGCCTTCTATAATTCCTGGTATATCTGCAATTACAAAACTATCTCCATATTCAGTTTTTACTACTCCTAGGTTAGGCTCCAATGTTGTAAAATGGTAGTCTGCTATTTTAGGTCTTGCTGATGTAACCATTGAAAGTATTGTTGATTTTCCTACATTTGGGAAACCAACTAGTCCAACATCCGCAATTAATTTTAATTCTAAGATTACTTCCTTTTCTATTCCCTTTTCTCCACCTTGTGCAAAACGAGGAGCTTGTCTTGTTGCTGTTGCAAAATGCGAGTTTCCTTTTCCTCCTCTTCCACCTGGAAAAACAAGTTCACATTGACCTTCTTCTGAAAGGTCTGCAATAACTTTTCCTGTTTCACTATCCTTTATTACCGTTCCCCTTGGTACTTTTATATATAAGTCTTCTCCAGATTTTCCAAAGCAACGATTACCGCTTCCATTTTCTCCATTTTGAGCCTTATATTTTTTATTATATCTAAAATTTATTAATGTATTTTGGTCTGGGTCAACTACAAAATATACATCTCCACCTTTTCCTCCGTCTCCGCCATCTGGGCCTCCTGATGCAACATATTTTTCCCTTCTGAATGTAATTGCTCCATTTCCTCCATCTCCGGATTTTACAATTATTTTTGTATAGTCTGTAAACATATTTCCTCCTACAATATTCCTATTTTTGCTTTCACTTCCTCTAAGGTTTTTGAAGCAACTTCTCTTGCTTTTTCTGCTCCCTTAGTATAAATTTCTTCTAAATATTTTGGATTTTCTAGTAATTCTTTATACTTTTCTTGTACTGGTCTTAATCTTTCTACTACTTTTTCCCCTACTGCAGTTTTGAAAGTTCCATATCCCAGTCCAGCAAACTCTTCTTCTATCTCTTTTTCATTTTTTCCAGTTATTGCTCCGTATATACACATTAAGTTGCTTATTCCTGGTTTATTTTCTGGATCAAATCTAACTACATTTTCTGAATCTGTAACTGCTTTTTTAAATTTTTTCATAATAACTTCTGGCTCATCATCTAAAAATATAGTATCATTTAGATTTGTTGAGCTTTTACTCATTTTACTTGTTGGATCTTGTAATCCCATTATTCTTGCACTTGATTTTCTTATATAACCTTCTGGTATTACAAAAGTTTCTCCATATATTTTGTTGAATCTTTCTGCTATATCTCTTGTTATTTCCAAATGCTGTTTTTGGTCTTCTCCAACTGGCACTAAATCTGCTTTATATAGTAAAATATCTGCTGCCATTAATACTGGATATGTAAATAATCCTGCATTTATATTATCTGCATGTTTTGCAGATTTATCTTTAAATTGTGTCATACGAGAAAGCTCTCCCATATATGTATAGCAGTTTAAAATCCATGCAAGTTCTGCATGTTCTTTTACTTGTGATTGAATAAATATTGTATTTTTTTCTGGATTAAGTCCAGCTGCTACATATAGTGCTATTATTTTTAGTGTGTTGTTTTTTAGTTCTTCTGGGTCATTTCTAATTGTTAATGAATGTGAGTTTGCAATCATATAGTAACAATTGTATTCCTCTTGCATTTTTACCCAATTATCTATTGCTCCTAAATAGTTCCCTAACTGTAGTCTTCCTGTAGATTGAATTCCACTTAAAATAACTTTTTTATCCATGGGTTACCTCCTCATTTAATTTATAAAACATTGCTTTTTATTATACCTTATTTTTATTTTTTTTACAATACAAATGTTTGAAATTTTATTGATTATTATATTTAATAAGTCTATTTTTAATAACAATGGGCGCATAGTCATGCGCCCTTACAAACTAAACAATAATTATTTATTTTTCTTTGCCATTTCTGGTGTAATCCATTTTGTTGTGTAAATTGCTACTGTTAAATATATTATTGGAATAATAGTTGAAATTACTTGTATATATATTCCAACTGAAGCAGGAATAAAGTTTATTATAAAATAACATATTACTGGTATAGTCATAGCATATAATCCCATACTATAGATTTCTGCAAATTTTATAGCAACTTTTTTTACTTTACAAATAATAAAGGCAAATAATGATATTAATAAATCATAAGCAAATACTAATAATGAATGTGCTATACAATATGATAATGCATATGCAAAAAAGTAGTAAGTATATGAAATGTTATCAAACAAATATAACACTTCTTCTTTATCCAAACTTTTTACTTGTTGTCCTAAATATTTTTCTAAAACCTCATCATATGAATACTCTAGCACTTTCCCTTGAGCATTAATTGTTGTATATTTATTGGCTGTTAATAATATTGTTGCTTGTTTATTTTCTTTATATTTATTTACTAGTGTTTCATAATCTGTTTTCGTGTCTATTACAATTTGCCCACCAAAATTTATTTTTACCAAGTCATTATCTAATATAATTGCTTCTTCATTTTCACTTGTTAAAGTTCCTTCTAAATATGTAAGTTCTGGTAATTTTTCTTGTAAATATGTTTTTAAGCTATTTACATTTTTTTTCATTTGGAAAATGAAAATTCCAGCATATATGAGAGATAATATTAATAATATATCAAGTATATAATATATGCTTTTTTTCAATCCTTCTTTTGTTAACAGATTATATTCTTTTATTTTAAATAGTGAAATATAAATTTTTTTAAAAAAGTTTGTTTTATTAGTTTTTGTTTCCATATTTCCTCCAACATTTTATTTATTAATTTGTCAGCCTACCTTTTGTATGATTTTCTAAAAAATTAAATTCTCCAAGGCGTACGCGGGTCTTCCCCCGTGATCTGCGGACTGTCAAATTTAATTTTTTATAAAATATACAAAACGGCTGACATATTGTACCCATAAATCAGTCTATTTATAATTTTAGGGCGCATGGTCATGCGCCCCACATCATGTTATTTTTTACTATTCTTCTGTTGCCTCATCTACATATTGTGCACAGTATTCTTCATATTTTGTGTTTAAATCTTTATCATAGAATTTTAAGTTTGATTCTTTCCTCATGTTTATTAAAGTTTTATAATATAAATTAGAATCTTCATTCATTATGTCTTCTGCAAGTATGTTAACGATTGCCATCTTATCATCTCTAGATATTTCCTCTGTTTTTTCTGTTTTATTTGTACAATAAATTACATGATATCCATAAGATGTTTTAACAGGAGTTTCAGTATATTTATCTTTTTCTAATGTTTTTAATGCATCTATATATTCAGTTTCAAGGTTATCGAATGCGCCAACTTCTCCTAAATCTTCATTTACCGCATTATTTGGATACTTTTCTAAATATTCTTTTGCAAGTGTATCAAAATCTTCTCCGTCATTTAATCTACCAATTATTTCATTTGCAACTGCTAAAGCTTGTTCATCTGTCATATCATCTGATGTTGTTATTAATATATGTTTATTACTTATTTTACCAAATGCATTTTCATCATAATATGTTTTAACAGCATTATCTTCAAGCTTTGTCTCTAAATAATCATAGAAATATACTGTTCTCTTATAATCTAATGACAAATAATCTACAAATGCATCATAATCTTCAAATCCATTTTCTGATAAAAATTCTTCTTCACTATATCCGTACTGTTCATATTGTGAAATATATTTGTCTGCCATTGTTTTCATATCATCTATTTCGTCTTCAGTTAAATGATATTTTTTATTTAATATAGCTGCATCAACATCTTCTAGAAGTAAATTTATAGAATAATAATCCTTCATTTTATTATATAAACTTCCAGTTGTTATTGCTTTTCCTCCTACTCTTGCAACAAAACCTCCATTTACAAAGAACATTATTCCTGCACCAACTAATAAACCAACTACTAAGCTAATAATAACTTCTTTTTTTAAAATTTTTTTTAAAACATTTTCTTTTTTGTTTTCTTCCATTTTACATTTTCCTTTCTAAAATATATTTGGATTATATATAATTTATAATTATTAAAAGAACATTAAAAAACATTATATGAATATTTTTATAATTAAAACATAAATATATAATATTTGAAATGAGAAGCGACCTTAGTTGTCTAAACCCGTATATACAATAGTGTTCAAACGTATGTACTCCGAATTTACATATTGGCTAGTCTGCTTAGAGCTTCGCAAATTGAAAATATTATATATTTATGGTTTTTAATATCTGTCTATGTTCATTTCAATACATTGGTGCGTTTTTAGACTTTGCTTTACATCCAAAATTCTTTGATTTGATGATCCTCTAAATTTTAGTGTAGGGTCTTTTAGATCTTGTTTAAACCTTCCATCTACTAGTACATCTATTTCATTTAAGCAATCCATTGTATCAGGATCTTCTCTTTTTATTAATTCATCTAAAGTGTAGCCTGAATAACACCATACATTAAAATCTTTTTTAACTTTTTTTACATCTTTTATAAAATTACAAACTTCTTTTATATTCTCCTTACATAAAGGTTCGCCACCACTTATAGTAATTCCTTTTAAAATTGAATTATTTTTTATTTTTTCTAAAATTTCATCTTCATTAAACTTTTTACCAAAATTAAAATCTTGTGCTTCTTTATTGTGGCATCCTGGGCAATGATGTGGGCAACCACTTACGAAAAGTACTGCCCTCCATCCTAGTCCATTTGAAATACTTTCGTCATAAAATCCTGCTATATTCATATTTTTTCATCTCTTCTTTATATATTTTTCTCATCATGTGTTACTCTGTCATGTAATTCTGCTAATTTTCCACTATTCCATCTTGATGTTGTGCCAACTAAATATCCTGTTATTCTTTGTATAGTATCTATGTTTTCACTATGACATACTGGACATTCTTTTAAATTTGCATCTGCATTTTCAAATCCACAGTCTAAGCATCTGCTTCTTGTATGGTTAATTGAACCATAACCCATATTATATTTATCCATTAAATCTACTACTGCTTCTACGGACTCAGGATTATGTGTTGCATCTCCATCTAATTCTATATAGAATATATGTCCTCCTAATGTTAATGCATGGTAAGGTGCTTCTATTTTTGCTTTATGCTCTGCTGTACATTTATACCATACTGGTACATGGTTACTATTTGTATAATATTCTTTATCTGTAACTCCAAGTATAGTTCCAAAATCTCTTTTATCCATTTTAGTAAATTTACCAGATAATCCTTCTGCTGGTGTTGCAAGTAAAGAGTAATTTAAATCATATCTTTCAGCATATCTATCACAAGCTTCTTTCATTTGAGTTACTATTTCTATTCCTAATTTTTGAGATTTTTCACTTTCTGCATGATGTTTTCCAGTTAAAACTGTTAAGCATTCTGCAAGTCCTATAAATCCTATTCCTAATGTACCATGTTTTAATACTTCTTCTACTCTATCTGTTGGTTTTAATTTTTCACTATCTTGCCATAATCCAGACATTAATAATGGGAATTGTTTTGCGACAGCTGTACATTGGAATTTATATCTATCATATAATTGCCTTGCAGCTACATCTGTATATTGTTCTAGTTTATTTAAGAATATTTTTTTAACCTCTTTATTATATTTTTCTGTCATAAATTCTTCACTACCTTTTCCAAGGTCAAAATTCATTCTTAAATTACTTTGTGCTTCTCTTGCAGATTCAATTGCTATTCTTACCAAGTTTACAGTTGTAAATGATAAATTTCCTCTTCCAACAGATGTATCTTCTCCATGTCTATTTGCAAATACTCTTGTTCTACATCCCATTGTTGCTACTTCATAATAATATCTGTTTGGATCTTCTGCCTTCCACTTTGGATGTGTATTAAATGTTGCATCTAGATTTAAAAAATTTGGGAAAAATCTTTTTGCTGTTACTCTACATGCAAGTTTATATAAGTCATAGTTTTTATCTTCTGGTAAATAGTTAACTCCTCTTTTCTTTTTCCAAATTTGTATTGGGAAGATAGGTGTTTCTCCATTTCCAACTCCTCTTTCAGTAGATAGTAACATTTCTCTAATTATACATCTACCTTCTGCAGAAGTATCTGTTCCATAGTTTATTGAACTAAATACAACTTGGTTTCCACCTCTTGAGTGTATTGTGTTCATATTATGTATAAAAGCTTCCATTGCTTGGTGAACTCTGTTTACAGTATTGTTTATTGCAAGTTGAACATATTTTTCCTCACCTTTTAGATCTTTTGTTTCTTTCTTTATATAATCTTTTACTTCATAATCATATAGTTTTGATAAATCCATATCTAAGGCTTCTTCAAGTTTTTTAACTTCTTCTACAAATGTTGTTTTTACATATGGTGCTAGATAGAAGTCAAATGCTGGTATTGCTTGTCCCCCATGCATTTCGTTTTGTACTGTTTCTAAAGAAATACATGCTATAATACTTGCTGTTTCTATTCTTTTTGCAGGTCTTGAACTTCCATGTCCTGCTCTAAATCCGTTTTTTAATATTTTATCTAAAGGATGTTGTATACATGTTAAGCTTTTTGTTGGATAATAATCTTTATCATGAACATGAATATATCCACCATTTACAGCATTTCTTGCTTCTGTTGATAATAGGAAATCATCAACAAATGGTTTTGTTGTTTCACTTGCGAACTTCATCATCATTCCTGCTGGTGTATCTGCATTCATATTTGCATTTTCACGTGTTACATCATTAGATTTTGTTTCTATAATTTCTAGAAACATGTCTTTTGTTTTTGATTTTCTTGCTACATCTCTGTTGTATCTATATGTAATATATTCTTGTGCAACTTCTTTTCTTGATGAACCCATTAATTTTTTCTCTACTAAATCTTGAATTTCATAAACAGATACTTGTACTTTATCTTTTAATTGGTTTTTTACACTATCTGTTATTTTTGTAGCTAAATCTATATCTACACCTCCTGTTGTGTGTGACATAGCTAATGTTATAGCCTTAATAATCCTTTCTTCATTAAATTCTGTTACTCTTCCATCTCTTTTAATAACTTGCATTTTTTAATCCCCCTTATTGTTTCTTATTTTTTATATTTCATTTGTATTTTGCTGAAAGTTTTGATTTGTAAGTTTATTCCGTTTTTTGCTTTTTTTGAAAAAATCATTTTTTTATAAACTTTATTTTCTTATTTGTTTTTCTTATTTTGTATTTTTATGTTATTTTCTTACAGTAGTCTAACTTTCATGCCTTTTGGTTTCATTTTGCCTTTTTGGTTTTTTCAAACTTTTTTAAGCTTTTTCTGAAATCGAATTTATTTTATACGAAGATTTTTATATTGTCAATACAAAAATCAAAAATATAATATTACATTTTTGTTACAAAAAAATAATGTCTGATTTTGAGGAATTTTAGAGAAAAAAATAATCACCTTTTCATAGGCGACTACCTTAAATATATTAAATACAATTTCGGGGCGTCGAAGATTGCGCCCCTTAGAATAACATTTTATTTTTTATTGGTTTTCTATTGTTTAAATTATTATATATTTTTTACACACTCATTATTTCTTTTTCTTTTGCAGCTACCATGTTATCAATTTCTGCAACTTTTTTATCTGTTAATTTTTGTATTTGGTCTTCTGCTACTTTTAAATCGTCTTCTGTTATTTCGCTATTTTTCTGCTTGGTTTTTGCTTCATCTATTCCGTCTCTTCTAATAGAACGAATAGCTACTTTAGATTCTTCTCCCATTTTTCTAATATCTTTTACTAGTTCTTTTCTTCTTTCTTCTGTTAATTCTGGAAAAGCAAGTCTTATTACTTTTCCATCATTATTTGGGTTTATTCCTATATCTGATTTTAATATTTCTTTTTCTATTTCTTTTAAAATACTTGCATCCCATGGTTGTATTACAATTAGCCTTGCTTCTGGAACAGATATTCCTGCTACTTGGTTTATTGGTGTTGGTGTTCCATAATAATCTATTTTTATCTTATTTAATATTGCAGGGTTTGCTCTTCCTGCTCTTACTTCTGCTAAGCTTTCTGCTAAAGCATTTACTGTTTTATTCATTTTTTCTTCAATATGGTTAAATTCCATGTTAATTCCTCCTTAAAATTTTCATTTATTTAACTAATGTACCTATTTTTTCGCCTCTAATAATTCTCACAATATTTTCTGGATCATCTATTCCAAATACAACTAATGGAATATTATTGTCCATACATAATGAAGTAGCTGTTGAATCCATTACTTTTAATTGTTGATTTAACACATCTAAATATGTAATTTCATCATATTTTATTGCATTTGGGTCTATTTTGGGGTCTGCTGAGTATACCCCATCACATGTTTTTGCAAGTAAAATAACTTCTGCATCAATTTCTGCAGCTTTAAGTGCCGCTCCTGTATCTGTTGTAAAAAATGGGCTTCCTGTTCCACAAGTAAATATTACAACTCTTCCATTGCTTAAATGTTTCATTGCTTTTCTTTTTATATATGGTTCTGCAATTTGTCTCATTTCAATTGCTGTTTGTACTCTCGTATTAACTCCTCTTGATTCTAATGCATCTTGTATTGCTAATCCATTAATAGTTGTTGCAAGCATTCCCATGTAGTCTGATGTGGTTTTTTCCATTTGATGTCCATATCTTCCTCTCCAAAAGTTTCCTCCTCCAACTACTATTGCAACTTCTACTCCCATTTCCACAATTTCTTTTACTTTATCACAAATTCGTCCTAAAGTCTCTACATCTATCCCGTTCTTTTGTGTTCCTGCAAGTGCTTCTCCACTAAGTTTTAGTAGAACTCTTTTATATGCTATCTCCATAACATCCTCCTTAAATTTTACTTTTGTTATTCTATCACAAATTATATACGAAATAAAAGAGATTTTCAATATTTTTTTATAGTTCATTAGGTCCCATAAAAAAATTACACTTGATTTTTTCATTTAATCCTTTCAATTTTATAGAATTACAGGGCGCAATCATGCGCCCTTATAATTAATTTTAATTTATACATGGTAAATTCATATTTTTAACTTCATCATCAATTATATCTTGTATTTCTTTTAAATGTCCATATTTTTTATTTTTCAATTTGTAGAATTGAAATATTCCATAACCTGGGTATTCATTTCCTTCTACAATTACAGGTCCTTTGTTTGAAAAAGCTACATCCCACCCTACATATCTTACTTCTTGTACTTCTAGTGCTGCTTTTTTACATAACTCAAATGCTTTTTTTACATCTTTTACTTTTACTTCGCTAAATTTTTTACCTGTTAATGGGTGTTTTTCATAAACATTTCCATAATCATCAATAACATTACTGTCTATTGTTCCGTCTTCTGCAAAGCTAAAATATAGATCATTTGTACAACCTATTACATTGGCTTTATCCTGATTTACTCTAAGTGCATTATTTAGTATATATGCCTGTCCATCTTTTACAAGTGTTACTATTCTAAATGAACTAACTACATTTGGGTTTATTTCGTTTAGTTCATCACTTTGAATTATTTCTTCTTCTACTAAGAATTGTTTATTATTTATAAGTTCTTCATAAAGCTTGTCTTTATCCTCAACTTTATTCACTTCTATCCTTTTAATTCCATATCCACATTCACCAACTGGGTCTTTTGCAAAAACCACATCATGCTTGTCTAAAAATTTTTTAAATTGGTCAACAGTACTTTTTTTTAAGTTTATATAATCTCTTTTTATATACTCTTTAAAGAATTTATTAAATATTAATTTGTCATGAAAAATATAAATATAGTCATAATTATTTAAATAATGCATTATTCTATAAAAAGATTTTGCT
Source organism: Clostridia bacterium (assembly GCA_051891435.1). Classification (GTDB taxonomy): domain Bacteria; phylum Bacillota; class Clostridia; order TANB77; family CAG-508; genus UMGS1933. Next base: position 41,097 of record JBJFFE010000069.1, on the reverse strand, counting down.
GTAACATAAGTGTTTTTTTCTTCGTTAGTTAAGTTTATATAATCTCCTCTAAAGTAGTCTGTATAACCTATCCCTCTTTTTAGGAAGTTTCTAAATATATCAAATTTTATATATAACTTTGATTTATTATTATTATTTTTTGATATTATATCTACAATTTTATCCATTTTTTTGTAATTAATACTTTTTATCTTTTTCAACATCCTTTTTGTTTCAAATTTCATAATATCACCCATTAAATATAATATACCACTTTATTTGTTTTATGTCTATATTTGTCAAAGAAACTGTTTTTTATTGTTAAAATTCTTCCTCTGTAATATTGCCATTTTCATTTATTAAAACAGTTATTCTTTTTTCTGCTTCTTCTAAAAATTTGTTGCAGTCTTTTGATATTTTCATTCCTTCTTCAAATTTTTTTATTGAATCATCTAAATTTAAATCTCCTTTTTCTAGTTCTTGAACTATCTTTTCTAAATTTTCCATACTTGTTTCGAAATTTATTTCTTTCATAATTTCCTCCAAATTTTATATTTTGCTCTTTGATTTATCGTATTTGGGCAGGGACAGAGTCCTGCCCCTACAACTCACACATCACGCATCTATTCAATATCAAATGTTCCTGTTTCTACATCAACATAATACCAGTATAATGCTTTTGTTGTAGCTTTTTCTCTTACACAAATTATATATCTTCCATTTTCATCTTTTCCATCATAGCTAAAATAAACTGTATTATCTTCTCCCCAATTTGCCTCTACTATTTGTTTTGCTTGTTCTTCTGGAGCATCTTTATCTTTCCCTTCTGCCACATTATTTTCCTTAGCTTCATTTTTTTCTGTTTCTGATACCACTGTATTATTTCCTTCTAGTTTATTTTCTTCATCTGTTTTATTAGTATTTTCTAATGTGTTTGCAACTGTTTGTTCTGTTTTATCCTTTTCTGTAATTTTTTTTGCTACAAATATTCCTACTATTATTAAAATAATTATTATTAAAATATATAATATTTTCTTTCCCATGTTTTCTACCTCCTTTTTATTGTAGTGTTGGTTTCCAACCACACATTGGGCAAGTACAGAGCCCTTCCCCTACATTTACATTATTTTTGCTTGTTTTTCTCCATCACAGAATTTTAAATCTATCACATCATTTATTTTTAAGTTTTTTGCACTTTTTAATATTTTACCTTTTTCTTCTACTATACAATATCCTCTTGTTAGTGTTTTTAAAGGACTTAATGCATCTAATTTAGATATAAGTTCTATTTCTTTTTTTTGATTCTCTTTTAATTTCATTTTTATTATGTTTTCTAATTTTTTTATTTCTATATCAACATTTAAATATTGTTCATTTATTTTTTGTAGTGGTGCTGTAAACACTCTTGATGCCATTGCTTTATTATATCTTAGCTTCATAAATTCTATTTTTTTCTTCAAAGCCGTCTTATATCTATTTTGATATGTTAATAATTTTATTTTTATTTCATTTACATCTGCTTGCGCAATTTCAGCTGCTGCAGATGGTGTTGGTGCTCTTAAATCTGAAACAAAATCTGATATTGTAAAATCTGTCTCATGTCCTACAGCAGATATTATTGGAATTTCAGAATCATATATAGCTCTTGCAGTAACTTCCTCGTTAAAAGGCCACAAATCTTCAATTGAACCGCCTCCTCTTGCAAGTATTAATACATCAGCTAATTTTTGTTCATTCATTACTCTAATTGCTTCTGCAATTTGTTTTTCTGTTCCTGGTCCTTGGACTGGTACTGGATATAATTTAATGTGTACATTTGGATTTCTTCTTGTTGATACATTAATTATATCTTTTATTACTGAGCCTGTTTTAGATGTAAGTACTCCTATTGTTTTTGGCATATACGGAATTTTTTTCTTATGATTTATATCAAACAGTCCTTCTTTTTCTAGTTTGTTTTTTAATTCTTCATATTTTTTATATAAATCACCAATTCCATCTTCTTGCATAGCTTTACAATATATTTGGTAAACTCCGGTCTCTTTCAAAAACGGCTACTGTTCCTAAAACCAATACTTTCATTCCATCTTTTGGCATAAAATTTAAAGTAGCTGTATAGGTTTTAAACATTATGCATTTTATTAAAGAATTTTCATCCTTTAAAGTAAAATACATATGCCCTGTATAGTGATGTTTAAAATTAGATATTTCTCCCTTCACATATACATTGTTTAAAAACTCATCTTCTGCTACTTTATTTTTCATATATTTATTTAAATCTGTTACTGTCATTGCTACAGGTTTCATACATTCTCCTTAACAACACTTGCTAAAATTCCATTTACAAATACAGGTGCGGTATCTTCTCCATACTTTTTTGCAAGCTCTACTGCTTCATTTATAACTACTTTGAATGGGATTTTTGCATATATTATTTCATATATTGCAAGTTTTAAAATTGCAAGTGTAACTTTAGAAATTCTTTCTATTTTCCAATCCTGTTTTAAATTTTTTTCGATTATTGTTGTTATATTTTCTAAATTTTCTTTTACTCCTCTTGCAACACTTAAAATATATTTTTTTGCTTCTTTATCTTGTATTTCATTATTTTCTATAAATAAATCAATTGCATTTTCATTGTTTTCTTTTTGCACTTCTACTTGATATAAAAATTTAAATGCCATGTCTCTTGCTTCAGACCTATTCATTTTGTTCCTCCATTATAATTTATCAATAAATTCTTTTATTTTTATTTTTACCAATTCTTTATTATGTTGTATATAATTGCCAACATACATTCCAATAAAAATTATTATTACAGCAATAATAAATTTATATACATGTAATAATAAAGCAATTATTGCAACTATAGCCCCAATTATTGCCCCAATATACTTTGAAAGGAATTCTTTAAAATTTTCCATATTACATCCTCTTTTCCATTACTTAAGCAAACGAATTTTTTGCTTAATATTATTCTTTTACAACATTTTCTTTTTTTGCATTTATATTTTTTATTCTTATATTTACCTCTTTTATCTCTAAATCCAAAGATTTTTTTACTTCATCTTTTATATTCAATTGAATTTTAGATGCCAAGTCTTTAATTACTACCTCTGAATATACTGATAATGTAATAAATATACTAATTTTATTTTCTCCATCTACATCTACTCTAACATTTGAGTTCTCTATACTATCGAAATTTTTAATAACTGCTGTAGATAAATTTTCTATAGTATCCTTAGATACCAATAATTTACCATTTTCATTTTCTAATAATATTCCCTCTTTAGTTTTTTCTTTTAAATAAGAGCTAAGGAAAATGCATTTTAATGCTAATAATGCAAGTAATATTGCTAAAGCAAGTGCTATAGGTCCTCCTACTTCATTTGACAAAACTTTTTCTACTAAATCTGCTACAACAGGTATTTCTAGCCATCCTGATATAATAAAACATGTTATTAATGATACTATTAAAATAATTACTGAAAATATTGTTAAACCAATTCTATCTAAAATTTTCATTTTTTTACTCCTCTTCTTCCTCTTCTTCCTCTTCTTTTTCTTTATTTTCTTGTGTATTTGTTTTTATTCCTTGTACATGAATATTTACACCTGAAACTTTAAGTCCAGTCATTGTCTCAACTGCCTTTTTTACTCTTCTTTGGATTTCAAAAGCGACATCTGGTATTCTTACACCATATTCAACTATTATATTAACATCTATTTTAGTTTCTTTTTCTCCAACTTCTACCTTAATTCCTTTTGATAAATTCTTTTTACCACTAAAAACCTCTGATATTCCTCCTGCCAATCCTCCTGCCATACTATAAACACCTTGTACCTCTGATACAGCGACTCCAGCAATAGATGCAACAACTTCATTTGATATTTTAATATCTGCATTATCTGTAGTTGTTATTTCTTCACTTTCTAATTCTTGAATTTCTTTATCTTCTTCCATTCTTACATACCTCCTTAGATACAAAAATTGATATACTTACAATATTAAGTATATCAATTTATAATTTAATTTACAACTATTTTTTTGAAAATTTTAGTAATTTATCCTATTCCTCCCTCTAAATGGTACAAATTTTTATACCCCATTTTTCTTAAAATATTAATTGCATTTTTGCTCCTTACTCCTACTGTACAATATGCTATAATAATTGCATCTTTATTTTTTAGTTTTTTTAGGGCTTGTGTATATAATTCGTATGTCGGTATATTTATTGCTCCTCTTAAATGTTCTTCTTCAAATTCTTGTGGACTTCTTACATCTAATAATATAACATTAGAATTATTGTTCAAAATTTCTTTCATTTCCTCTTTTGTAATATTTTCTTTAGATCTATATAATTTTTTTATCCAATTTTTCAATTTTATCATCTCCAACAAAAAAACTCCTAATATTATTTTATTAAGAGTTTTTTTGTTGCGTTACAGTTTCAGCAATAATTATTTATTTAACATTTTTAGAACATTTCTTGTTATAGCTAAATTGTAAATATATAAGCAGAAGCTTCCCCAAACTAAAGCCATTCCAAAGCTATTTATTCTTGTTAACGAATTAAATGCAAGAACTACTGCAAGTATATACACTATAATTGTTCTTAATGCGAATTTTCCAATTAACTTCCATTCTATCTGTCCTTTTTTCTTTAAATTACTTAACATAGCATATACTAAAATATAATTTAAGATGGCTGATATTATTATTCCTAAAATTCCTTCTATTGTTATTACTACATTTGTGTATCTTATAACCAATAGTAGTAGTGCTATATATCCTATTTGTAAAAATGTTGTTATAAATCCTTTTGCTTTAAATTTAACAATCAAAACTATACATGCAGCTACAAGTATTATTACTGGAATTGCAATACCTATAAATATCATATTTTGTGTCATTTTTGTTTCAACATGTTCTTCTGAAAAATCATAGTCTATTGGTAAAACCTCATTATTTATTATAGTAGCTATATTATTTATTTCTTTAACATATCCTTCTATATCTTCATTATTTTTTACTTCTGCAATAGGGATATATAAAACTCCTGTAGACATTTTTTCTCCAAAATAAGTTGAGCTATATGTTTGTCCATCTAATACTACACTTACATATTTTGTGGTATCTACTTCTTCCTTTTCTCCTTCTTCGTTTTCTTGTTCTTCAGCAGATTTTACATACACTGTACTTATTTCTTCAAGTTTCTTTGCTCCATCTTTGTTAAAATTAATTTGTAAATATACAGTAGTTGAAGTTCCTGTTTCATCGCTTGATCCATAAACTGCTTTTGCAGATTTTACATCATTATAATCTAGTAAGCTAATTTTTGTTTCTTTATCTATTACATTAAATAATCCTTTTTGTCCCAAATGTTCACTTATTTCATGAACATCATCATTATCTTGTAGAGTTATTGTTATTTCTCCTGTTTCTTCGTTAAGTTTTAATTCATATTCTCCTACGTTCATTCCTTTTAACCTATTTTTTAATATTTTTTTAGTTAATTTATAATTTTCTTTAGTTAAATTTTGTTCATTATTTACTGTCTCATTTTTTACAGTATATCCATTTTCCTCTGTATATTCTGTTTGTCCATCATCTATAACTACATCTCCCTCTGCATTATATATAACTTCTTTTTCTTCTGTTGTTGGTTTATAATTTAATACTACTGTATTTGTAAATTGCATTCCTAATTTATAATCTTTTATTATATTTACTGTTCTAAAGTCTTCTTTTTTATATACTCCAAAAAATGAAGCAAATATTATTATTGCTACAAATAGCAGTATAGCTACCATTTCAATTCTTTTTAATGTTTTCAATTTTATTCCTCCCTATAATAACCTTGTATCATTTATTATTAATTCAAACCAAATATTTAAATATTTGGCTGCATATTTACTCATTCTTGTTCTTTCCATAAATATTTCAAAATAATCAAGCACTGGACAAATATTTGTATCTATGCTTAAGTTAAGCATAACTCTTCTATTTTCTTTATCTATTTCTAATTTAGTATTTGTTACAGCATAATTTACTCTATCATGTATTTCAAAAGATGTTTTATTTGGATTAACTACCCTGTCTCTATGAACATCCGATTTATCTGCTAAAATTAGTGCTGCCGATATATCGCTTACTGCTGTTCCAGTTGCTTCATCATGATTTCCTATTGCAGACATTATTTCTGTTCTATCCTTTAAATCCATTCCCATATCTTTTAAAATATTATAAGCCAAGATTGCTCCACTATGAGCATGGTCTACTCTGTTTACTCCGTTTCCAATATCATGTAAAAAGCCTGCTATTTTAGCCAATTCAACTCTGTGTTCATCATAGCCTAAATCCTGTAATATCTTAGCCGCTCTATTTGCGACTATACTAACATGTCTAATAGAATGCTCCGTATATCCTAATGCATTTAATTGCCTTTGCGCTCCAACAATTAATTCTTGCACTTCTGGATTATTTTTAACATCATCAAACGTTACCAATAAAAATTACCTCCATTCTCTTTTGTAAATTTTATATTAAATGAGGAAAAATATCAACTGTTTTTATGAAATTTTTAAATAATATGTTAATGTTCAGTAAATGCTTTTAGTCAGCCTACCTTTTGTATGATTTTCTAAAAAATAAGGACAGGTTATTTATGCACCTTTATAAAAAAAGATGTAAAAATAACCTGTCCTTCTATATAAGAACCTATGTTGTAGGCAGGGATGTAACCCTGCCTCTACAATTTACAGTCTATTGTAGTTTTATGCTCTTGGATTTTTAATTGCTGCTTGTGCTGCTGCTAAACGAGCAATTGGAACTCTAAATGGTGAGCATGACACATATGTTAATCCAACATTATGGCAGAATTCAACACTTGATGGTTCTCCACCGTGTTCACCACATATACCAAGTTTAATATTTGGTCTTGTACTTCTTCCTAATTCAACTGCCATTTTTACTAATTTTCCAACACCATTTTGGTCTATTTTAGCAAATGGATCTGATTCATATATTTTATTAGCATAGTAATCTCCTAAAAATTTACCAGCATCATCTCTTGAGAAACCAAATGTCATTTGAGTTAAGTCATTTGTTCCAAATGAGAAGAATTCTGCTTCTTCTGCTATCTCATCAGCTGTTATTGCAGCTCTAGGAATTTCAATCATTGTACCAATGTGATATTCCATATCTGAGCCTTTTTCTTTTTTAACTTGTTCTGCTGTTTCTACAACAATATCTTTAACAAATTTTAATTCTTTCTTTTCACCAACTAATGGAATCATTATTTCAGGAACTATATCATATCCATCTTCTTCTTTAACTTCAATTGCTGCTTCCATTAATGCTCTTGTTTGCATTCTTGCTATTTCTGGATATGTTACAGCAAGACGGCATCCACGATGTCCCATCATTGGGTTGAATTCGTGTAAGTCTGCACATTTTTGTTTTAAGTGTTCAACTGTTACACCCATATCTGCAGCTAATGCTTTGATATCTTCTTCAGCAGTTGGTAAGAATTCATGTAGAGGTGGATCTAAATAACGTACTGTCATTGGCAATCCTTTTAATTCTTTATACATAGCTTTGAAGTCACCTTTTTGGAATGGTATTAATTCATTTAAAGCAGCTTCACGAGCTTCTACTGTTTCAGATAATATCATTTTTCTAATTTTTGGTATTCTATCTTCTTCGAAGAACATGTGCTCTGTTCTACATAATCCTATACCTTCTGCTCCTAATTCAACAGCTTTTTTAGTGTCTCTTGGGTTGTCAGCATTTGTTCTAACTTTTAATTGTCTAAAGCTATCTGCCCATGCCATTATTCTTCCAAAGTTTCCACTAATTTCAGCTTCATGAGTTGGGATATCTTCTCCATAAATGTTTCCTGTTGTTCCATCTATAGATATATAATCACCTTTGTGGAATACTCTTCCACCTAATTCAAATTCTTCTTTTTCTTCATTTATTTTGATATCTCCGCATCCTGCAACACAGCAAGCACCCATACCACGAGCAACAACTGCTGCATGTGATGTACGTCCACCACGAACTGTAAGTATACCTTGAGCTGCAGCCATACCTTCAATATCTTCTGGAGTTGTTTCTAGACGAACTAGAACTACTCTTTCACCTTTTCCACCTTTTCCTAATTCTTTAGCTTCTTCTGCAGTAAATACTACTTTACCTGCACCAGCACCTGGAGCTGCATTTAATCCAGTTCCAATTACTTTTGCTTCTTTTAAAGCTTTGCTATCAAATACTGGGTGTAATAATTGGTCTAATGATTTTGCTTCTATTCTAAGAACTGCTTCTTCAGGAGTAATCATTCCCTCATCTACTAAATCGCAAGCAATTTTTATAGCAGCTGGAGCTGTTCTTTTTCCATTTCTTGTTTGTAAGAAATATAGTTTTCCTTCTTGAATTGTAAATTCCATATCTTGCATATCACGATAATGGTTTTCTAGTTTTGTTGCTAATTCCATGAATTCTTTATAGCATTCTGGTAAATCTTCAGCAAGTTTTGTTATAGGTTGTGGTGTTCTAACACCTGCAACAACGTCTTCACCTTGTGCATTAATTAAATATTCACCATATATACCTTTTTCACCTGTAGCTGGGTCACGAGTAAATGCAACACCTGTTCCTGATGTTTCTCCCATGTTACCAAATACCATTGCTTGAACGTTAACTGCTGTTCCCCAATCTCCTGGTATATCGTTCATTCTTCTATAAACAATTGCTCTTGGGTTGTCCCAACTCCTAAATACGGCTTTAACAGCTCCCATTAATTGTTCTGTTGGGTCTTGTGGGAATTCTTGTCCATTCATTGCATTTTTGTAAACTTCTTTAAATCTTTTTACTAATTCTTTTAAATCATCTACAGTTAATTCTGTATCATAATGAACACCTTTTTCAGCTTTTAATTCATCAATAATTTTTTCAAAGAATGATTTTGGGACTTCCATAACAACATCTGAATACATTTGAATAAATCTTCTGTATGAGTCATATGCGAATCTTGGGTTTCCAGTTTTTGCAGCAAATCCTTCAACTGCTACATCGTTTAAACCTAAGTTTAATATTGTATCCATCATACCAGGCATTGATGCTCTAGCACCACTTCTTACTGATACTAATAATGGATCTGAAGTATCTCCAAATTTTTTACCTTGCATTTTTTCTAATTCTTTTAATGCTGCAAAAATTTGGCTTTGAATTTCTTCATTAATTGTTTTACCATCCTTATAATATTCTGTACAAGCTTCTGTTGACACTGTAAAACCTTGTGGGATTGGTAAACCTAAATTTGTCATTTCTGCTAAGTTAGCACCTTTACCACCTAGCAATTCACGCATATTTGCGTTTCCTTCTTTAAAAAGGTAAACATATTTTTTGCTCATATAAACAAACCTTCTTTCTTTTTCTTTTTTTACCGTGTGATATTATATATCAAAATAATTTAAAAATCAACGATTTTTGTAAAATAATTTTATTGTTGCCAAGATAGTATTGGGTATCCTTTATTTATATTTTTACTATCTTTCACCCAAGCATTTTGCATAGTTGTTATTGTTTTTTCCTCACCTGTTGTTTCATCAACTATGGTAGTTGTTATTGTATTTAACATTGTTATAAACTCTTGTGATTGCATCTGTGTTTTTGTTAATGCTGTTGCATTAGTCGTAGCTACATTATATGTTTGTTCTAAATAATAGCAATCTGTTAAATTTTCTCCGTCCAATAGCTTTTCCATTAACAACAGTTCCATTATTATAGCAATTCATAAATGAAACATTTGTAGTAGTTGCTACTCCAACAATTCCACCAGCACGATTGCCATTTCCGCCTGCACCTGTTATTATTTGAGAATTATAGCAATTTTTTATACTTACTGTACCGAGTTTCATTAAGTATTCTCCCTACAATTCCTCCACAATAACTTGCACTTGATATTTTCCCAAAATTAGCACATCCTTCTATAATACAGTTTCCTTGTGGTCTCATTATATATCCTACAATTCCTCCAGTATTTGTACTACCATAAACTTCTGCTTTATTAACACAATTTATTATGCTTACATTTCCGATGCCACTACATCTTCCCACAAGTCCAGCACCATTAGCATTTGTTGTATAAATATATCCATTTTCTATTATTATATTTTTAATTGTTGCATTGGTTGCATTTTTAAATAGTCCTCCTGTATCACTATCATTATTAATATAAATTCCACTAATAGTATGGTTTTGTCCATCAAATGTTTCTGAATCTAAACTATATGGTACCCATTGTTTTTCTTCACTACAGTTTAAATCTATGTTTTCTATTATAATTGTAGTTTTATAAGCATCTCCATTTGAATTTTTAAATGTATTTGATGCTTTTTTTGTTGCCCAATCCCACATTGAGCCAATATTTTCTGCGCTATATTTTAATTTGTTTGTATCGTCTACTATATAAAATGTAGTTGGGTTCTCTTGGCATATTATGTTTTGTTGATCTATAGCACTTTTATTTATACCTAATTCTTCAAGCCATGCTTGTTTTTTTTCTGATGTATTTTGCACACTATATACTAATTTACCGATTCTCTATTTTTAGCATGTTTTGATAATCGTTTTTTATTCCTAGCACGGTTTGTAAATCTCCATCTGGTAAATTTTCTCCATTAATTGCTGTCTTTTGTTGAAATTCCTCTTTTATACTTAGTACTTCTGTTCTAAATTTTGCTTTACTAGTATAGTCAAATAGTCCTCCCCCAAGTGAAACGTTTACTGCAACACTTGCTAATATTAACATTAATACTATAGTTATAATTATTGATATTAAAGTTATCCCTTGATTTTTATTTTTTAATTTTATTCTCATTTGTTTTCTCCTCTCATTCATCTTTAATTTTTTCAACAGATTTCTATTACTTTATTTAAATATGTAGAATAAATATATACTTTGCTAACCTTTTTATTTAATGCCTGATTTAATGCTTTTGCATATAATTCTAATTGATTTTTATATTTTTCTATTAGATAATTCTCGTCATTTTCTGGTACATAATCTGTTTTGTAGTCCACCACAACCAATTTATCATCTTTGTCTATATAATATAAGTCAATTATTCCTTGTATTAATATATTTTCTTCTATGTTGTTATCATATATTTCTTTTACTGGTGTATTTATATAAAAAGGTTCTTCTGTATGTATTTCTTTAGCATTTTTTAATTCTTTGAAAAGTTCTGATTGTGTGAATTTTAAAATTTTTTCTTTTGGAACCGCTTCTTTTTGTGTGTTAGAAATTATTTTTTTTGCGAATAGTTCTTCTAATAGTGCATTTATTTTTTCTAAGTCATATTCCTCTTTGAAATCTAACTTTTGCATTACCAAATGTACTGTTGTTCCAAATTCTGCGCCAGTTAATGATTTTTCTGCTTCCTTTATAAATTCTGGTACAATATCCTCTACTGTATATTTTACTTTCTCTTGTTTTGATATTTTACTTACTGAACTTTTACCTTCTATTTTAGTTAACTCTATTTTTGGATATTTCCAATTTAGCATTTTTTCTACTTGGTCATCTGTTTTATTTTCTTTCTCAATTTTTAACTCTAGTTTGTTATTTTCTTCTTCTGATATTTTCATTTCAGTTTTTTTATGCTCATATATATCTATAATGTCTTTTGCCCTATTATCGTATATACTTACAAACTCTAGCCAGTCCAAATATGATTTTGCTTTTTGAATAATAAATTTATTTATTCCTTTATTTTTGTCGTTTCCTTCTAATAGTTCTTTTTTATCTTTTAGAGATTTTTTTAGATTTTTATCTATTCCTGTTATTATTATTTTTTCTCTTGCTCTTGTTAACGCTACATATAAAAGTCTCATTTCTTCTGACTGAAGTTCGTTTTTCGATTTTATTTTTATCGCTTCTTTTGCTAAAGTATTATACTCTATTTTTCTTTCATAATTTATATATTTAGGTCCAAAACCTATATCTTGATGAAGAAGAATACTTTGGTTTAAATCTTGTAAATTAAACTGTTTGCCTGTACTGCTTAAAAATACTATTGGGAATTCTAGTCCTTTACTTTTATGAATACTCATTATTCTTACTACATTTTCATTTTCTCCAATAATTTTGGGAGCACCCATGTCGCTGCCATTTTTACTAATTCTATCAATAAAATTAATAAAGTTATATAAGCCTTTAAAACTACCTTCTTCATAATCTTTTGCTTTCTCGAAAAGCATTTTTAGGTTAGCTGTTTTTATAGCTCCATCGTTCATTAAACTAACATAATTGTAATATCCTGTTTTTTCATATATATCCCATATTAATTCATCTAATTTAAAATATTCTTGTTTTTCCTGAAAATCTTCCAGTAGCTCAAAAAATCTGTTTATTTTATTTTTTAATGTTCCTTCATTTAAATTTTCTTTGGCTAAGCAAAGTGCATCAAAAAAACATGCATTTTTACTTTCTAATCTTATTTCTACTAATTCATTATCTGTAAGACCTATTATTGGGCTTCTTAAAACTGTAACAAGAGGTATATCTATTTTAGGATTATCTATCACTTTTAACAAATTCATTATTGTTTGTATTTCTATTGTTTCAAAATAGTTTGTTGCTGTATCGCAGAACACTGGTATTCCTAATTTCATTAATTCTTTTTCATATATATTAGCAACCCCTGTTGTACTTCTAAGTAATATGGCAAAGTCTTTGAAAGTAGCTTTTCTATATCCTTTCTTTTTATCCCATACATAAAACTCATTATCAATTATGCTTTTTATTTTTGCTGATACAAATTTTGCTTCTAGTTCTATATTATCTATTATTTCTATTTCGTTTTCTTCTTCTGCTGATATTTCAGAATCATTATTTTCGTCATATGTATCTATTATATGTAGTTCTGCCTTTCCTCCTGCTTCAACTTTTAAAGGAATTTTTTCATATTCTGCACCTTGATTTAAGAATTCCTCCTCATTATATTCTATATCTCCAAGCTCTTTACTCATTATGTTCTCAAAAATTAAATTGGTAAGGTCTAGTATATTCTTTCTGCTTCTAAAATTTTCATATAATTTTATTTTTCTACCTTCACAATTTGGGTTAATGTTTTCTAAATATTTTTCATATTTTTCTAAAAATAATTCTGGTCTTGCCTGTCTAAATTTATATATACTCTGTTTAACGTCACCCACCATGAATATATTATTTCCTCTTGATACCGTAGTTAAAATATATTCTTGTACTAAGTTACTATCTTGGTATTCGTCTATTGCTATTTCTTCAAATTTTTCTTGATATTTTTTTGCGGTTTCTGTAGGAATATAATTTTCATTTTCATCTTTTGTTACTAATATATTTAATGCATAATGTTCTATATCGCTAAAATCTATAATATTTCTCTCTTTTTTAGCTTTTTGATATTCGTCCATGAATGTCAAAATAACATTTTTAATTCCTGTTAATATTTCATACATTGCATAAATATCTTCATTAGCCTGTTTAGAGTTATATATAAATATTTTTTCTTTAAACTTATTTATTTCTTTTTTTATGCCATCTCTAATTTCTTTTGCTTTATCCTTTAAGTCCATTACATTTTTTTTATCTGTTGGCCATGTTTTAAATTTTAAATCACTTAATTTTTCGTAAATTCCATCCCAAGTATTTTCATTTAATATTTCTTGTAATTTATCTATATCATCTAAAATACATAAATAAAATTTACTTAACTCACTCTCTTTTTTTAATTTTAAACTAAGATTTATTAATTTATTGATACTAGCAGTTATTTCTTCCTTTACATTATTTATTAGTAACTTTCCCCATTCTGTACATGAAAAATCTTCTGTCAAATGTTCTTTTAAATTGAACTTTTCTATTTGTTCTTCCAACCATTCTTTTGGGAATGGACTACTTCCGTATAAATTTATATATTTTTAAAATTAACTCTTTTAAATCTTCGTCATCTCTATATCCACCATAAATATTTACTAAATTGATAAATTCATTATTTTTTTCTTCATACAATTTATCAAAAACTTCTTCTAAAACCTCCATTTTTAATAATTCTATTTCTGGAGTACTAGCTAATCTAAAATTAGGAGATATATCTGTTTGATAAAAATTATTTTTTATTACATCTAAGCAAAAGGCATGTATTGTAGATATGTTTGCCTTATTTAATAGCAAAATCTGTCTTTGCAAATTACTATTATCTGGTTCTTTTTCTAATTTTTCATAAATTGCTTTTAATATACGTTCTCTCATTTCTGTTGCTGCTGCATTTGTAAAAGTCACAATTAAAAGCTTATCTATATCAATATTTTCGTTTGTTATTTTATTTATAATTCTTTCTACTAGCACAGCTGTTTTTCCACTACCGTGCTGCTGCTGCAATTAATAAATTAGTTCCTTTTTCATAAATTGCTTGCTTTTGTTTTTCCGTCCAATTAGTACCCATATATATAACTTTCCTCCAAACATATATACTATATTATAAAGTTTTTACTAGTAAAAAGCAAAGAAGACTTGAAAGCAGTCCTCTTTGTTTTGCTTATTTTTTCTCTTTACCAGGAAAAATATTTAATTCAAATCGTCATCATCATAAAAGAATTTTAAAATTTGTGATTTGCCCTCTTTTGTTGTATCTAATGGATTCTTGCTCGCTGCACTTCTTTTTAATATTTGTTTATTATCTATAAGTTCATACATGTTTCTCTTATTCTTTGGCAATTCTTCGTATCTTTCTTCTTTAATAGTGTTGAATGTAGCTTTATTTCTAATAAAATCATTGTTTAATTCTTCAATCTTTTTATTTAAAATTCTTTCATTCTCTTTTTGTATTTCTTTTATTTTTTTATTTAACATTTGCTCCATTTCAACCTTTTGCAATTTTTCTTTTTCTAGGATAGAAAGTTGCAACTTATTTATAAGTTCTTCTACATTTTTCGTATTGCTAGCTTTTTCAATTTTATTATCAATATATGCTTTTATTTTAACTTGTAAATTATTACTAGTTTCCAAATTTTTCTTTTGCATATTTAAAATTGCTTTACTAATTTTACTCAATTCATTATTTATTTTTAATACATATTTATTATGCTCTTTTTTTAATAGTTCTACATCTGTATTATTACTATCTTGTTTTTCTAAATTAGCTTTTGCTTCCTCTTTAAGTTTTAATACTTCTTGTCCTAGATTATCAATAGAAATGCTCATAGTGTTTTTCATGTCTTCTATTGTTTCTTCTAAACTCTTTAAACTTGCTTTATTTTCAATATCATTATTTTTTATTTGTTCATTTATTTCTGCCTCTATTTTTTTGTTTTCATTTGTTGCAAATTCTTTGGTTTGTTCTAAATCTAATGTAATTTTATTTGCTAAATTTTCTACTTCTAATTGAGAACCATCTAAGTTTTTAGTTATTTCAGCTAATTTCAAATTCCAATTTTTGTTATTTTCTGTTACATCTGTTTCCAGTTTTGTATACGAAGTAGCTGTTTCTAGCTTTAGTTGTTCAACCTGTGTTTTTAATTCTTCGTTTATTTTCTTTATTGTATTTTTGTTATTTTTTACATCTTCTTTTATAGCTGTATTTGCTTCTGTTATTTGATTACTTAATTTATTTACTATGTCCTCATTTTTTTGAATATTTGTATTTATCGCAGTAATTTCTTCTATTAATTTTGTATTATTATTGTTTGATACTTCTTCTAATTTATTGTAGTTTTCTTTTATTTGATTAATCTCTTCCGATAATTTTGTATTATTACTGCTTGCTAACCCTTCTAGCTTATTATGATTTTCTTCTATTTGCTTAATCTCTTCTGCTAATTTTTTGTTATTATTGCTTGCTGATTCTTCTAATTTATTGTGATTTTCTTTTATTTGATTAATCTCTTCCAATAATTTTATATTATTACTGCTTGCTGATTCTTCTAATTTATTGTGATTTTCTTTTATTTGATTAATCTCTTCCAATAATTTTATATTATTACTGCTTGCTATCTCTTCTAGCTTATTATGATTTTCTTTTATTTGATTAATTTCTTCCGATAATTTTGTATTATTACTGCTTGCTACCTCTTCTAGCTTATTATGATTTTCTTTTATTTGATTAATTTCTTCCGATAATTTTGTATTGTTAATGTTTATTATTTCTTCTGTTTTATTGTTCTTTTCCTGCAATTGGTTAATTTTTTCTAATATATTTTTATTGTTGTTGTTTATCGTTTCTTCTATTTTATCATTTTTTTCTTTTGCCTGATTAATTTCTTCTATTAATTTTGCATTATTGATATTTGCTGTCTCTTCTATTTGATTAAATTTTTTTAATAATTCTTTATTTATTTTGTTTACTGCTATTTCATTGTTTCTTATATTTTCATCTATGATTTTATGTTCTTTTTCAATTAATTGACTTATTTCATTTTTATTATTTTCAAAATTTGCATTTATTGCATTAATTTCTTCTGTCATTTTATTATTATTACTGTTTGCTACATTTTCTAATCTATCATAATTTTCTTTTATTTGATTAATTTCTTCTGATAGTTTTGTTTTATTATTGTTTGTTACTTCGTTTAGTTCATTATAATTTTCTTGTATTTGATTAATCTCTTCTGATATCTTCATGTTATTATTGTTTGTTGTTTCTTCTAATTTATTGTGATTTTCTTTTATTTGATTAATCTCTTCTGATAATTTTGTATTATTACTATTTATTGTTTCGTCTATTTTATTGTTCTTTTCCTGTAATTGATTAATTTCTTCTGCTAATTTTGAATCCATTATTTCTTTTAATTCACCAATATTTTCATTTGTTTTCAATATATTTTCATCAAAATTTTCTTTTAATTTATTTATTTCATTTTTATTATCAGTTGTATTTTTATCTACTATTCTATTAGTATCTAGAATTTTTTCTACTAAACTATTTATCATATCAGACTTTTCTTGAACAGTAGTATTTATTATCTTTATCTTATCATTTATTTTTTTACTTTCATCTTGTATTTTCTTATCAAATTTACTAGTTACACCCAAGTAATTTATTTTATTAATTTTTTTGTTAGTATTTTCAAATTTATCTTGTATTTCTTTTTTATATAGCTTTTCTTTTTCTATATAATTTTGCAAATTTTCATTTAAGTCTAGTATCTGCTCATCTTTTTTATTTAACAAATCTCTTAATTTTGTTATATCATTTTCATTCTTTTCTAAAATTTCAACGTATTTGTTATATACTTCAGTTTGAGTTTTATTTGATTTATCTAGCTCTACATTAAATTTTATTCCTTCTTTTTCTATCTCTTTTTTTAATGCTCTTGTATTTGCTTCTAAATCAAGTTTATATTTTGTTTCTATTGCTTTCAAATCATTACGAAGATTCTTTACTTGCTCAGTAATATTAGAGCTTGACAAATCCTCCCCAAATCTTGCCGAAACATAATCTGTTAATTCATTTATTTTTTTTTGCTGTTCAGCTATTTTAGAGTCAAATGCCTTTTTTTGATATTCATATATCTTTTCCACTTCTTCTTTGCTTATATAATTATTTGTATCCTTATTATTTTTAAACATTCTTTTCTCCTAATTTACATTTTTACATATATATTTTTATCACAAATTTTTTTTTGTGTAAATATTAATTTATAAAAATAACAAAAAACACCAAAATTTTAATCTGGTGTTTTTTCTAATTTTCTTTCATTTTCTATTATTGTCATTATTATTTGAACTGTTTTTTCTAAATTGTTATTTTTTAATACATAATCATACATTCCTATTTTAGATTCTTCATAATCAAATCTGTTTAATCTTAATTCTATTTCTTTTATGCTAGGCTTGTCTTTTCTGTGTTCTAGTCTTTTTCTTAATTCCTCTTTTGGTACTCTTAAAAATATTGTTACCACCTTTGTGTCTTGTTTTAATAGTTCTATTAAGTTTTCTGTTCCATTAACATCCATATCTTTAACTATTATTTTTCCACTTTGGATTTTTTCATTCATAAGTTTTCTCGATGTTCCATAATAGTGTTTATGATGAAGACTATATTCATATAGTTCTCCATTTTTTATCATTTTTTCAAATTCTTCTGTTGTAACATGGTTATACATCACCCCTGGTTTTTCGTCTATTCTAATTGGTCTATCTGTATATGATGGTAATGATACCACATTATCCATTCTTTTTATTAGTTCTTTTTTTATTGTATCTTTCCCTGCACCTGATACTCCTGATAGTAATACTAGCATTTTATTTTCACCTTTCCTTCTACAATTTCGTTAGCTGCTAGTGTTACTGCTGATCTTTCTTTTACATTGGTTAAAGGTTTTTCTCCTTCTGCAATTTTTCTTGCTCTTTTAGATGTTGCTATTACTAGCTCAAATCTGTTGTCTGCAATTTTTAATAAATCTGTAACTGTTGGTTTGATAATCATTTTTTACATCTCCTTTTAATATTATTAATTGTCTAAAATTATTTAATCAAAATCTTCAATCCCCACTTCAAGTCTTCCTGATAATGTCTCTGGTTGCAAAGCGGATAATACAATATGACCGGAATCCATAACAATAACTGCTCTTGTTCTTCTGCCACAAGTTGCATCTACTGCTGTTTTTTCATCTTTTGCTTCTTGAATCATTCTTTTTATTGGTGCTGCTTCTGGATTTATTATTGAAATAATTCTTGATGCAGAAACAACATTTCCAAAACCTATATTTAATAATTGCATATTTTTCTCCTTCGTGGAACAACGAGGGCGCCGTTCCCTACATTTTAATTTTTCATGAATAAATTTAAATATTATTCTACGTTTTGTACCTGTTCTCTAATGTTTTCTATTTCTGTTTTTATATCTACTACTAGATTTGTTATTTCTAAATTGTTAGCCTTAGAACCAATTGTATTTGTCTCTCTATTCATTTCTTGAATAAGGAAATCTAGTTTTTTCCCTACAGGAGTATTTTCATCAAGCAAATTTAAAAACTGTGATATATGACTTCTTAATCGAGTTAATTCTTCTTCTATAGAACATTTATCTGAATAAATTACTATTTCTTGTGCAAGTCTTGACTCATCTATAACTGTTGTTTTTAAAAGTTCATTAACTCTTTTTTCTAATTTTACTATATATTCTTCCACAAGTCCAGTAGAAATTTCATTTATTTTTTCTATTTTTTCTTGTATATCTTCAATTCTTTTTTCTAGGTCTTCTTTAATTTTCTTTCCTTCCGTTTCTCTCATTAATACAAAACTTGTTATTGCGTTATCTAAAACTTCAGATAATTCCTGCCATAGCATGTCTTCATCATCTTCTTCAATTTTCAAATTAAACACTTCTGGCATTTTTGATACATCTATTATATTAATATTGTCTATTATCTCTGTTTCAGTTTGTAGCTTTTTTAATTCTTCTATATATTTTTTAGCAAGTTCTGTATTTATTTGTATTGCTTTTCCTTTTTCACTATTATTAGTAAAATTAATAAATACATCTATTTTTCCTCTTGATATAGTATTTCCAATAAGTTTTTTTACTTTTTCTTCTAAAAAGCTAATATTCCTTGGAATTTTTATACTTATATCACTATATCTATTATTCACAGATTTTATTTCAACTGAATATTCTCTTCCTTCAATTTCATATTTGCTTCTTCCAAATCCCGTCATACTTTTTATCATTAGATATTCCTTCCTTTCAATATATTTTTAATTTTGATATTTGTTATTTTATGACCAAAACTGATCATAATTCTCCACTATTAACTATTAATTATTCACTTTTTTTGGTCTCCCTCTTTTTTTAGGTTTTCCGTCCTCTTTCCTTTGAGTAAATTGCTCTTGTGCCAATTTATCTTGACTTTCTTTTTTTACAATTTCTTTTATATCATTTTGTTCTCTTAAATAATTATTTTTTTCTTTTTTATATATAGCAAGATTTTTTAATATGTAATACGCAGTATAATAAGCTCCTACAATACTTGTAAATACACTGGTTTTATCTATAAAAATATATGGGGTAAGTAATGTAATAATGGATAAAAAAAGCATTTCTATACCATGAATGCCAAGCACATCATTATCTTTTTTATAAGCTATTTCAAAAAGTACAAGTGTAAAAATAAATAATATTACACTTGATATTTTATAAATTAATATTGTTAATTCTTTACTTAAATTTCTATCTATTATCATTAAAATTATAAAAAATAACAAAATATTTACTGCAATTAAAAAATTATTTAAAACTTTTTTTGAGATTTTTTCTTTTACGTCCTTTGTTAATTTTTTTTCTTGGTTTAATTTATCTAACTTTTCTAATTCTTTCTTTTTCATTTGAAATATATTCCTCCATGATTATTTATCAATTCTACTATTCCAATTCTCCAAACTCATACATAATTATACTTGCCATTGCCATTGCCACTGTTTCAGTCCTTAAAATTCTTTTACCCAAAGTTATAATTTTACCATTATTTTGTTTTAATAATTCTATTTCTTTTTCTTCGAAGCCACCCTCTGGACCTATTACAATTGCTATATTTAAATTTTCTTTATTTTCAATTATTTTAAGTGTTTCCTTTAATGTATTTTTTTCTTCATTTTCATATGGTACTAATAATATATCATAATTTTGTACAACATTACAAATATTTTTTATATTAATTATATTATTTATTTTACAAATACTATTTCTTTTACTTTGTTTTGCAGCAGCTTCTGCTATCTTTTGCCATCTTTCAATTTTTTTATTAGCAACTTTACTATCTAATTTTACAACACATCTTTCCATTTGTACAGGAATTATTTCTTTTACTCCGTAGTTCAGTACATTTTTGTATTATAAGCTCCATTTTTTCAGCTTTAGGTAAGCCTTGAAAAATAGTTATATTAATTTTTGTTTCTGCTTTCTCTTCTATCTTTTCTATTATATTACATTTTACCTTTTCTTTATTGATTTCTATAATTTTAGCCATATAATTATTTCCCTTATCAAGATTACATATTAATATTTTATCATTTAATTTTAATCTTAATGCATTAACAATATGGTTTACATCGGTCCCAATAATTTCTGCTATATTTTCTTTTATTTGATTATTTTTTACAAAAAATTTTTGCATATTCTTTATTTCCTTTACATAATATGATATAATTTAAAAGAATTTTTTTAGGAGGTGAATTATTTTGGCTAAGAAACATGTTGAAGGAGTTGGAGCTTTTAGGAGAACTACTGTTGTTCTTCCTGCTACCCCTCCTTCCAGCAAACCTGTATATGCCAACCCTATTTCTTGTCAATCATCAGGCAAGAAAAGTGGCAAGCAATGTGCTCAGAAGAAGTACAAATCTCAGGCAAAATAATTTCAGCAAAGGTCAAGGATTTCCTTGACCTTCTTTATTATCCAAATATTCCTCTTTTTTTTACTGGTGGTTGTTCATTCATTGTTTGAGCAAGTTTCATTAATAAATCTCTTTGTTCTCCGCGTTAATTTTTTTGGAATTTGAACTGTAACTGTAAATATAAAATCGCCTCTCCAATTTCCATTAACAGCTTTAAAGCCTTTACTCTTTATTGTAAATTTAGTTCCACTTTGAGTTCCTTCAGGAATCTTATATTTTTCGACTGTACCATCTACCATTGGAATTTCTAATTCTGCTCCTAATGTTGCTTGTGTATATGTGATTGGAATTTCACAAAGTACATTATCTCCTTGTCTTGTATATATTCTATGTTTTCTTACTGTTACAACAAAGTATAAATCTCCTTTTGGGCCACCTTTTGTTCCTGGTTCACCCTCTCCTCTTAATACTACTGCTTGCCCATCGTTAATTCCCTCTGGTATATTTACTGTTACCTTTACCGCTTTCTTTATTTTTCCTTTTCCTTTGCACTCTGGGCATTTTTCTTCTATTATGGTTCCTTCTCCGCCACATACAGGACAAGTTTTAGTTGTTTGCATTTGTCCCAAAATTGTTGACACAGTTTGTTTTACTGTTCCTGTACCATTACACATCTTACAAGTTGTAGCCTTTGTTCCTGGTTTTGCTTTAGCTCCATGGCACACATGACATTCTTCTTCTCTATTTATTGTTACTTCCTTTTTTACCCCTTTATACGCTTCCTCAAAAGAAACATCTATATTATATTTTAAATCTCTACCTTTTCTTGGTCCATTTTTAGTTTTAGCATTTGTTCTTCCTCCAAATCCTGTTCCTCCACCAAAAATTGTAGAAAAGATATCCCCAAAATCTCCAAATCCATCGAAACCATCAAACCCTGTAGTAGAATATGAATAATATCCTCCATTTCCTGCTCCTCCAAATCCTTGAGGGCCATCTGGTCCAAATTGATCATACATTTTTCTTTTTTGTGGGTTGGATAATGTTTCGTATGCTTCAGATACTTCTTTAAATTTTTCTTCTGCTTCTTTTTTATTATCTGGATTTGCATCTGGATGCCATTTTTTTGCAAGTTTTCTATATGCTTTTTTTATTTCTTCATCTGTTGCAGTTTTTGCAACTCCTAGTACCTCATAATAATCTCTTTTTTGTGCCATATTTTCCTCCTAATAATTCTATAACAGTCCGCCAAATCTCGTCGGGGTTTATATATTTTAATTCGCTCATCGCTTCCCACCGGCGCTGTAACAAGGCTTACGCCTTTAACAGCCCACGGCGGTCCCCACGAGGCGCTTCGCTTTTAAAATATATAAAGCCCCTGCGTTTGGCTACTGTATACCTAAAAATAACAATATTTACAGATTTATCATTCATAAAAAAATTAATATAAATTTGCTTATGAATAATGAATTTTAAAACGAATCAAAAACAAGTATAGCTAGGCAAATTGAAACAAAAAAGCGGAGGCGTACATAGGTACGTTGAGCATTTTTTGTTTCAATTTAACAACGCTAGACGAAGTTTTTCATTCGTTTTATTGATTGTTGTTATCGTCCTCTACATTATAGTCTGCATCATATACATTTCCATCTGTTGATGTTGTACCTTCTGCGTTTGCTTCGGTAGCTTGGTTTGCTGCATTTTGTTTATATAATTGTTCAGACATTTGATAGAATACTGTTGTTAATTTTTCTGTTGCATCTTTTATTGTTTCTGTATTATTTGTTTCTAATGCTTTTTTTACATTTTCAATTTCTGCTTCAATTTTTGCTTTTTCTTCACCACTTACTTTGTCTCCTAATTCATCTAATGTTTTTTGGCTACTATATACTAAGCTTTCGGCATTATTTTTAACTTCAACTTCTTCTTTCTTCTTTTTATCTTCAGCTGCATGTGCTTCTGCATCTTTAACAGCTTTATCTATATCTTCTTCAGAAAGATTTGAGCTTGCAGTTATAGATACATTTTGTTCATTTCCTGTAGCTAAATCTTTTGCTGATACATGAACTATACCATTAGCATCTATATCAAATGTTACTTCTATTTGTGGTATTCCTCTTGGTGCTGCTGGGATTCCTGTTAGTTGGAATCTTCCAAGTGTTTTGTTATATGCTGCCATTTCTCTTTCTCCTTGTAAAACATGAACTTCAACACTTGTTTGCCCATCTGCTGCTGTTGAGAATACTTGAGATTTTTTTGTTGGTATTGTTGTATTTCTTTCAATTAATTTTGTAAATACTCCACCATATGTTTCAATACCTAATGATAATGGTGTTACATCTAATAATACTAAGTCTTTAACATCTCCTGATAAAACACCACCTTGAATTGCTGCACCTATTGCTACACATTCATCTGGATTAATTCCTTTATTTGGCTCTTTTCCTGTTATCTTTTTAACTGCTTCTTGAACTGCTGGGACTCTAGTAGAACCACCAACTAGTAATACTTGGTCTATTTCATTTGCTGAAATTTTTGCATCTTTTAATGCTTGGTTTACTGGTCCTGTTGTAGCTTCTATTAAATCTCTAATTAGTTCTTCAAATTTAGCTCTAGTTAATGTTATGTCTAAATGTTTTGGTCCAGTACTATCGGCTGTAATAAATGGTAAATTAATATTTGTTTGTCCTACACCAGATAATTCTATTTTAGCTTTTTCTGCAGCTTCTTTTAGTCTTTGCATTGCTGTTTTATCTGTACTTAAATCAATTCCTTGGTCTTTTTTAAATTCATCTACTAAATATTTTATGATTCTTTCATCGAAATCGTCTCCACCTAATCTGTTGTTACCACTTGTTGCTAAAACTTCGAATACTCCATCTCCAATGTCAAGTATTGAAACATCAAATGTTCCTCCACCTAGGTCATATATCATTATTTTTTGGTCTTTATCTTCTTTATCCATACCATATGCAAGTGCTGCTGCTGTTGGTTCATTTATAATTCTTAATACATTTAATCCTGCTATTTTTCCAGCGTCTTTTGTTGCTTGTCTTTGACTATCTGAAAAATATGCTGGAACTGTAATAACAGCTTCTGTAACTTTTTGTCCTAAATAATTTTCTGCATCTGATTTTAATTTTTGAAGAATCATCGCTGAAATTTCTGGTGGTGTGAATTCATCTCCTTCAATTTTTACCTTTCTATTTGTTCCCATATCTCTTTTTATTGAGATAACTGTATGGTCTGGATTAGTTACAGCTTGACGTTTTGCAATTTGTCCTACTAATCTTTCTCCATTTTTTGAAAATGCAACTACAGATGGTGTTGTTCTATTTCCTTCTGGATTTGGAATTACAACTGGTTCTCCACCTTCCATAACTGCTACACATGAATTTGTTGTACCTAAATCGATACCAATAATTTTTGACATATAAGTCATCCTCCTTTAAATTTATATATATTTTTAAAATTAATAACATTTAATTTGTTTTGTTGTAGGGGTCAGTCTTGACTGACCCGCGGGCTGGTCAAGACCAGCCCCTACATGCTAATTCGCAACCACAACCATAGCGTGTCTTATGACCTTATTTCCAATTTTGTAACCTTTTCTAAATTCCTCTTTCACTATTTTTTCGCCTAAAGTTTCATCTTGTACACTGCTTACTGCTTCGTGTAATTCTGGGTCAAAAGGTTTACCACAAGTTTCTATTTCTTCTACTCCAAATTTTTTAAATATATCACTAATTTGTTTTGTTACTAGTTCTATTCCTTGTTTAAAGCTCTCATCTACGGTTTTTGCCTCTATAGCTTTTTCTAGGTTATCTTGCACTGGTAGAAAAGATGCTATTATATCTGCCACTAAAGAATTGTAAAGTGTTTCTCTTTCCTTTGAGCTTCTCTTTTTAAAATTTTCAAATTCTGCCATTATTCTTTTAAATCTATCTGTTGTTTCTTCTAACTCTTGTTTTGTTTTTAATAATTCACTTTCCATATTAGCATCTTCAGTATTATTTTCTTCTTTTATATTTTCTTTTACTTTTTCTTTTATTTCTTCTTTATTTTCCTCTGACATTTTATCCTCCTTTTATTCATCTTCGTTATTTTCATTTAGCTTTTTATTTATATACTTCATAATTGAAATAACCTTTGAATAATCCATTCTTTTAGGTCCTATAATTCCTATTGTTCCCATATTTTTTCCAAATACTTTATGTTTAAAAGTTATGATACTTAAATCTTTTAGTTCTTCCCTTTCACTTTCTTCTCCAATATATACATTTATATCTTCTGCAAGCCCTGAGTTTAAAATTTCCAACATTGGCTCTTTAGTATCTAATATACTTAAAAAATTTTTTGCTGTTTCTACTTTCTTAAACTCTGGGAAATCAAAAACTTTATTTGCACCTTCTAAATACACTTGGTTTAAATCATCTATTACTCTATTCATTTGTGCAATAATAGGTCTGATAACATTTACTTGGTCACTCATTGCAGATACAATGTATTCCTCCATTGGCTTGTCTATTTTTTCTAATGGTTTTCCTCTTAATCTGTTATTAAAAATGTTGTTTAAACCATTTACTTGACTTTGTGAAATATCTTCATCATATTTAATAACAGTTTCTTTAATTTGTCCATTTTCTGTTAAGATTACTGCCATTAAAAGTCTATTTCCTAATAATATAAATTTTATATCTGTTATTATATTATTGCTTGAATCTGGTCCAATTGCAACCGTTGTATAATGAGTAATTTCAGATAATGTATTTGTAGTTATTTTTGTTAAATCTTCAATTTCATTTACTTTTGTTTCTAATTGTTCTTTAATATATTGTATTTCTTCTAAGCTTATATTTTCATCATTTAACAACTCATCTACATAGAATCTATATCCCTTGACTGATGGAATTCTTCCGAGCAGAAGTATGTGGTTTTTCTATATAGCCTAATTGTTCTAATTCCGCCATTTCGTTTCTAATAGTTGCACTGCTACATTCTGGAATATATTTTTCTACAATAGTTCCAGAGCTTACAGGTTCTGCTGTATTAATATATTCTTCTATAATTGCTTTTAGCACACTTTTTTTTCTATCAGTTAACAATTTGTGACCTCCTCTTTAGCAATTATTTTGTTCGATTGCTAATATATTATACCTTTTTTTAGCAAATGTCAATACGGTTTGCTAATTTTTTAAATTATTTATTGTTTCTTTATAATTTTCAGATGATATTATTGCGCTACCAGCCACTATTATATCTACTCCCGCTTCTTGCACAGCTTGTTTTGTTTCTAAATTTATTCCACCATCTGCTTCTATATATGTATCTAATTTATTTTCATCTATATAATTTCTTAGTTTCTTTATTTTTTCTAGAGTCTCAGGGATTAACTTTTGCCCACCTTTTCCTGGTTCTACGGTCATTATTAAAACTAAATACAAATATGGTAAAAATTCATAAAGCTCCTCTACTTTTGTATTTGGTTTTATTGATATGCCACATTTTATTTTGTTTTCTTGTAGATATTTTATGTGTTTTTTTACCTCTTCTTTATCTTTACAAGCTTCTAAATGAAATGTTATTATTTGCGGATTAAATGGCAAATATCTTTCTATATTTTCTTTTATATTTTCCACCATAAAATGTACATCTAAAGGCAAGTTTGATATTTGCTTGATTTCGTTTGTGAATGTGTACATTTTTTCTTCTGTATTTTGTTCAACAAATTTTCCATCCATTACATCTATATGATAATAGTCTGTCCCTGCAACCTCTAAATCATAAAATGTTTTTATTGAATTTTCCTTTTTTACTCCTAGAACTGATGTTGATATTTCTACCATTTTATTTCCCTCCTAATTAAAATCTTTTGCTTTTAGCTCCAAGTATATTGGTTCTTCTTCTTTTATTATTGTTGATTTTCCGGTGTCCTGGATATACTATAGTATCTTCCGGTAATTTCATTAATTTATCTGTTATAGAATTTATTATTTGTTCAAAATTACTTGTTGGTAAATCAGTCCTTCCCCAAGAGCCTCTAAATAACGTATCTCCTGAAAACAACATTTTTTCTTCTTCACAGTATAAGGATATACTCCCTATTGTGTGCCCTGGTGTATATATTACTTTAAACTTTAGTCCTCCAACGTGTAAAATATCACCATCATCTACTCTAGCATCCTCTTCTACAATAACATCTCCAATACCAATATGTGAGCTTAAATTTATGCTAGGATTTCTTAATCCATCTCTATCAAATCTATGAATTAATATTTTCCCTCCATATTTTTCTCTTAATATTGTTGCTGCCCCCATATGGTCTCCATGGCAATGTGTTAATAAGATATATTTTACCTTTGCGTTTATAACATTTAACATTTCCTCTATTTTGTCAAATGATCCTCCTGGGTCAATTACCATGGTTTCTTTAGTTTCTTCGTCTTGTATAATATAGCAGTTTATCCCCATAAACCCGCCTGCATTAACTTTAATTCTCTTAAGTATCATTTTTTACCTTCCTTCTTTTGAAATCATCTATTTTTTACGGTTAACCTCATATACGCTGTCAACCTTTCTAATTGATTTGACTACTTTATTTAATTGTTCTATATCTTGGACTTCTATTGTAATATCTATTGTTGCTATTCTATCTTTATTTGTTCTTGTATTTACAGCCATAATATTTATTTTTTGACTTGTAATTTCTTTTACTATATCACCAAGTAAGCCAGTTCTATCGTTAGATAAAACCTCAATATCGACATTATAATTTCCCTTTTTCTCCTCTTCATACCACTTAACATCTATTATTCTTTCTTCCTCTGATAGTAAATCCTTAATATTTGTACAATCTTTTCTATGTATTGAAACTCCTCTTCCTTTTGTAATATAACCTATTATTTCATCTCCTGGAACTGGATTACAACATTTAGAAAATTTTACTAGGCAATTATCTATTCCTTTAACAATTACACCAGATGTAGGAACTTTTTTTACAACATTTTTTGTTTCCACAAGTTCTTGAATCTTTTGTTCTATAATATCTTCTTCATGTTCTTTTTTATATTCTTCTAGCAATCTTGTTAGTATTTTATTAGGAGAAATTGCTCCAAAACCAATACTTGCGAACATATCATCTTGTGAATTATAATTATATCTTTTTAAAACTGTTTGTATCCATTCTGGCTTGAATAAATCGCTGTGGTTCATTCCAATTTTTTTAATTTCTTTATCTAATATTTCTTTTCCTTTAGTAATATTTTCTTCTCTTTCTGCCTTTTTAAACCACTGTTGAATTTTATTTCTTGCACTTGTACTTTTTACTATTTTAATCCAATCACGACTTGGTCCTTTTGAAGTATCAGATGTAATAATTTCTACTATATCTCCACTTTTTAATGGTGTAATTATTGGCATCATTTTACTATTGATTTTACACCCCACCATTTTATGTCCAACTTCAGCATGTATAGAGTATGCAAAGTCTATAGGAGTTGCACCTCTTGGCAAAGCTTTTATTGCCCCCTTTGGAGTAAATACATAAACTTCATCTTCAAATAGCTCTGTTTTTAAGTTTTTCATAAATTCATCTGGGTCTTGCATATCTCTTTGCCACTCCAAAGATTCTCTTAGCCATGCAAGTTTGTCTTCTGTAACTATTACATTCGATTTTTTATTTCTATTATTATTTGCTTCTTTATATGCCCAATGTGCAGCAATACCAAATTCAGCGACTTGATGCATATCCCATGTACGTATTTGTACCTCGAAAGGAGTACCTTTTGGACCCAAAAGGGTAGTATGAATTGATTGATACATATTAGGTTTTGGTACTGCAATGTAATCCTTGAATCTACCTGGCATTGGAGTGTATAAATCATGTACTACCCCAAGTGCTGCATAACAATCTTTTACTGAATTTACAATTATTCTTAGTGCAAATAAATCATAAACTTGGTCTAAAGTAATATTATCTCTTTGCATTTTTCTATAAATACTATATAAATGTTTTGCCCTTCCTGTCATTTCAGCAGTTATTTTTGCTTTTTTTAAGGCTTGTTTTATTTCCTCCATTATTTTATCTATAAATTGTAATCTTTCTTCTCTTTTTCTTTCTATTCCTAAAATTAATTCCTTATATTCTTCTGGCTGTAGATATTTGAATGCTAAATCTTCTAATTCCCATTTTAAAGAATAAATACCTAATCTATTTGCAAGTGGAGCATATAGTTCCATTGTTTCTTTAGCATTTGCAATTTGTCTGTCTCTTTTTAAATATGATAATGTTCTCATATTATGAAGTCTGTCTGCAAGTTTTATTAATATAACTCTTATATCTTTTCCCATTGCTAAAAACATTTTTCTGTAATTTTCTACTTGTTGTTCTTCTATTGTTACATATTTTATTTTTCCAAGTTTGGTTACTCCATCTACCATTTCAGCAATTTCTTCACCAAATTCTCTAGTAATATCTTCACGTGTTATTTGTGTATCTTCAACAACATCATGCAAAAGTGCGGCACAAATTGTAGCATCATCCATTTTTAAATCTGCCAAAATATCAGCCACCTCAACAGGATGAATTATATATTCTTCTCCAGATAATCTTTTTTGCTCCTTATGGTTGCTTTTAGCATAATTATAAGCTTTTAATATAAGATGTGAATTAGATTTTCTATTATTTAATTTCATTTTCTTTATGATATTTTGTATTTTTACTTCATTTTGCTCTTGCATTAACTTTCCCCCTTTTTTATTAGGTTTAACCTTCGATGTATCGGGCAGGGATGGAACCCTGCCCCTACATTTTATACTGACTTCATGATATCTTTTAAATTTATTTGTATCTTTTCTATTCCATTATAATTATTTTCTTCTAAAGTTCCTACAACATCTACTCTATCTCCTATCAAAAACTCATTTGCCAAATTACCTAAATTAAATCCAATAGCATCAATTATTGTATTTTCATCTCTTAAGGTTAATTTTAAATGCTTTCCTTCAGATAAAGCTCTTATAGAATCAATTTTTAGATTTTTATATAAAAGTAATGGCCTTTCGTTTTTTTCTCCAAATGGTTCCATTTTTTTTATTTCATTGAGTGTTGTAAAATTAAAATCCTTTTTAGTTATTATACCATCTATTTTTATAATTGGCTGTAATTTGTTTATTTCTTGTTTTTGAGCTATTTCTTCAAACTTCTTTTTAAAATCTTCAAATTGTTCTTTTTTTAGTGTTAATCCTACTGCCATGGCATGTCCACCAAACTTTTCTAAATAATTTGATGAATAGTTTAATGCTTCATGAAGGTCAAAACCTGGTATGCTTCTTCCCGAACCTTTTCCTTCTCCGTTTTCAAATCCAACTAATATTGTAGGTTTAAAAAAGATTTCTGTAAGTTTAGAAGCAACAATTCCTATTACTCCATGATACCAATTTTCCTCTCCTAAAACTATTGTATTTATATTTCGAAGATCTTCTTTTTGTAATTTTTCTATTGCTTGTCTATAAATCTCTTTTTCTTTTTCTTGCCTTTCTAAATTATATTTATTAAGTTGTTTAGTTATCTCCTTTGCTTCTACTATATTTTCTGTTAGAAATAATATTAGAGCTTGTTCTTGATGTCCCATTCTCCCACAAGCATTTATTCTTGGAGCAACTCCAAATGAAATCATACTAGAGTCTATTTTTTTATAATTAGAAGAATTTATTAACTCTTTTAGTCCTATATTTTTGGTTACTTCTATTAATTTTAATCCTAATTTTGCAATAACTCTATTTTCATTTATTAGTGGAACTATATCAGATATTGTTCCAACAGCTACTATATCTAAATATTTTAAATATTCTTTATCTTCGAGATTTAATTTTTTTGAAATAGCTTGAATTAGTTTAAAAACAACACCTACTCCTGCTAATTCCCTAAAAGGATAGTTATTATCTTTTCTTTTTGCATCTACAACTGCATATGCATTTGGAAGTTTTTCACCTTGTTCGTGGTGGTCTGTAATTATTGTCTGTAATCCAAGTTCATTACATTCTTCTATTTCTTTTATTGCGGAAATTCCACAATCTACCGTAATCATTAATGTATATTTTTCTTCTATTATCTTTTGTATTGCTTTATCATTTAATCCATATCCTTCTTCTAATCTATTGGGAATATAATATCCTACCTCTAAGCCTCTTTCTTTTAAAAATTTTTTTAAAACAGTTACACTTGTTATTCCATCAACATCATAGTCTCCATAAATAACAACTTTCTCATTGTTATTAATTGCTTCTATAATTCTTTGAACTGCTTTTTCCATATCCGGTAGCAAAAAAGGATTATAAAAGTTATTTCTTTTAGGCTCTAAAAAAATTTCTATTTCTTCATCTTCTGTAATTCCTCTATTAATTAGTATTCTTGCTAAAACTTCTGTAATCCCATGTTTATTAGCAATTTCTTTTACCATATCTTCTTCAATTTCATAAAAACCCCATTTTTTATTCATATATACTCCTAAAATTACATTATGTTTTATTTTATATTATTTTATAAAATTTTAAAAGGGTTTTTTCAATATTTGTGAAAAAAAGTCATCCGTTTATTTTGGACAACTTTTTTATATTATTAAAATTCAGCATTGCCAGCAGTTCTAGGGAATGGAATAACATCTCTTATGTTAGACATTCCTGTTAAATACATTACCATTCGTTCAAATCCTAGACCATAGCCAGAATGTACTACTGTACCATATTTTCTAGTATCTAAATACCATTTATAACTTTCTTCTTTCATTCCTTGTTCGTGAATTTTGTTTAATAAAACATCATATCTTTCTTCACGTTGGCTACCACCAATAATTTCTCCTACTCCTGGTACTAGTAAATCCATTGCAGCAACTGTTTTTTCATCTTTATTTAATTTCATATAGAAAGCTTTTACTCCTGCAGGATAATCTGTAACAAATACTGGTTTTTTATATACCTGTTCTGTTAAAAATCTTTCATGTTCTGTTTGTAATCCAAGTTCCCATTCTACTGGATATTTGAACTTATCTTTATGTGGTGTTAATATTTCAATTGCTTTTGTGTAAGTGATTCTTTCAAATTTATTATTTACTACATTTTCTAATCTTTCTATTAATCCTGGTTCTATAAATTTATTAAAGAACTCCATTTCTTCTGGTGCTTGCTCCATAACATATTTTATAATGTATTTTATCATTGCTTCTGCCATATCCATATTATCATTTATGTCTGCGAAAGCCATTTCTGGCTCAATCATCCAAAATTCTGCTGCATGTCTTGGAGTATTTGAGTTTTCAGCTCTAAAAGTTGGTCCAAATGTATAGATATTTCCAAATGCAGTAGCAAAAGTCTCACCATTTAGTTGTCCACTAACAGTTAGGTTCACTGGCTTTCCAAAAAAATCTTGTGAATAATCTATTTTTCCTTTCTCATCTGTTGGAATATTATCCATGTCTAATGTTGTAACTCTGAACATTTCTCCTGCACCTTCACAATCACTACCTGTAATTAATGGTGTGTGAACATATACGAATCCTTGTTCTTGGAAAAATTTATGAATTGCATATGCTACTAGTGACCTTACTCTAAAAACTGCCATAAATGTATTTGTTCTTGGTCTTAAATGTGCAACTGTTCTTAAATATTCAAAAGAGTGTTTTTTTGCTTGTATAGGATAATCTTCATCAGATTTTCCTAAAATTTCTATATCATTTGCTTGAACTTCAAAAGGTTGTTTTCCATTAGGTGTTTCAACTAACATTCCTTTTACCTTTATACTTGAACTAATATTTAGTCTAGCTACATCTGTAAAATTTTTAATTTTCTCCTCTTCCACAATTACCTGAATTGGTTTAAAAAAGCTACCATCATTTAATTCGATAAATGCTAATTTTTTTGAATCTCTTATTTGTCTTATCCATCCTGCAATTGTAACTTCCTTTCCTAGATATTCTTCTGTTCTTTTAAAGATATCTCTTATTTTAATTCTTTCCATAAATAAACCTCCTATCTTTTTGGTTGCATGAGGTACAAAAAAAGTCCTCTGCAACAAATGCAGGGACGAATATAATCCGCGGTACCACCCTAACTTAAGAGTCAAACTGGCTCTTCTCTCATAAAGTATGCTTCCAATGTGTTTCGCTTTGTATTGTTTGCTAAAAGGGCTTCCAGCCTCTGACCCCTACTCTCTATTAGTAACCTCATACAGCTTTGCATTGTACTAACGCATAAAATTTTATTTTTATTATTTTACATTATTATGAACTGTTTTGTCAAGTACTATTCTATACTTTTTAAGCTTTCAATCATATCAATTTTCTTTAATGCAAAATAAGTGGCTATATTTACTATTATGGTAAATATTATTGTAATAATTGTTGCATACACATAGCTTTGTGGTGCAATATATTTGCTAAATCTTAACATATTAATCTCACAGGTTTCTATTATATAAAAGTTTAAGAAATATCCAAAAAACAATCCTAAAAATATTCCTATTATTGTTAATATAATAGTTTCATTTACTACATACTTATATACCTCTTTATCATAAAACCCTAATACTTTTATAGTAGCCAATTCTCTTTTTCGTTCACTTATATTTACATTAGATAAATTATAAAGAACTACAATTGCCAATAATCCAGATGCAACAATTAAAACAACAACAACATAATTTAATAGATTCATCATATCATTTACCTGGTTTATTGTCGTTTTCATGTTAGTAACTCCCGAAACAGCTACATTGTCCATAATTGCTTTTGTTAATTCGTCTTGTTTTTCTGTTTCTAAATCAACATTTCTTGTTAGTATTATATTAGTTTTATATTCTTCTTGATATATATTTTCATATGTCTGCTTCGACATAAAAATGTAATGTGAAACATAATTTTCTACAATATTTGATATTTTTAATTCAAATTGTTTATTGTCATTATCTTTTATTGTTATAGTATCCCCTGCTTTAACTCCAAGTAATTGTGCCGCTTTATCCGTTAAGCAAATTTCATTTTCTGTAAGTTTTACTTTTTCTTTGTTATTTAAATCTTTTATATTTATAATTCCATCTAAAGTATTTTCATCATCTGGTATAATTATTTGCACCTCTTCTGAATCATTTTCATGTATTGCAGTTCCAGATGTTATATAAACTTTTGCTATTTTTTCTATCTCCTCTTTTTGTTCCAGATTTTTTAGTAAATTATCTTTTTCTTCTTCTGATGCACTATCTTTTAATTTTATTTGAAAATCATACATAAATATGTTTTCAAATTGTTTTGGAATAATTATTGAGACAGAATCTTTTATTCCAAATCCTGTTACTAATAAAGCTGTACAACCTAATATTCCTATTATAGTCATATAAAATCTTTTTTTATATCTAAATAAATTTCTTACTGTTACTTTTTTACTAAAATTCAATCTGTTCCAAATAAAAGGTATTTTTTCAAGTAATACTCTATGTCCAGATTTTGGTGCTTTAGGTCTCATTAATATAGCTGGCATTTCTTTTAATTCTTTTAAAACTGTATAAATTGTAGCTCCTATAATACAAATACAAATTAATATTAATCCTATTAAGCCATATTTCATATTAAAGCTTATTACTAAACTTGTTCCTATTTTATATAGTATTCCATATAGCGTCCAAATAATTTTAGGTAACAAGACAAATCCCACACTCATTCCTAGTAATGAACCTATAATGGTTGCAAAACCTGCATATATTATATATTTACTCATTATTTGAAGTTTATTATAACCTAAGGCTTTTAATGTTCCAATTTGCAATCTTTGTTCTTCTACCATTCTTGTCATAGAAGTTAGTGATATTAAAGCTGCAACTACAAAAAATACAACCGGAAATACTTTTCCAATATTTTCTATAGCATCAGAATCTTGAATAATACTTACATAGCCTGAATTTGAATTTCTGTCTAATATATACCAATTTGGTTTTTCTATTTCAAGTATTTTTTCTTTTGCGTCGGCTAACTCTTTTTCTGCATCTTTTATTTTTTGTTCAAATTCTTCTTGGTTTTTGTTAAGTTCTTGTTCCCCTTTTGCTAATTCTTGTTTTGATGTTTGTAGTTGTTTTCTTGCAGTTTCAATTTGTGCATAAGTAGAGGTTTTAGTTTGAGTTAATTGTATTTCTTGTTTGTTTAATTCTTCTTTAGCCTGATTTAATTGATTTTTTCCATTTTGAAGTTCTTGTTTTCCAGTAGTTATTCCTGCTTCTATTTCAGCAATTCCCTCTTCTACCGTTTGTTTGTTTTGCTTTAATTCATTAATTTTTGCCTCTAAAGTTAATTTTTGTAATTCATAAGTTTGTTTGTCTTCTTCAGTTAAACTTGGATCTTTTAATAATTCTAGAACTACATTGTATTGTGTTTGAATATTTTCTAATCCAACATTTATTTCATTTAAATTGTTTTGTAACTGTGCCTTCTGATTTTCTAATTCTTCAAACTGTTTATTTGCTTCTTGCTCTTTTTTTGTTAACTCTTGTTCTTGTTTCTCCAATTCAGTCTTTGCTGTTGTTATTTGACTTTCAGCCACTGCGAATTCTGTATCAGCATTTTTCTTGTTTTCATTTATTGTGTTTTCTGCTGATTGTATTTGTTTTTTTGCATTATTAATCTCTTTTTGTGCTTCATCTAATTGTTTTTGAGCATCATTTTTTTGTGATTGTAATTCATTTTCTGCATCTATTACTTTTTGATTTGCTTTTTCTGTTAAAGCTTCTCGTCTTGCTTGTTCTCTTTCTTCTTTTATAGTTTCTATATTATTTTTTACTTCTTCTATATAATCTTCATATTCTTTACTAGATGTTGTATAATCTTCCCCATTTTTTACTTTTACATATATACTTGTATATACGTCTTTAGCATTAATATTTTCCTTTGGTATATAAATATAGTAATCAACTTTACCAGCCCCTAATTTACTAGTTCCTCTATCACTTGATATATATAATGGGCTTAGAACAGTTCCTACAATTTTTATTTCTTTTTGCTTTAAGTATGCTATTGTTTCTCCTTCATCATCACTAGTATCTTCTATTTCAGCAATTATTGTATCACCTATTTTCTTATTATATTGTTTTAAAAATCGTTCTTCAACCACACACTCATTTTCGTTTTGAGGCATATCTCCTTCTTCTAATACAGGTTTATTTAAATCTGAAAGGCAAATAAATTTAGCTATACACTCTGTTGAATCCATTTCTATTTTTCCATCTACTTCATAACTTTCTACTACTTGTTCTACATTTTCTATATTTTTTATTGCTTCTATATCATCACTTGTTAAGCCTAATGTTGATATTACTTGTATATCATATACATTTTGTTCATCGTAATATTTGTCTATTGTATCTACCATATCTGGAGATGTTGCTCTTAACCCTGCGAAAAAGCCCACACCTAAAAAAGCCATTAATAGTATGGATATAAATCTTTTAAACGTATTTTTTATTTCTTTTACACTATCTTTAAGTAATGCTTTTTTCATTATTTTGCATCTCCTACCATTCTATATCTTCTACTGATATAGGATTTTCATTTATTTGTATTTTTTCTGCTGTTCCATTTTTAAAATATACAATTTTGTCTGCCATAGGTGCTATTGCTGTATTATGTGTAATAATAATAACTGTCATTTTTTCTTTTCTACAAGTATCTTGTAAAAGTTTTAAAATTTGTTTTCCTGTTTTGTAATCTAATGCACCGTGTTGGTTCATCACAAAGTAATAATTTTGGATTTTTAGCTATAGCTCTTGCTATTGCTACTCTTTGTTGTTCCCCTCCAGATAGTTGTGATGGGAAATTATTTATTCTATCTTTTAACCCAACTTTTTCTAACACCTCTATTGTATCTAAAGAATTTTTACAAATTTGAGTTGCTAATTCTACATTTTCTTTTGCAGTTAAATTTTGTACTAAATTATAAAATTGGAATACAAATCCTATATCTTCTCTTCTATATTTTATTAAATCTTTATTTTTTAAATTTGTAATACTTTTGCCATCAACTACTACCTCGCCAGACGAAGCTGTATCCATTCCACCTAATATATTTAATGTTGTAGTCTTTCCTGCACCTGATGGTCCAACTATAACAACTAGTTCTCCTTTTTCCACATTAAAGTTAGTGTTTGATAAGGCTTTTATTGTTATTTCTCCCATTTTATATTCTTTATTAACATTTTTAAACTCTATAAACGCCATTTCAATCCTCCCAGCACATACTAGTTTTTAATATTTTTATCTTGTTCCTCATAAATTATTATATAAATATTAAATTAATATTAAATTTTATAAAAGGGATAGATTTTATTCCTACCCCTTTTTTAGTTTTATTTCTTGCTCATTTCGTTCTTTAAAAATTCTGTTTCTTGTTCTACATCTAATCTTACAAATATTGGCTCCCCTTTTTCCACTACTTTTAAGCCTTTTGTTTCTGGATATTTTTTTACACTTTCCCATGTTTTTAAGTACTCATCATTTATTCCCAATTGATTAAACATTTTTGCAGATGTATCCTCCATACATGGCATAATTAATATTGCAACCTTTCTTAATGTTTCAACCAAATGATACATTACATTATTTAATTCATCAATTTTTTCTTCTTTAAATAATGTCCAAGGCATTGTCTCATCTATATATTTGTTAGCTCTTGATATAATTTTCCATATTTCATCTAATGCATCACACACATGTGCTTCATCCATATATTCTTCTGCAAGTTTAATTTTTTCATTTATAAATTCTTCTAGTTCTTTATCTAGATTTGTTAAAGTTTTAGGTTTTTCAGGAATTACTCCTCCAAAATATTTATTAACCATTCCTATTGTTCTATTTAATAAATTTCCTAAATCATTACATAATTCTGAATTATATTTTTCTATAAATGCTTCTGGTGTAAATACACCATCTTGTCCTCCATTTAAAACCTTAAGTAAGAAATATTTTGTAGCATCTAGTCCATATCTATCAATTAAAACCTCTGGATATATAACATTTCCTTTAGATTTAGACATTTTTCCATCCTTCATCATTACCCAACCATGTACAAGTAATTTTTTTGGCATTGGTAAATCTAAAGCCATTAGGAATATTGGCCAATAAATAGCATGAAATCTTATTATGTCTTTTCCTACTATTTGTACATCTGCAGGCCAGTACTTATTGAATTTTGTTTCATCGTCTGACATATAGCCTAATGCTGAAATATAGTTTGTAAGTGCATCTAGCCAAACATATATAACATGTTTTTCATCGCCTTTTACTTTTATTCCCCAATCAAAACTTGTACGAGTTATACATAGATCTTCTAATCCTGGTTTTATAAAATTATTAAATATTTCATTTTTTCTAAATTCTGGATCTATAAAATGTGGATTTTCTTCATAAAATTTTATTAATCTATCTTGATATTTTTTCATATTGAAGAAATATGCTTCCTCTTTCATTTTCTTAACTTCTCTACCACAATCTGGACATTTACCATCTACTAATTGTGTAGGTGTAAAATATGTTTCGCAAGGAGTACAATACCAGCCCTCATACTCTCCTTTATATATATCACCATTTTCCATGAATTTTGTAAAAATCTTTTCTACTACTTTTTCATGTCTAGGTTCAGTAGTTCTAATAAAATCATCATATTGAAGTTTCATTTTTGCCCATAATGTTTTTGCAATCTCAGCTATTTCATCTACATACTCTTGCTCTGTTTTTCCTTTAGATAAAGCAACCTCTTGTATTTTTTGTCCATGCTCATCTAAACCAGTTAACATGTATGAATCATATCCTCTTAGCTCTTTATATCTTTTTAATGAATATGCAAGTGTTGTTGTATATGCTGTTCCTATATGAAATCTTCCACTTGGATAATAAATTGGTGTTGTTACATAAAACTTTTTATTTTCACTCATAACTTCCAGCTCACTCCTTTTATTTCCCTTATAATGTTTAAAATTTTATCACAAACATATAAAAATAGCAAGCAAAAATTTTGAAAGTATAATAAAGAAAACCACCCCAGTAATCCAGGGTGGCAAGGAATCACTTATCCAGGATCCACCGTGGAAATGACGTTCATGAAAACCAACTGGTATCTGCCATTGCAGCAGACCTTGATGCTCACATCATCATATTCCACAATAACTCCGTGAATCTGGTAGCCACTCACCAAAAAAATAGTGACACATCTCCGATTCTCGGAAAGCTCCTTTAAAAAAGTGTCTCGTGTGTTGCAATTCATCTTGTTTTCTCCTTTATAATTTTTTATCCTTCTATTGAAGAACAATTACATTATATCATATTTACATAAAATATGCAAATTTACTTTGTACTTATATGTATTATTCCCGCATCCACATTTAATTCTCTTGATACTATGTTTTGTATTTGTGCTATTTGTTCTGTTTGAAGTTCTTGTTCTCCCACAATTACACTAACACTGTTATCATTTACAAAAATAACTACATTTTTAAATCCTTTTGCCGAAATTAAATTTTCTGCTATCATTATTGCATTTTTAGTTTTATTTATATTAGCAATTTCATTTAATGCTGAAGTTTTTTGGTTGCTACTTGTTTCTGTATTATTATATATTTTCTGATATGTTTCTAGCATTTGCGAATACATATTTTCTCTTTCTAGTTTTGATGTTGTAAAATATGTATTATCATCAGCCACTGGCACACTTGTTTCTACTTCTGCATTTTCTTCTGTATTATTTACTTCATTTTCTGTAGTATCTTCTATATTATTATTTTCTACAATTGCATTTTCTGTTTCATTTGTACTGTTTTCTAGTATTGCATTAGTACTAACTAGTGTTGCATCTCCAAGTTCTGCCATTAACTGAGACGTTGGAACCGTATTATTATCTGTTGTAAAATTTAAATATCCTGCTGTAATTAACATTAATGAAATTACTAAAATAATTAACTGATTTCTCTTTATAATCTTCATATAACCTCCTATTTTTCCATTTCAAATACTTGAATTTTATATGTAGCAACCCCTGTTACAGAAGCAACTGCTTGAATAATATCTGCTTTTATTGTAGCATTTCCTCCCCCTTCCGCAATTACTATTGCTCCTTCAACTTTTGGTAATACCACAGTTTGAGTTATTGCTTTATTATTTCCATCTGTAATAACTTCTTTATTTATGTTTGAAGACTCCTGTTTCCTTGTTCCCCCTCCTGAATCAGTCTCTTCTGTAGAACTTGTACTTTCAGTTTGGCTATACATTGGAATTACAGAGCTTGTTTGTGAATATGTAACAAGTACTTTAACACTTCCTACTCCCTGCATTTTAGACAGTATGTCCTCTAACTCAGTTTCTAAATCATATTCATTTGTTTCTGAAATATTACTATCACTTGCTACATTATCTGCTAGAACTTTATAACTACTAGCATTATCTTTTTCTTCTTCTGCTTCATCTTTACTCCATATAGCATTTATTGCTATTACAGTGATTATAAGTAATATTAAAAATACCACTAAATTTTCAATATTTTTTTTATTGTTTCCATCTGTTTTTTTAGTTATAAAATTTTTGATTTTTTCTTTTAACATATGTCCTCCTTTAATAAGATAAATTATAATTTGTACGAGTAATTGTTTTATTGAAGATATATAAAGACGTCCGCCAAATCTCGTCGGGGTTTTTATATTTTAAATTGCTCGTTGCTT
>JBJFFE010000068.1:0-5991 GCA_051891435.1 Clostridia bacterium | reverse complement strand
GGAAGTTACCCCTACAAGATAAAAAACTTGTGTTAATCTTGTTATTTAGTATGATGAATTGTAATTTGTAAGGCAAATATTGTTGGCAAACATCGTAGGGGTCGCACTCCTGGGCGACCCGCAGATACATTAAATTTCTCATTACGGGGCGCCGAAGACTGCGCCCCCTACAAACTACACTTTGTACTAAACAAAGCATTTTATTAATTTAACTTTTTTAATATCTTTTTTACTTGATTTTTATAAGAAATTGTCTGACAGTAAAAAATATATGAAAAAAATAATAAGAAATAAATTTTTTATTTATCTCTAAAAGAATTTTTTTGAATAAAAATTTTTGATATAAATATAATACTACCTTTTCCAAAATTTGTCAATTATTTTTTTACGACAAAATCTGCCAAATTATTACAGAAACCAACATTCCAACAAAATCTCCAATCAAAGCTGCCCAAAGAACGAACCTTGTTTTCTTTATTTTCACAACACTTGTATATACAGCAATAGTATAAAGTGTAGTTTCAGTAGAGCCCATTATTGTCGCAACAATTAAACCAATTTTACTATCCACACCATATGTTTTCATTATATCTGTTCCTACCGCAATCGATGCACTTCCGTGAAATTGGTCTAAGTATTGCTAGTGGCATAATTTCTTTAGGAAATCCCAAGATATTTGTAATTGGAGAAATTAAATTAATTATGAACTCTAAAATTCCTGAGCTTCTAAGAACTCCTATAGCAACGAATAAACCTATTAACGTTGGGAAAATATTAATAACTATTTCAATTCCATCTTTAGCTCCTTCTAAAAAAATGTCAAAAACAGGCTTTTTTTCTTTTATTCCATATAATAAAATTATTAAAAAAATTAATGGAATTGCTAAATTAGAAAAATAATTTATTATTTTCATTAAAATTACCACTTTTTCATAAATATTTTTGTAGCTGTAACTGCAGCTACTGCTGCACATATAGTTGCAATCCAAATTGGAACTAACATTTTTGTTGGTTCTGTAGAACCTAATGAATTTCTTATTGCAATAACTGTTGTTGGTATTATTTGTATTGATGCTGTATTTAAAACGATTAACATTGCCATAGAATTTGATAGTTCTTTTTTATTTTTATTTGTTTTTTGCAAACTTTTCATTGCCTTTAATCCTAATGGGGTCGCAGCATTCCCTAGTCCTAATAAATTAGCAATTATATTCATAGAAATTTCTTTATGGATTTCATCATTTTCACTAATTTCAGGAAATAATTTTTTTAATAATGGTTTAAATAACTTTATTAATTTATTTATTATACTGGTTTTCATCGCAATTTTTATAATTCCACACCATAAGCACATAGTTCCGACTAAAGTCAAACCTAAATTTACTGCACTTGCTGTGTATTCGAAAATAGAATTATTAGTTTCTGGTAATCTTCCCGAAAAAATTGCATAAATAAATGAAATAATTAAGAATACTGGCCAAATTTTATTTAACATACTTCTCCTAATTAATCTTTAATCAAATATTATTTAATAATAATTATTAAATATCTAAAATACAAACTATTAATTATTTATGCTTCTTTTTTAAAAATCATTACCAAAAAAAGGAAATTTTTTTTATTTTTATTGACCCTTAATATTTTTTATGGTATTATATTTTTACATCAAAAGTATGTCGAATTTTGTAATTTTTTAGGAGGTAGTATTAATGAAAGCAACAGGAATAA
Organism: Clostridia bacterium; assembly: GCA_051891435.1. GTDB lineage: Bacteria > Bacillota > Clostridia > TANB77 > CAG-508 > UMGS1933. Next base: position 4,263 of record JBJFFE010000068.1, on the reverse strand, counting down.
TTAGAAGAGTAGATGAATTAGGTAGAGTTGTTATACCTATTGAATTAAGAAATAAATTTGGAATAACTGAGAAAGATCCAATGGAAATATATGTTGACGGTACCTCAATTATACTAAAGAAATATGAACCAAACTGTATTTTTTGCAATAGTTCAAAAAAATTAATTGATTTTCAAGGGAAACAAGTCTGCGAAAAATGTGCGAAAGCTCTAGCAAATAAGAAATAAAAATAACCCCATTTTTGGGGTTTATTTTTTATCTAAAAAATATTGATAAATTTCATTTTTATTTTTATTTTTATCTTTTGCTATTTTTTTTATTATTTCTTTCTTTTCTAAACCTTTTTTTTCATAATATTTATAATGTTCTTCTAAATTTAAATTTAATAAAAAATCTTTTTCTTCATTATTTTCATTTGATTTTTCTACAATAATAACAAATTCGCCTTTTGGTTCTTTATAATTTTCTAGTATTTGTGAGATAGAACCTCTTAAAAACTCCTCATGTATTTTTGTTATTTCCCTAGCCAAAACAATTTGTCTATCTCCTAAAATATCAAGCATTGCTTGTAATGTGTTTATTAATTTATGTGGTGCCTCATAAAAAATTAATGTACTATTTATTTTTTTTATTTCTTCTAATTTTTCCTTTTTTTCTTTTTTATTCACTGGTAAAAATCCTATAAAATAAAATTCATTTGTATCTAGTCCAGAAGAAATAATAGCATTAATTGCTGCACAAGCTCCAGGTATTGGTATTATTTCTATATTATTTTTAATTGCATTTTTTACAATTTCTGCACCGTGGATCTGATATTCCGAGGTGTTCCTGCATCAGAAACAAGTGCAATATTTTTCCCGTCTTTTAATTCTTCTATTAATAAATTAGATTTTGTTTTTTCTATTTGTTTATAGTAACTAATTAATGGTTTTTTTATTTCTAAATGGTTTAATAATTTTAATGTATGTCTGGTATCTTCTGCTGCAATTAAATCAACTTCTTTTAATATTCTTATCGCTCTTAATGTAATATCTTCTAAATTTCCAATTGGTGTTGCAACTAAATATAATTTTCCGTTCATAATAATCTCCTTTTTATGAATTATAACTTATATGTCATTTCCTCAGCCTACCTTTTGTATGATTTTCTAAAAAATTAAATTCTCCAAGGCGTACGCGGGTCTTCCCCCGCCTCAAAGGGCTGTCAAATTTAATTTTTTATAAAATATACAAAACGGCTGAGATTATATCATAATTTCTCACATCCAAATTTAGGTTTGTTTTTTATTATAAATTTTAAAAATTTCTTCTTTGTAATCCCCATTTTCTTCATAAATAATTAACGGCTTCTCGATTTTTAAAAATTTTCTTGCATTTTTTACTGATTTTATTAATACCAAATTTGCTTCTTTTTCTTTTTTAGGATAAACAAATCTTATAATTTTTGGCTCTATTTTATATTTTCTTAAAAGCTCGCAAATATCAACAATTCTTTCTGGTCTATGCACCATATAAAAAACGCCTTTGTCTTTTAACATATCTTTTGCTGAAATTATTATATCTTCTAAATTGCATTTTACCTCATGTCTAGAAATTAATTTTCCTTCATTTTCATTTTTTAATCCGGTATTATTTATTTTATATGGTGGGTTCGTTATTACTACATCAAATGTATTTTTTTTAAATATATTTTTTAAATTTTTTATATCCTCATTTATTATTTTTATTCTATTTTCTAATCTATTTAGTTTTACACTTCTTGTTGCCATTTCTGCCATTTTTTCTTGAATTTCTACACCATAAATTTCAGTATTTTCTGTTTTGCCAGATAAAAGAATTGGTAATATTCCTGTACCTGTGCCAAAATCAATAATTTTACTATTTTGTTTTATATCTTTTGCAAAATCAGATAATAAAACTGCATCCATTCCAAAACAAAATTCTTTTTCATTTTGTATTATTTTTAAATTATTAAATTCTAAATCATCTATTCTTTCATTTTCTTTTAATTTAATATTCATAATCTCTCCGTAGCAAATTTATTTTCTTTGAATATTATATAATATATTTTATGAAATTTAAAGAGAAATAAAATAAATTGTAATTTGTAGAAGAAATGTTTATGGCGAATGTTGTAGGGGCAAGGTTCCACCCTTGCCCTCAAAACGAATTTTTACAATATTTATCGGGTCGGGGTGGAACCCGACCCCTACGCCTTTAAAAACAAATTCCCCTTACAAATTACAATTTATAAAATTAAAGGTGGTTAAATGGAAATTTTCTCAAACTCAAGAGGTAATGATAATAATAAAAAATTTAATTTTTCAAAAAAAAAAGACTGTTGTGTAAAATCTTTAAGAGAAGTAAATTCCTTTTTATGTAATATAAAAAAGGCAAAAATTGCTCTTTGCCTTTTTAAGTGGTTTAAATAAATTATTCTAAATAAAAAATTTTGTTAAATTTTACTGCCTCATCTGGGAAACACATATTTTCTTCTCCGTCTACTAATATTTTTATTCCATTTACCTCACTTAATTCTAATAATGTTTTTAATATTGAATTTATTATTTTCTTTTCTTGCTCTTCTCCTAATTTTTGTTCATTAATAAATTCTTTTGAAAAATCTATATAAACAATTCCTTCTTTTATTTCTACATTATTTACCTTTGTACCATCGGGAAATAACCCCATTAATTGTTCATTTTTAGGTCCCTCTATTAACATATTTATTAACACTTGGTATGGGTTTTCTAATAACAATCTAGCATCAATTTGTCGTGCTTCTGGTTGTAATTCTCCTGTTTGTTTTTCCATGAAATACAGAGTTATTATTGTTTGTCTTAGTTGAATATTGCTTATTTCTTCTTCTGGAATAATTTCCTGCACCTCATTTTTCTCGGAATTTTTATTTACCATTACTAGCCATCCTAAATAAATAACTAAAGCCACCCCTAATATAATTCCAACATACAATAATATTTTTTTAATTTTCATAACAAAACTCCTTGTCTAAATAATTTTTTTAAATAATATTATTTATTAAGGAATTTTAGAACTGTTTATTTTAAATAAATAAACAGTTAAATATATATTTTTTAAATTGAGTTCGACCCTACTTAGTTATTGTTAATGAAAATTAGAGTGTGTTACTACCATTCGAATTTATACTATCTTAAACGCCTTGGAGAACGGAAATTTCAAAAATATATATTTAACTTTTATAATAATTTTTATAAATTTAATTTTTTTATTTGTTTTTTTGTCTCATCATATCCAAGCTTATATAGCTCATCTATCTTATCCATATCTAATAATCCAATTTTTTTTGTTTTTATTTTTATTAAATAATCTGTCCCGTCTATTTCATAGTTTGCTAACTCATCATTTAAAATATTTATTGAATTACTAATTACATCCACTATATTATCACATGTTTTTTCTTTAATATTTTTTTCAAATACTACACTTAAGACCTTATCTGCTCCTATTTCTTTAGTTTCTTTCCATGGTACATTTTCTCTTACTCCTCCATCTATTAAATCTATATTTTTATAATTACATGGTGAAAATACTACTGGATAACTACAACTTGCTCGTACAGCTTTGCCTATTTCTACATCATTTATATATATGGTTTTATTCGATATTTCTTTTCTTTTACTTTGTGATATAAAACAATAAATATTTCCAGAATATAAATCTACCGCAGGAATTATTAATGGCATTTTTATTTGATTAATATTTTTTATATTTTTTTTACTACATTCTTCATTAATTATTTTTTCAATAATATCGCCACTATTTAATCCATTAATTATTATTTTGCCATTAAAAATAATTCCATAAATTAATTTAAAAATATTTTTTATATCCACATATTTTATTTTTTTTGAGAATTTTTTAAACAAAGAATAAATTTCATCTGGTGAATATCCTATTGCATATAAAGTTGCTACAATACTTCCTGAAGATGTTCCAGAAATATAATCTATTTTTATATTATTTTCTTCTAAAGCCTTAAGTACTCCAATATGTGCAGCACCCTTAACACCACCACCGAGCTAAACATAAACCTAAGCTCATAAAAAACCTCCTTTTATTTAATTATTATAATATATTAAATAAAAAGAGATTTTGATAATTTATTTTAATTATTTTATTTTTTAACAATTAATTAATTATTTTTTATTATTTTATTTTTTAACAATTAATTATTTATTTTTTATTATTTTATTTTTTAAATAATTAATTATTTATTTTTTAT
>JBJFFE010000067.1:0-6233 GCA_051891435.1 Clostridia bacterium | reverse complement strand
CCGACCTTCTGGTTCGTAGCCCTAATGATAAGTCTCAATTATATGGTTTTAAGCCGCTTTTAGCATTGTTTTGTCCATCTGTTACACTCATAATTTCCATTATTTCCATGTATTATTGAAAATGTGTGGTCGTTTAGTGGTCATAAGCAATTTTGATAAAAACTAATAAATTAGTCAAATACTTATTTCATTTCAAACTTAATATTTTTTATAAATAAATTTTGCTGTCTAAATTTTTTTGCAAAATCCAAATGGCTGACATTTTATTGTATTTGAATTACCTTTATGATAATTAAAGTTATTAAATTAGGATGTGGCATGTAATCCTTTGGATTGTATTAGATATAGGTATCCATTTTCAATAATACTATGTACACTATATAAAGTGACTCAAATTTTTACAGGATATATCTATATCTGTATTTGCATCCTTAAGTATAGTAGCCAGAAAATGTTATTTCCAGAAAAAGGAAATTTTATAGTGTTTGATATAACACATTACTAATACATAGATTGCAAGATGTTTAGATAATATTCGATTAGCACAACATGTTCATATTTATCTGCAAGATATATTGTAAAATTTCTTAAGATTCATTTTGATTGCTATATTATTATAAGCTTTTTGATTTAGATTCGTTACTATTCATATTAATGGTCTCTTGATCATCTGTATATACTGGGTGATTTTTTATTAATACATTACATAACGAAACAATGATTCTTGAAAATGCAATATTTCAGTTGATTTTTATTACTAAGCAAGTTTTTTAGATATAAAACATCAATGGATGATTTATAATGATGTATAGTTTGAATGGATAAGATCTAATATAAGAAACATTTTTAATTATGAAAAACAGGTACTGAAATATATATGCTATTTTTTTGATTTGAGTTAATAAATTATATTAATATTTCGTTCAAATCAAAAATAAAAATATTGAATAGTATATTTTGTTAAAATAATATAAAAAATGAAAAAAGAATTACGAAGTTTGTTGAGTATAATAGCAGGAAATACTTGACAATAACCCTCAAAATATGTAAAATTAAATACGACCGATGTATTAATACAAACCGATGCATTAGTGAATTTCATAGAAATTCTATTCTACAGAATTTCTTTTACAGATAGAGGGAGATTGTATAAATGAAAAATTTAGCTAAAGGTGAAAAATATCCAGTTGGTTCCCACTAGTTTTTGAAGAAGAGGGTTGGTAAAATACCTGAAAATAAAGAAATAATTATAATAGAAAAAGATAAGAACAAAAAGGACAGAAAGAAAATATCAGATATAACAGGTAAAAATGTAGTTTGGGCTAGCGTTAAAACGTTTAGAAAAAAACCACGATAAAATGAGCAAATACAATAGAGTCGTCAGTTTTATATTAGTAGGGTCTTTGGTAATTTCGTTTTTGTTATTGCTTTTTGTTTTTGAATATTACAAAGACTTTTGTTCACTTTTAAAAGAAACAATAATTGCAATATTCACTGGATGTGTTTTTGCAGTGCCTACAGGGATTGTAGTTTTGTTTTTTGAACAGAAAAAGGTGAGAAATAAGAAAAATGAGATTATATTTTCAATATATCTAGAATTTGGCAAAGTTTCTTTTAGTGGCAATCAGTTTTCGCTCGAAAAATTAAAAAATCACAACAATCAAATTAGATTATTATATGAGGATTTGAGCATTTTTTTGTATGATAATTGTTTTAACAATTGGAAAAAAATTAATGAACTCAAAAATAATATGTTTGATTACAGCTTGTATACGTCTTCACTTATAGAATTATATAATTCTACAAGTAAGGATACAGTCGACAAGTGGTGTGATAAAATACAATCAAAACAACAAGAGTGTATTGATATTATCAATGAAATAAGTTAGTAAATTAAAATATGTGATTGATTATGTTTATATCGTAATAGCTGTATTATATCAAAGTATAGGAAGAAGGATGGCTTAACTGTGAAGTTGAGCCGTTCTTTTTCCTATTATATTACATATTTTTAGTATTGTACAAGATACAATGTTTTAACTGAAAATCAGTTTAAAATAAAATATATCTATAAAGCATGGTTTTGGAGCGTTATGGTGGATTTGAATATTTGTCATGCTCAATAAGAGTGATTATATTTCTAAAATATATTATATTCTTTTCCAAAACTTTGTATTCCTATTTTGGAGTATATAATTATGTCAAAATTGATATTGGTATCAATTATCATATCATACAATACAATGAATATAAAAAACAACTTAAGGAAGTATAAATATGAATATTTTATCTATTAAAGCAAGCGATATTGAAAATTGGACAAACATGAATCCTCGTAGGGCTCAGGAACTTTTGCCAAAGTTGTTATGGAAACTAATTTTGGCTTCTTCAAATAATATTGAAGATCACCATTTTCCGTTTGAGAATGCTGTACAATATAACGGATATGATGGATATATAAAAACCACTGACAACAATCCTTTTTATCCAGATGGTATGTCTGTATGGGAGTGTGGTACTGATAAAAATATAAAAGAAAAGTTTAACGAAGACTATAACAAAAGATCCGAAAATCCTAATGGTGTAGATCCAAAGCAAACAACATTTTGTTTTGTAACAAGTAGGATATGGAACCATAGAGAAGGTATTGCAGAATTCACTTTACAAAAACAAAAAGAAGGAATATGGAAAAATGTACGCATCATGGATGCAAATAATCTTGAAATGTGGTTGGATCAATGCCCTTCTGTCTCCGTATGGTTTTCTAAAATTATAGGTAAAGATGTTTATGATTTGGTGGATTTGGGAACTTATTGGGATAGTATTGTTAGTAAAACAAAGCCACAGTTAACGGCTGAATTCTTTCGTAAGGGAAGAGAAAAACTTATAACAGAAGAAATAATTAATTTGATAGAGAAAAATGAAAAACTTATTATTCTATCTACCGAGTCAAAAATAGAAGGAATACTTACTATTGCTGCAGAACTTTTAGAGAATCAAGATATAAAACACAAACAGCTTTTATCTAAAATAATAGTCGCATTATCTTCTGAAGCTTTAAATAATGCCTGTCAGAATTTTAATGATTCTATAATTATTCCCGCTTTTAAAAATGAAAAAGATCAAATCAATATTCAAGGAACAATAATAATTCCTACTGAAAAAAACGGACCTATTGATCTATTATATAAAAATTCTGCAAGATGCCACCTTTCAAGCAGAAGGCGTCGTGATTTCAGTGCTAGTTTAGAAAGCATTGGATATAACGCTAATGAAGCTGATAAAATGACTTCTGATGTTAAATGCAGATTTTCTCCCCTTTTACAAAAACTAACAAGTGATGTTAATTTAAAGATACCTTATTGGTTTCAGCAAAACGATGTTAAATTTTTAGTTCCGGCATTATTGGCTAATGCTTGGGATAGTAACTATAATGGCGATAAAGAAGCAATAGAATTATTATCCGGGAAGAGTTTTGATGAATATATTGAATCTATACAAAATTTTACTGTTGGAGATAATGCACCAATTTTCAATTTGGATAATTCATTTGCATGTATATCTGTAAATGAATTATGGGACATTTTATTGCAATTCATTACAGGTGATAATTTTAAAAGATATAAAGAGTGTATAAAAATGGTTTTCTCGGCAAAAGATCCAGTATATGAATTACCCGAGGAAAAACAGCCCTTTGCTTCTTTATATGATAAGCGGCCAAGATTTTCAAGTCGTTTTAAAAAAGGCTTGATATTATCAATGACAAAAATTGTTGAATTCGGAGAAGATGATAAAACATCTGGATTTTGTTCAAACAGTGTTAACGAATGTAATGCTTTAGTTACTGAAATTTTTGATAAACTCAACTCAAGACAAGATTGGTTTACAATTTGTGAGTACATACCTGATTTTGTTGAAGCAACACCTGATGTAATAGCAAGTGTTATTGAAAAAAATATCAAAGATGAAGCAAGTGCGTTTTGGTGTCTGTTTGAGAATTTAGACAGTTCTTTTTTTGGTAGAACCTATTACACAAGTATTTTATGGGCATTAGAAAAACTTATGTGGCTTGAACAATACTGTGTAAGGTCTGTATATTCACTGGTAAGAATTGCAGAAAAAAAGTTTAATTATAAAATGACAAATTCGCCAATAGACTCATTATATAAATTCTTTTGTTTATGGTATCCTCAAGGTGCTTTATCTTCAGAAGATAGGATTATATTATTAAATAAGATAATCGAAGAATATTATTTTACAGGAAGAAACCTAATAAACACTTTATTCCCTTCAGGCTCAGGAATAGTAGGTAATCTTTCGGAGTTTCAATGGAGATATATAGAAAAGAAAAAAATTGAGGTTACAAAAAAAGATTACTATAATTCAATAGAAATAATAGCGGAACATTTTGTAAAAACGCTTACTGCGTGTTATGATGACTGGAAAATAATAATCAAATATTTTCCGATATTCGACAAAGCATTTGAAACTCTGAAAGTTGATAAAAATGATTTAATAGTGAGTATTCCAGACGAGGACAAGCTGAAGCTTTGTAAAGATTTGATTTGCAAAATAAGTCGACACAAGAAATTTGCAAATGCAGATTGGAGTTTACCTGAAAAAACTTTAAATAAGCTGGAACAATTGTATAATTTGTTGCTTCCGAACTCTCCTTTGAAATATGTTGCCTTTTATTCATATGATTTTTATGGTTTGAATCCTTGTGTGTTTGATAAAGGAAACTACGATTATGAAAAAGAGAAAAATGAATTGCAAAAAGAACGTGTTGAAGCTTTAGAAAAAACTCTTGATGAATTTGGATTTGGTTCATTATACCAGATTGTACCCCAGGTTTCAGATATTAGTCTGTTAGCAAACTCTTTAACAAGTTCAAAATATGTTGATAATATTACTATTGATTTCATTAAAACAGCACATAATGAAATACCAAGATTTATTGAAATGTTGGTCAATTCAATGTATTACATAAAGGGTATAACGTTTTTCCATCCACTATTAGAAAATGGAAGTGAAGACGTACAATTTATAATTAACCAGCTTCCAATTAAACCTGATGTAATAGAATTGATAGATAAAATGTCCAAAGAACAGCAAATTGCTTACTGGGAGAATGTTGATGCGTGGATATTGCCTGAAGAAAAGGAATTCGCACAAGATTGTATGATAAAGCTTTTACAGGTTAATAGACCTTATTCTGTTATGAGGCAATTGTATTTTGAAGACTTTGGTAATTCTGAATTGATTTTAGAAGCATTACATAAAGGATTATCATATCATCCTAATTCAGAAAACAATGGTATTTGTTTAAATAGTATTAGTAGTTATGAATTGGAAAAATTATTTGAAAAACTATATAATGACAAGAATGTAGACACCTTACAGGTTTCACAATTGGAGTTTGCTTATGTACAAAAATTTGATTTGGATTTTGAACCCAAATGTCTAATAGAAAACTTATTGAGTGAGCCGTCATTATTTTTAGAAATTATTTCATACTACTATAAAAATGACGAATACGATAATAACGCAATACAGAAAATAAACAAATCAATTGTGAACAATGCATTCGAAGTATTAGGAAGAATAAAACGACTCCCTGGACAACAAGAAAATCAAATTGACAAAGGACACTTCAACAATTGGATAACCGAAGTAAGGAAATTAGCCGAAGAGAAAAAATATAAAAAAGCCTGCGATATAGAAATAGGTAAAATTCTTTCATATTCACCCATTGATGAAGACGGAGTTTGGCCACATAAATATGTTCGGGAATTTTTCGAACTTAATTCTTCTGAAATCTTGGAAAACAATTTTAGAATTGGCTTATTTAATCAAAGAGGAGTACATGCTGTTACCGGTGGAGATGAAGAGGAGAAGATAGCCAAAAAATATTATGATTATGCAGAAAAGTTGCGAATATCATATCCTCGAACATCTTATATCTTAAATACCATAGGTGATAGCTTTAAAAGTGAGTCTCAATGTGAAAGAGCCAGAGAGTTGAAAGGTTATTATTAAAATACACTTCGGCCATATTATAAAGGTGTAAAACTTAATATTGCAAAAAAATAGCTCACAGAAATGTGGGTTATTTTTTTATATATAAAACTAAGAAAGGAGGTGTTTTACGATGAACGATTATGAAAGAAAATACCGAATGGCTGTAGAATTGCGAAAGCAGTATCCGAAAGGAACAAGAATTGAACTTTTGT
>JBJFFE010000066.1:0-6420 GCA_051891435.1 Clostridia bacterium | reverse complement strand
GGTACAACAACCTAAGACCATAACACGGGTCTTTGTTTCTTTTTTTGAATATTCTAAAAAATATGTTATCTAGAACTACTTGTGTGTGTGTGTGTGTGTGTGTACAGCGCCAACGATTACAGCTTCTAACATATTTTTCCTCCTCTTTTGTTTTTTATTTTTAGTTTTTTTACATTTTTATAGTAACATATGTGTAATTTTTTTGCAAGGATTTTTTACCGATTTTCTTTTCAATTATGCTTACTGAGCATTAACAAGGATTGTAAATCTAGGAGTACTAGTTTATGTTTCCCCCTAGATATACAATTATATTAATTTTTATTGACTTTTTTAGCATTAAATTATATATTTATTTATATTATTTTATAGGAGGTTTTTATTTTGAAAAGAAAAATTTTTACACTAGTTTTTATATTATTTTTTATTTTTACTTCATCAGTCTTTGCTACAGATTTATTAACATTAGACGAAAGGGAAAATAGTGAATCTAAACTAATTGATTCAGATTTATTTATAAATGAAGATTCATATTTATTAGATGGCGAAATTGATGGTAATGTTTTTGTTTCATCTAAAGATTTTGTTTTATTAGATACTTCTTTAATAAATGGTAATCTTTATATAACTTCTAATAAAGTAACATTAAAATCAAATGTAACATATTCAGATGCTATTTCCAAAGACAATAATTATTCAATTGATAAAATAAATTCCCATTCAACAGTAAATGGTAATTCTTTTGTTATTTGTGATGAATTTATATTAGAACCTGGCTCTGAAATTCATGGAGATCTTTATGTGCTTGCAAATAGTATAGATATTCAAAAATCTTCTACTATTTATGGTAATCTATTTGCAATAGGTAGCGATATTCTCATAAATGGTAAAATAACAAACAGTGTTTATGCAACTTCTAAAAATTTTAGTATGAATTATTATGGTTCTATTTATAATGATTTGCATCTTTCTTCAGAAAAAACAATTTTAAATTCAGTAATACACAGAAATGCTTATATTGATTCTACTGAAATATCTACTACATCAGATTTCTTATTATATGGGGACTTAGAAGCAAATTCTGATAAATTTGATTTTTCCGGAGAAATTGACGGAAATGCTTTTATAAAATCTAAAGAACTAAATTTTATAAATTTACAAGAAGATTCACCTGTAAAGTGTCTAATAAAAGGCAGTTTAGATTATTCATCTAGCGAAGAAATAAATATTGAAGACTCTATTGTTGGAGGAGATATCAACTATTCTACTTATAATGAAAATAAACATAAATCTTCTTTCAATCTAAAATGGTTTATTTTAGACTTACTAACTTTTGTAGCGTATGTTTTAGTTATTGTTTTAATATTTAACTTAATATCTAAAAATTACACAGGCAAAACACATGGAATAAAAGTTTCAAATACATTTGCAGCATTGGGAATTGGACTACTTAGTATTTTTGCGGTGATAGTTCTTGCTATATTATTAATTTTAATTAATATAGGAACTACATTAAGCTTTACTTTAATATTTGCTTATATATTAATACTATTTTTAGCAATTCCTCTTTTTGTTTTAGATATTGCTAAATTATTTAAAGAGAAATTAAATATTTATTTAATAGTAAGTTTAATTTCTTTAGCATTATTCCTAATTTCTAAAATACCTTTTGTTGGAGCAATTGTAATGTTCTTATTTACAATGATTGGTGTTGGAAGAATTTTTGTGAAATTGTTTGATAGAAAAGAAAATTAGATAAAAAAATTAGTGTCAGTGGAAAATGGGTATTGTCCCTTCCCCCACTGGCACACTTTTACACAAATTCTTCCCACACAATATTTGCAAGGTCAATTCCTTTGTTTGTTAGTTTTAATTCATCTAGGTCTATTTCTATAAGTTCTTCTTCTACTAGTTTATTCAATTCATTTTTAAATTCCATTATTGGATTACATCCAAATTTATTCTTAAAGCTTGATATTTTTATTCCATCTATCTTTCTTAATCCTAAAAGCATATATTCTTTCTTTTGGTTTTCTAAGTCTTGTATTTCATGAATTATAGGCTCTTTTTTTTGTAAATATTCTTCTATTTTTTCCACGTTTGAAAAACGTTTTTGGTTTATATATGAATGTGCTGCTACTCCAAATCCTAAATACTCTTTTTGATTCCAACAATTCATATTATGTTTTGATTCATATCCTACTTTTGCAAAATTTGATATTTCATAATGTTTATAACCTATGCTTTCCAAAGTTTCTTTTACTTGCCAATATTCTTTTCTTTCTACTTCTTCACTTGGTAATTCCAGTTCTCCCGCTTCTATTTTTTTTGCTATTGGAGTACCTTCTTCTACTATTAATGAATATACAGATATATGTTCTGGTTCTAGATTAATTATTTTTTCTAAAGACTCATTTACATCTTCTATTGTTTGTTTTGGAAGACCTATCATTAAATCCACATTTATATTTTTAAAGCCTACATCTCTTGCTAAATTATATGTATTTAAAAATTCTTCATATGTATGTATCCTACCAATCACTTGTAATAATTGATTATTAGTTGTTTGTAAACCTATACTTATTCTATTTATTCCTGCTTTTATATAGTCTTGTAGCTTTTCTTTTGTTACAGTTCCTGGGTTTACTTCTATTGTAATTTCTACATTTTTGTCAATATTATATTTTTGTTTTATAGTTTCTAAAATTTCTACAATGTGTTTACTTTCTATATATGATGGTGTCCCTCCTCCAATATATATTGTAGAAATTTTATATTTATTTACATTATCTGCATTGTTTTTTATTTCTTGCTTTAGTTCTCTAATATATTTTTCTACTAAGTTGTTTTTATCCCCATATGATATGAAGTCGCAATAAGTACATTTTTGTTTACAAAATGGAATGTGGATGTATATTCCTAGTTCTTTCATATTTTTTACCTTTCTTCTTTTCATAAGAAATCCGCCCAATCTCGTCGGAGTTTGATTTTTCTTTTTTTAGGCACCTCTAAGTAATCCCTACTCAGATTCTCCTAAAAAAAGAAAAATGAAACTCCTGCGTTGGGCTACTTTATATTTGAATAGAAAATAACTTTTTTATGTCTCTGTTGCTATTTGATTTATTTTGTTTAACCTGTGGCTTACTCCTGATTTTCCTATTGGTTTTTTTAGCATTTTCCCGAGTTCTTCATATGATGCATCTGGGTTTTTAATTCTTAGTTCTGCTATTTCTTGTAGGTTTTCTGGTAAAGTGTGGAATTTGTGTTTTTGTTTTAATAGTTTTATATTCTTTATTTGCTCAACTGATGCATCTATTGTTTTATTTAGGTTTGCCGTTTCGCAATTTACTATTCTATTTATGTTGTTTCTTGTTTCTTTGATTACTCTAGTTTCTTCAAATCTAAGCATTGCATTATTAGCTCCTATTAAGGCTAAAAATTGTGATATATTTTCCCCATCTTTTATATATAAAATAGTGCCTTTTCCTTTTTTAGTAACTCCTACATTTTCTATACCACATTGTTCTATTAAATTTTTCATTTCTTCAGCTTTTTTCTTTGTTTTAAATAGTATTTCTAAATGATATTCTTTATCTGGAGCATTTACAAATCCAGATTTTATAAATGCTTCTCTAATACATAGCCTTGCTAATTGTTCATCTTGCTTTAAACTACTATTATTATCCCACATTTTTAATTCTAATAATTCATTTTTTAAATCTGATGAAAAAGACATTTTTTATCTCCTATCTTTATAGATAAATTGTATTTTATATCATTTTTTTTCTACATAAAATTATTCTATCGTTTCCAGTTAAGTCTTTTTTTGAATATATTTCTTTATATTGGTTGCTATTTTCAATAAGTCCCATAACCTCATCTTTTTGGTCATAACCAATTTCTAAAGCCAAATAGCCCTCATCTTCTAAATATTGATATGCATTATTTACTATATGTCTGTAAAAATCTAACCCATCTTGTCCACCATCTAGAGCTATATGAGGTTCATTTTGAACTTCTAAACTTAGCTTATTTATTACATCTGTTTTTATGTATGGCGGATTAGAAACTATAATGTTAAATTTTTTATTTATTCCATTAAATAAATCTGATTCTACAAATTCTATTTCCACATTATTGTTTTTAGCATTTGTTTTTGCAACTTCTAAGGCTTTTGGGCTAATATCTGATCCGGTTATTTCTGATAGTCCGCATTATATATTTTTTTACAGCCACAGAAATTGCTCCACTTCCTGTGCATAAATCTAAGATTTTAGGGTTTTCTATATTTTTAGAAATTCTTATAACTTCTTCTACCAAAACTTCCGTATCTGGTTGTGGAATAAGAACATTTTCATTTACGAAAAAATCCAAACCCATAAATTCTTGTTTTTTTATTATATATTGAATAGGATAACCGTCTATAACTTTATTTATATTATTTTTAATTTCCACTATTTTTTCTTCTGATAATTCTTCTTTTTCATGAATTATTAAATATTCTTTTGGTTTATTTATCGCATTAGATATTAAAAGTTTAGTTTTTAAATTATAATCTTCTATATTATTGTCCTTTAATATATCTACTGAGTATTTTTGTATTTCTTGTATATTCAAAATAACCACCATATAAATTTTAGCATAAAATAAATATAAACTCAATGTTTAAAACAAAAAGAACACAAACCATACATAAATTTTAAACATTGCTTGTGTTCCTACTAATTTTTAAATATGCAGTTGAAACGCGTTCAAAATAGCCTAAATTTTCATTATTTATTAACCTCTTCCACATTATCAATTATTTCTTTACATTTTTTCCAATTTATTATTTTCATATATTTATACTCTGTTTGTAGTTTTTTCAAAATATCCAAGGTATCATCTTCTGAATTTAAGTCAGCCACCATTAACTCCTTTATGTATTCTTCTTTTCCATATACTAGTCTAAAAAAAACTGACCTCATATAAGCTTCTATGTTGTTTTCTTGATTTTTACATGCAACAATTAAATAAATTCCATCTGTTTTTAAATTGGTACATGAAAATATGTAATAAATATTTTTTATTATCTCTATCAAACCATATAATGCACAAGTCCATAATAGTAAATTTAAAATAAAATCAACCATATTTCCTCCTATAAGTATAATATGATTGATTCTATTTTTCGTTACATTTTCACTATTTGCTCCCAAGGTAAGTTTGGTTTTCCAAAATGTCCATAATTCGTTGTTTGCGTATAAATTGGCTCTTTTAAATTCAAATATTGTATTATTCCATTTGGTGTTAAAGTAAATTTTTCCTTTATTTTATTTATTATTTCTTCTTCTGGTATCCTATTCGTCCCAAAAGTATCTATATAGATAGACAAAGGCTCTTCCTTTCCTATTGCATAAGATATTTGAATTTCACATTTTTTGGCATATCCATTTGCTACAATATTTTTTGCAATATGTCTTAACATATAAGCTCCAGACCTATCTACTTTACTAGCATCTTTTCCTGAAAAGGCTCCTCCTCCATGACGGCTATATCCTCCATAAGTATCTACAATTATTTTTCTTCCTGTAAGTCCTGTATCACCAAGTGGTCCCCCAATTACAAATCTTCCTGTTGGATTTATATATATTTTTGTGTTTTCATCTAAATATTTTTCGTCTATTACTTCTTTTATAACTTTTTCTATTATTTCCTTCTTCATTTCTTCTAAATTAATATTTTCTTCATGTTGCGTAGATATTAATACTGTTTCAATTCTTTTTGGCTTGTCCTCTTCATATTCCACTGTTACTTGTGTTTTCCCATCTGGTCTTAAGCCTTTTATTATTTTTTCTTTTCTAACAGTAGTTAATCTTTTTGCTAAGTTTTGCGCTATACTTATTGCAAATGGCATGTATTCTTTAGTCTCATCACAAGCAAAACCAAACATAATACCTTGGTCTCCGGCTCCACCAATATCAACTCCAAGTGCTATATCAGAACTTTGTTTTGTAATATTGGTTTCTATTTTGCAAGTTCTGTAATCTATATCTGTGTTTTCATTATCATATCCTATTTCTTTTAATACTCCTCTTGCAATTTTTTCTACATCTATTTTTGCATTAGTTGTAATTTGTCCTGCTACTGTAATTAAATCTTTTGATGCAAATGTTTCTACTGCTACTCTTGAGTTTTTGTCTTGTTTTAAACATTCATCTAAAATTGTATCTGAAATTAAATCACACATTTTATCTGGATGTCCTTCTGTTACACTTTCTGAAGTAAATAAATATTTTTTCATTTTCATCACCTTTTTATATTATATATTAAAAAATAAATTTGTAAACTATATTGTACAAAAAATTGTAATTTATGTGAGTAATTGCTTTATTAAAAATATCAAAAGACGACCGCCAAATCTCGTCGGGGTTTTTATATTTT